>CAMLDZ010000018.1 GCA_946478985.1 uncultured Solimonas sp.
GGCAAAACGGTCTCCGTCACAGCGGCGGCCATAGCGTTAACAGGCCCTAGGGCCTCAGCCCGTGGCGCCGCCCTTTTTCTTCCGCGGCGGCTTGGGTGCTTCTTCCTTGAAACTGATCGACGGCAGGTGCACGGGCGTGATCAGCGCGTCCTCGGTGCCGGGCGGCCGATAGGTGATCGCCGAATAGAAGCTGATGCCGGACCGCGCCATCTCCTCGCTGATGTGGGTCAGGCGTTCACCGAGAAACTCGATGCCGGTCTCGAACATCGACTGGAAGAAGGCCCGCCCCTGCGGCGTCAAGGCCACCAGCTTCTCGCGCGCCGACAGCGGGTTCTCCATCTGCACGATCAGCGCCAGCGGCGGGCTGGCCAGCTCCTTGAGCAACTGCGAGACCTGCGAATTGCTCGACTCGAACCAGCTGCGCAGCTGTTGCTCGATGATCCTGCGGCGCATCCAGCCGCTGCTGCCCACCGTCGATTCGATCAGCCAGATCACTGCCGCCTGCTGGCGCGAAACCTTGCCCTGCAGCATGCGCGTTTCCGTTTCCATCGCGATGCCGTAGTGGATCGGATAGAAGAAGCCCAGCAGGCCGCTCAACAGATGCCGAGGAAGTTGCTTTGTCGCAGCCAAGACCGGTTTCTTTGCCATGAGGGGATCATCTGGCGCGGCGCCTGCCGCATCGATGCCCGGCATTCTAGCTGTGATGCTCCCGGAAGTCGGCGGCGGCGCGTCCTGACTGCGATTCATCGCCGCTGCGCCCGTCGACGTGAACCCGCCATCACCAGTGCCACGCCGGCGATGACCACCACGGCGCCCAGCGCCTGCGTCGGCAGCAGGCGCTCGTCCAGCAGCAGCCAGCCCAGCAGCATGGCGACGGCCGGATTGACGTAGGCATAGGTCCCCAGTTGCGCAAGGCTGACCTCGTGCACCAGCCAGTTGAACACGCTATAGCCGATGAACGAACCGAACACCACCAGATAGCCGAGCGCCCAGGCACCCGCCGCCGTCCAGCGCCACTGTGGAATCTCGCCGGCAGCCAGGCTGGCGACACCCAGCACCGGCGCCGCCAGCAGCGACTGCAGCCCGGCGGTCAGCGCGGCGCCGCAGCGCGGCGCAAAGCGGCGCAGCAGCATCGCGCCAGCGGCCAGGGCGAGAGCCGAGATCAGTGTCGCCGCGTAGGCCCAGGCCGGTACCGCAGCGATGCGCCAGCTGCCGGCGAGCAGCAGCGCCACGCCGGCGAATCCGCTCAGCAGCCCCAGCACCGAGCAGGCGCCAAGCCGTTCGCCGCGAGAGCCAAGCGCGCCGAACAGGGCGACCCACAGGGCCGAGCTGGCGATGATCAGCGCGGCCTGCCCCGATGGCAGCCACTGCTGCGCCCAGATCACCAGACCACTGGCCAGAACCAGCGTCAGCAGCGCGGTGGCGATAACCACCCACCAGTCGCGCCATGCCGTGGGCAGGCGCTGGCCCTGCCATCTTGCGAAGCCAAGCAGCAGAGGTGCGGCAAGCGCACAGCGCAGCGCCGCAAACGCCAGCGGCGGCATCTCGCGCACGGCGACGTGGATCGCCAGGTAGTTGCTGCCCCAGACGAGGTAGATCACTGCAAACGCCAGGGCTATCCGTATCCGCTTGCTCATGGAGTGTGCCCGCAGCAGCTCCCTGTCGACGACAAAGACACGGCGGCCATGCCATGGCGGCGCGGCCAAAAAGTGGCAGGCCGCGCGCCGACGCGCCCGGACCTGCCACGGACCGATGCGGGCCGGGACGGCCGTGGCCGTACCCGTTGTCCCGCTCATGACCGTACGTCGGACCTCAGCGGTCCGTCCTCCCGTCGCGGTCGTGCCGCATACCGGCGATGCGCTGCGCCCGCGCTGTGACGGCATCGCCAGCGTAACGAATAAAAGAACCCGCTGCTCCGGAGTGAGAGATGGAGAGAGCAAAAAGCAGCGGGCAAGGGTTCGGCTTGCGCGATCGGCCTGCTTGCGCAGGCAGATCCCGCGATCAGGCCTCAGGGCAGCGGTTCGAGCGGCAGGGCCTCTGCGGCAGGAGCGCTCTGCGCCGCAGGCTCGGCTGACGCCGGCTCGGCGGCAGCCGACGGCTGAGCGGCAACGCCGGGCTCCGCGGGCGCAGCCGGCGCCGCAGCCGACGCAGGCTCGCCGACGCCGCTCTGGCTGATCTTCAGCTCCACGCGGCGGTTGGCCTCGCGTCCTTCGTCGCTGTCGTTGTCGGCGATCGGCCGGCTCTCGCCATAACCTGCGGCCGTCATGCGGTCGGCGGCGATGCCCTTGCCTCCCAGGTACTGCACGACCGACTTCGCGCGACGCTCGGACAGGCGCTGGTTGTAGTCGTCGCTACCCTTGGCATCGGTGTGGCCACCGATCTCGAAGCGAACCGCGGGAGCCGCCAGCAGCGCATCGGCAACACCATCGAGAATGGTCTTGGCGTTGGCCGTCAAGCGCGCCTGGTCGAACTCGAAATTGACGCCGCGCAGCACCAGCACGTCACCGGTGGCGCAACCGTTGAGCGAAATCTGCTCACCCGGCATCGGCGCCTTGCACGGCGGCGCTTCGTCGGTCTCGTCGTTGTCGTCGGCGGCCGAACAGCCCGGATCGTTGGGAAAATCGATCTTCCCGTCGCCATCGTTGTCGACGCCGTCGCTGCACGCGACCGGCGGCGGCGTGACCACCACCGGCTCGACCGGCGCCGCCGCGACCACCGGCGCGCGCTTGCGCGTCGGCAGCTGGAAGCCGATGTTGATGACGATGTGCTCGAAGTCGCGTGGCGCGTCGAAATCGCGGTCCAGATCGTTGTAGTCGCGCTCGCGGCGCCCGAAACGGTAACGCACTTCGGTGCGGATCGCGTAGTCGTAACGACCCCAGTTGAGCGGCCACAGCGCGCCGACACCGGCGTCAGCATTGATGGTGTTGAAGTCGACCGAATCGTCCCAGGAGCCGGCGGGCGTCTTGTAGTCGGCATATTCCAGGCCCGACAGACCGACGGTGCCGTAGACATGGCGCCATGACGAGAACGGGAACAGCAGGCCGTTGACACCGAAGCCGCGCACGGTGGCGCCGTCCAGATCGGCGATCTGGCCGAAGACTTCCATCGCGTAGAAATCCTTGCGGATGCCGAAGCCGACCGTACCGCCGTAGCCGTCCTTGAGCGAGGTGCCGCTCTTGTCCTGCGGCAGGATGCCCGTGCCCATCAGCGTCAGGTAGCTGCCTTCGACCAGCGGCGAGGCAGCCTCCTCAGCCTGGGCCGTCGCGCTCGCCAGGCCCAGCATGGCGACGGAAATGCAGATGCGTAGCGTGTTCATTTTGTTTCCCCCACGGTTCTGGCCGTAATCGTTCTTGGTATTGCGGTGGCGACTCATGCTCAGAACTCCCACGAGACCTTGAGGCCGTAGAGAACCGGCGGCGCGATCGTGAAGATGCCGCCGAAGTCGGTGGAGATGACGCCCTGCGTGTAGAACTTGTCGGTCAGGTTGTTGCCGAACACGCGCACTTCGATGTTCTGCGGGTTGTAGCGATACCGCGCGAACGCACCGAGCAGGCCGTAGGCTTCCTGTTCATAGCGCGGATCGTTGGAGGCGCTGTAGTAGAACCCGCTGTTGTAGTAGTAGTCGGTGCCGATCTCGAACTCGCCGCTGCCCAGATCCCAGAGCTTGGTAACCGCGACCGAACCGGAGAAGTCCGGCGAGCGCGTCTGCTTGTTCCCGGTGAAGTCCATGTTGGAGCGGAACAGGCCGGTGGCCGGATCGAAGCCCGAAGCGTTCGGGTACTTGACGAACTCGGTGTCGAGGAAAGCACCGTTGAGCGACAGCACCAGGCCATCGATGTAGGACGGGAACACCTCGGTGATGACGTCGAAGTCGATGCCTTGCGAGCGCGCCTTCGGCGCGTTCTCGAACGCCAGCGCACCACCGGTGATCAGCGACACGTACTGGGTCTGCTGGTCCTTGATGTCGTAGCGGAAGATCGCCGTGTTCAGGCGCATGGCACCGTCGAACAGCTTGGTGCGCAGGCCGATTTCGTACGCGGTGGTCTTTTCCGGGCGGATGTACTGCGGCGGCAGGTAGACGGCAAACGCGTTATAGGCGTGGGCCTTCTCGGCCTTCTGCCATGAAGCGAACACCAGCGTGTCGTCGTCGAACGGATGGAAGTCCATCGACACCTTCGGCTGGAAACCCTTGGTCACGTCGTGATTGGGCACCGTGCCGCCGTCGGCACGCGCCTGCTCCCAGACAATGGCCTTGCGACCGAGAATCTGCTCGACCGGATCGGTGTTGTAGACAATCACCGACGTCGTCGAACGATGCACGCCGCGATCTTCATCCTGGTAACGGCCGCCGAGCGTCAACGCCCACCAGTCGGTCAGGTTGATCGTGGTCTGCAAGTAGTAGCCGATCGACTTGGTGTACACCTGACCGGTCGCGTCGACGCGATAGAAGCGGCCGTCCGGCAGCGGATCACCCGGCAGGTTGTCGAGCAGGCTGCCGACGCGGTCCAGGCCATCGAGCAGCTGCTGATTGAGGTTGAGCAGATCGGCGACGCCGAGGTTGTCGATGATCGTGCCCGGTACGCGCGGGTCGATGTTGGCGACCGTCAGCTGCACCGGATCGAAGCCCTGCACGTTCTGGAACCAGAACACGCCGCCGGTCAGCTTCAGCCACTCGTTGCCCGGCAGCGTGTCGTTGGAGATCAGCTGCAGCTCGCCCTGCTGGATGTGTGCCGGATGGCCGGGCACGTCGAACGACACCAGCGGCAGCGAGGTACCGTCGAAGTCGTAGTTGTACAGCAGCTTGTTGCGCTGCTCGCTGCCGAGCAGCTTGATGTCGAACCAGGGCGCGCCGGTATAGCTGATCTGCGCCTGCTGCACCGAGGTCTCGGAGACGCCGTACAGGCGCTCATCGACGTCGACGCGATACTTGTCTTCCGGCGGGCGGATCGTGAGGACCTGACCCAGCGGCGTCGGATTGAGGTTCTGGCCGATCGCACCGTTGTTCTGGCTCTTGGTGCGCACCCAGCCAAGCTGCACGTCGAGATCCTCCATCGGCTCCCAGCGCGCCTTGATGCGCACACCCTGATCGATGTTCTTGCGCAAGGGCTTGCCCTGCGACTCGCCGTCCAGATAGCTGTCGCCGTGCGAATAGAAGGCACTGAGGTTGACCGCGAAATTGTCCGTCACCGGGATATTGGTGTAGACGCGCGGGTTGATCAGATTGTAGTTGCCAGCCGAGACGTCGATGGTCGTCTTCGCCTCATGGAAATCCGGCGACAGGCTGGTGACACTGATCGCACCACCGACGGCATTGCGACCGAACAGCGTGCCCTGCGGCCCCTTGAGGACCTCGACGCGCTCGACGCCTGCGAAGTTCTGCACGAAGGTCGGCGAGAACGGAAAGTACACGCCGTCGACATAGCTGGCGATGCTGGGATCGGCCGTCAGGAACGCCTCGGTGCCGATGCCGCGCAGGAAGATCGTCGCATAGCCGGCCTGGCTGCCGACATCGAGACTCGGCACCGCGCGCGCCAGACCGAGCTGGCTTTCGATACCGCGCGCGGACAGCGCTTCGGGGCTGAAGGCCTGGATGGAGATCGGCACGTTGGCGAGGTTTTCCTCGCGCTTCTGCGCAGTGACGACGATCTCCTCGATCAGCGCGCTGCGGGCGCGCGGCGTGGCAGCGCCTTGCGTAGCAGCTTCTTCGCTGGCCGCAGCATCCGCGCCGTTGGCCGGCGCCTCGGCAGCCAGGACAGCGGATTCCGCCGGCGTTGCCGGGGCCGGCTCCGCACCAAGTCCGGCATCAGCCTGCGGCTCGGCGATGGCGCCCTCCGCCTGCTGTGCATGCCCAACGCTTGCTGTCGCTGCCAGGCCCAGGCCTGCCAGGACGGACACGTATTTTTTCATCTTCCCCTCCTAAAACCCTTATGGATCGCCGGCGATGCAGCGCCGCCGGCAGCTTTGAAGTCATGAAGCGAGCCGGTATGCGCCTGAAGGCATGCCGGAAATCGGACCAAGCACTCCCGCGGCCCGCCTCAGCGGACTGTTCGGTCGTCTCGGATGGACCGTCGCCGGCCCAAGGGGCGGCGACAGGCGGGATGGCCAGCGGCGCGCGCTTCAGCGGCGCGCGCGGTCGGCTGTCATTGCGTGCTTGGCGGAATCTTCACAGTGTCTCCTCTCTCTTTTTTTCGGCACTTGCCGGGCATCGGTGGCAGCCTTCTTGGAAGCCGCTCTGCTTGTGTCTGGTCTCAACGCAGCATCGGCGGAGCCCGGCTCGGCGCCGGGCCCCGCTGCGCTTCAGGCCGCTACTTTCAGCGCGCCTTCGCCGGATTCCTCGTCGTGGATGATGACCACGCCGTTGTCGCCGTCGACCGTGATCGTCGCGCCGTCCGGAACCAGCTGCAGCGCCGCCTCGACCTGCACGCCCGGCAAGCCGTACTCGCGTGCCAGCAGCGCGCCGTGGCTGATCAGGCCGCCGGTCTCCAGGACGATGCCCTGGATCAGCATGAACACCGGCGTCCAGCCTGGATCGGTGGCGTGCACGATCAGGATCTCGCCCTTCTTGACGCGGCCGATCTGCGAGAGCTCGTGCACCACGCGTGCCGTACCGGTGACCTTGCCGACGCTGGTGGTCTTGCCACGCAGCACGCCGTCGCCGGAGATCTCCGGCTGGTCGATCGGTGCCGGACGGCCGTACTGGATGAACGGGGCCGGATGTACTTTCTTGCTGTTGATCTGGTCGAAGTTCTTGCGGCGCGCATCGATCTTGGCGCGCGTCAGCGCCTTGTTCTCGGTGCCGGCAAGAACCGCGTAGAGCTCTTCCATCGTCAGGAAGTAGCATTCCTTCATCTCGCGCAGGCCACCGCGCTCGACGCAGCGGCGGCCGACTTCCTCGAAGCCGAGCTTGATGTCGTAGGTCGACCAGTCCATCACCTCGCGCTCGTTGTCGCGGAACTCGAGACTGTTGTGCGAGAACTCGACCAGGAACTGGAACAGCTTGGCCTTGAAGATGCCCATGTCCGGCTGCGCGGCCAGATTGTCGTAGACATGCTGGATCGACTCTTCCAGCTTGGCGCGCATGCGCTCTTCCTGGATCAGCGGGTCCGGCGTGCCCATCAAGCCCGGCAGCACGCGAAAATCGACCATGACATCATCGGCGCGGCGATCGAAATAGATGTCGCGATCCGGATGGCCGCGGTGACCGCGCTTGGCGACATGCTCCGCGTACTTCTTGCGGAACGCCGGGCCTTCGACGCACTGGTCGACGTAGTCGAGGAAGCGCGCGTCCGGATACTTCTGGAACAGCGAATACAGCTCCGGCGACTTGTGGATGAAGTTGGCCAGCTCCCACGAGGCGTGGTTCTCGACGCCGGTGATGGTGGGCTTGCGCGTGCCGGTCATCAGATCCATGAAGATCGTCGGGCGGCCGCCGGTATACCAGTTGGCGCAGATCCAGCCGAGCCAGCCGATCGATTCGCCCATGTACCAGAGCAGGCCGTACCAGGGCGGATCGTAGGAGGCGATTTCCTCACGGATCACGTCGGCCAGGTGCTGCTTGAGTTCGATGTCGGACATCGCGCCGTACTCGGCGCGCGTACGCGGCCGCGTGTACTCGCGGTATTCCTTGTTGTCGATGAACTTGTCGCGGATCGCCTTCCACCAGTTCAGGCCCATGTCCGGGCGCAGGCGTTCGGTGCGCGCGAAGAACTCGAGGTAGCGGCCCCAGTCGAACGGCGCCGCCAGCACTTCCTCGTGATACATCTTCGGAATCTTGTGCAGCATGCCCGGCCGCAACTGCGGCGGGATCGACTGTTTGATGCGCAGGATGTCGGCCTCGACGTTGTAGTACGAAACGCCCTTGTAGTACGTCCACAGCCGCCGTTCCAGATGGTCCTGTTCCGGATAGCCGGCGACCTGCACGCCGACGCTGTGGCACTGGTTCAGACCCCAGCAGCGCCACGAGAACATCAGCGGCGAGATCGCGCCCGTCCACATTTCCTCGGGGAACACGCGCGACCAGATCGTCTCGTAGCTGACGCCGTCGTTGTTGCCCTGCACGCTGTTGGTGACCTCGGCATCCCACGAGAACTCGACGCCGGTGATCGGACGGGCCTGCAGCACGTAGAACTGGCCGCCCTGATAGGCCCACTCGATGTCTTGCGGAAAGCCCTGATAGGCCTCCTGGATGCGCAGACCGATCGCCGCCAGCTCCGTCACCTGCGCGTCGCTCATGCAGAAGCGCGCGCGGCGTTCCTCGGCGACCTCGAGATGGACGACGCCGTTGCCGGTGTCCTTGTTGCGGATGATCTCGACCGCCTTGCTGCCGAGCGTGCGGTTGAGGATCTTCAGGCCGTCGTGGCGGACGATGAATTCATCCGGCGTAACGATGCCGGAGACGATCGCCTCGCCCAGGCCATAGCTCGGCGTGATGACGACCTGGTCGGTCGCGGTGTTGATCGGATTGCCGGTGAACATCACACCGGACACCTCCGACTCCACCATCGTCTGCACGACGACGGCGATCGAGCTGGAGAAGTGATCGAAGCCCTGCGTCTGCCGGTAAAACACCGCTCGCGAGGTCCACATCGACGCCCAGCAACGCTTCACCGCATCGAGCAGGTTGTCGCGACCACGGATGTCCAGGTAGGTATCGTGCAAACCAGCGAACGAGGCTCCCGCCAGATCCTCGGCGGTGCCCGACGAACGCACCGCGACGTAGATGTCGCCGAGCTTGTCGTAGGCCGCGGCGATATCGGCGGCGATCTGCGCCGGCATTGCGGCACTGGTGATCGCCGTGCGGATCTTGGCGACGGAGGCATCAAGCGCAGCGGCGTCGTTGTAGTCGACCGAGCCGAGAATCTCGGCGATCGTGGCCTTGAGGCCCTTGCCGCCCTCGACATGCGCCGCGTATGCCGCCGTTCCGACAACAAAGCCCGGTGGCACCACGAAGCCGGACTTGGTCAGCCGGCCGAGATTGGCGCCCTTGCCGCCGACCTGCCCGTGGTCGACCGCCGTCGGGTCCGTGAACCAGATTGTCGCGTTGGCGTTGTTCGCCATGTTTCTTCCTCCGTCCTGTAGATCCGAATTTATTGTTCTATTTACGAACAATTTCTTGTTGTGCGGATCATACATAAGCAGAGAAAATCCACAATAGGCCGGCCGGCTCCGGCGCAGTATTGTTTATATATCTATGTTTTTAAACGATATAAAAATTTAAAACCGGCAAGCCGGAGGTCTGAACGCCTTACTCACAAACTCATCCATTTTTTTACTGTTGTTTTTTCGAACAATAAATTTTCTATTTATTTCAGCGGCTTGATCAAAAAAAAGCCCGGCATGCACCCGTGCATTCACGGTGCATCGCATAAACAATGGGGATGGAGCACGCGGGACGGCGGAAAAAACCGCGCACGCGCCGGCAGTGGCGCGGCGAATGCTTCAGTTATGAAACGATTTGGGTACCAGCAGTGCCCGCGCGGCAAGCGCCGCGAAGCCAATGACCAGGCCCCAGAAAGCGGCGCCGATACCCCAGAGACTGAGGCCCGAGGCCGTGGCGGCGAAGCTCAGAACGGCCGCGTCCCGATGCTCGGGCGTCGCGAGCATGCCTTGAAGCGCCGCCGATAGCGGGCCGATGACGGCGATGCCGGCGATGATCGCCACCGTCGCCGGCGGCATCGCGACAAACAAGGCCACCAGCGGTACCGAGAACAGCGCCAGCAGCACATAGATGCCGGCGTAGATCAAGCCGACGATCCAGCGCCTGGCCGGGTCCGGATGAGCATCGGCCCCGGTGCAGAGGGCAGCGGTGATGGCCGCGAGATTGACGCTGTGCGCTCCGAACGGCGCGACCAGCAGGCTGGCGACGCCGGCACCGAGCAGCAAGGGCTGCGCCGGCGGCTGGTAGCCGCAGGCGCGCAACACCATCAGGCCAGGCAGGTTCTGCGACGACAGCGTCACCAGGAACAAGGGCAGGCCCAGACTGATGAACGCGCGCAGATCGAATTGCGGCCAGCCCGGCGCGGGTGCGCCCGCCCAGGATCCACGGGGCAGCGCGCCCGCATCGCCGCGCACGGCGACGATGACGAATGCCGCCAGCAACACCAGCAGCAGTGCGTACAGCGGCGCCCGCTGCCGCGCCACCAGAAAAACCAGCAGCAGCGTGCCGGCGAGGACCAGATCGGAAGCCAGGCTGCGAAACAGCGAGAGGCAGAACGGCAGCAGCACGCCGGCCAGCATCGCCGACGCCACCGCCGGCGGAATCCGTGCGGCCAGCCGGCCCAGCCAGGGCACGAGCCCCAGCAGCAGCATCAGCAGCGCTGCCGCCGCGAAGGCACCGGTCGCCACCGGCCAGCTCAGCTGCAGGCTGCTGGTCGCGATCAGCGCCGCACCCGGCGTCGACCAGGCGAACAGCACCGGCATGCGGCACAGCCGGCTCGCCACCGCCCCGGCTACGGCTATGCCCAGGCACAGCGCCGTTATCGCCGAGCCGATCTGCGCGGCCGAAGCGCCGATGTGTTGCATCGCCTGAACCACCAGCGCCACCGTGCCGCCAAAACCCACCAGCGCAGCAATCAGCGCGGACGACCAGGCGGTTGGCGGGATGCGGACGGTGGACATGAGGATGGCTTGAGCCTGCGACGGCAGGCCGATGCGACGGACGAGGAGCGGCAGGCGCGCATTCTAGCGGCGCACAGCGTTCGACGCGCGTCTTTCATATCATGCGATATGATGTTTTCCCTCGCACATTCTCCATCGATCCTCGAGGACCGCAGCGATGAATCGTCAGCGTTACTTCGGCTTCCTGCTCAAGGACGTGTCGCGGCTGTCGGCGAAAAACTTCGAGCGCCACAGCAGCGAGCGCGGCCTGGGCCTGGGCCTGGCGCAGTGCAAGGTGCTGATCCACCTGCAGCGCAACCAGGGCGTCACCCAGGTGCAGCTCGCCGCGCTCACCGATACCGATCCGATGACGCTGGTACGCATCCTCGACCGCATGGAAGACGACGGCTGGATCGAGCGCCGCCCTGATCCCGCCGACCGCCGCGTGCGGCGTCTGCACCTGACAGTCGAGGCGGCACCGATCACGCGGCAGATCTGGACGATCGCCGACCGCGCCCGTGCCGAGGCGTTCGAAGGACTCGACGAGACCGATCAGGAGCAGCTGTTCGGCCTGCTGCAGCGTATCCACGACAACCTTGCCAGGCGCGTGCCGGGCGCTGCCGACGCCTCAACGCCGGGCGGTCAATCCGCTGACACGGACGCCCGCCCCTCCCCCGCCACCAAGGCGCGCGCCTACGGCCGCCTGCGCCGCGCTTCGAGCAAGAAATCATGAGCACAGTCCCGTCGGTCTCCGCGCCATCGTCGCACCGCCCGCGGCGCGAGCGCCTGCGCATGCCGCTGATGGCTGCCGGCCTCGCCGTCGCCATCGGCGGCGGTCTGTATTTCTGGCTCAGCGGCGGCCGCTACATGTCCACCGACGACGCCTACGTGCAGGCAGCGCAGGCCTCGATCAGCAGCAACATCTCCGGCCGCGTCGTCGCGGTGGCGGTGCACGACAACCAGCACGTGCGTCGCGGCGACGTACTGTTCCGCCTCGACGAGGAACCGCTGCGCATCGCCGTCGACGAGGCGCAGGCCAAGGTCGGCGCGATGCGCCTGCAGATCGCCGCGGTCAAGGCGGCGTATCAGCAACAGCTCGCGGCACTGCGTTCTGCGCAGGACACGCTGGCGTTCCGCCAGAAAGATCAGCGGCGCCAACAGGCACTGCTGGCCGAGCACATCGTCTCGCAGGCGCAGTTTGACGACGCCCAGCACGAGCTCGACGTCGCGCGCCAGCAACTGACGATGGCGCAGCAGCAGCTGGCCAGCGTGCTGGCGGTGCTGGGCGACGATCCCGCGATCACCCCCGAGCAGCATCCGACGGTACGCCAGGCGCAGGCGGAGCTGGACCGCGCACGGCTCAATCTGTCATACGCGACGATCAGCGCGCCATACGACGGCGTCGTCACCAAGGTCGAGCAGTTGCAGCCTGGCGACTACATCACCGCCGCCAATCCGGTGTTCGCGCTGATCTCGACCGACAAGGTATGGATCGAGGCCAATTTCAAGGAAGACCAGCTCGCGTACATGCGCGCCGGCCAGCCGGCGACGATCAGCATCGATACCTATTCCGGCCATCCGTTCAAGGCGCATGTCGCCAGCATCGCGCCGGGCACCGGCTCGCAGTTCTCGCTGCTGCCGGCCGAGAACGCCACCGGCAACTGGGTCAAGGTCGTGCAGCGCCTGCCGGTGCGGCTCGAACTCGATGCCGCCGACGCCGAGCTGCCGCTGCATTCCGGCCTGAGCGCCACCGTCGAAGTCGACACCGGCCACGAACGCCATCTGTTCGGCGGCGAGGTGCCGCACAGCAGCGCCGCCGTCGGTACCGCAGTGGCAGCCTCCGGCACTTCGTGAGCACGGCTACGGTCACCGCAGGCGACGCCGGCGCGACCCCGCCGGCGCTGAACCGCGCGATGATCACCATCACGGTGATGCTGGCGTCGATCCTGCAGGCGCTCGACAACACCATCGCCAACGTCGCGCTGCCACGCATGCAGGGTGCGCTGTCGGCGACGCAGGACCAGATGACCTGGGTGCTGACCTCGTACATCGTCGCCGCGGCCATCATGACGCCGCTGACGGGCTGGCTCGCCGGGCGCGTCGGCCGCAAGCGGTTGTTCCTGTACTCGGTGGCCGGCTTCACGCTCAGCTCGGCGCTGTGCGGCATGGCGCAGTCCTTGCCGCAGATCGTGCTGTTCCGTCTGCTGCAGGGTGTCTGCGGCGCCGCGCTGATTCCGATGTCGCAGGCGATCCTGTTCGACATCAACCCGCCGCAACGCCACGGCAAGGCGATGGCGGTCTGGGGCCTGGGCGTGGTGATGGGTCCGACGCTGGGGCCGATCATCGGCGGCTGGCTGACCGACCACTACAGCTGGCGCTGGGTGTTCTACATCAACGTGCCGTTCGGCATCCTGGCGCTGCTCGGCATCGCCGCCTACCTGCCGGAAACGCAGAAGCGTCGCGACCGCTTCGATTTCTTCGGCTTCGCGCTGCTGAGCCTGGCAATCGGTGCGCTGCAGCTGATGCTCGACCGCGGCCCGCTGAAGGACTGGTTCGGCTCCACCGAAATCTGGATCGAGACCGTGGTCGCGGCGCTGGCGTTCTACCTGTTCGTCGTCCACACCCTGAGCAGCCGCGCGCCCTTCATCCGTCCGGCGCTGTTCCGCGACCGCAACTTCCTCGCCGGCAACGCCTTCATCTTCCTGATCGGCATCGTGCTGTTCGCCACGCTGGCGCTGCTGCCGCCGCTGCTGCAGGGCCTGATGGACTACCCGACCTTCGACACCGGCCTGATCACCGCGCCGCGCGGCGTCGGCACCTTGCTGGCGATGATGCTGATGGGCCGCATGACCGGCATCGTCGACACCCGCCTGCTGGTGGGAACCGGCCTGCTGCTGACGGCGTTCTCGCTGTGGCAGATGACCGGCTTCTCGCCGCAGATGGATCAATGGCCGATCATCAGCTCAGGCTTCGTGCAGGGCATCGGCACCGGCGTCACCTACGTGCCGATGGCGGCGCTGGCGTTCGCGACGCTGGACCCGGAACTGCGCAACGAAGGCGCGGCGCTGTTCTCGCTGATGCGCAACATCGGCAGCAGCATCGGCATCTCCGGCGTGCAGGCGCTGCTGGTCAGCAACACGCAGATCGTCCACGCCACGCTCAGCGAGCACGTGATGCCGTACAACCTCGCCGCGCACGATCCGGCGCTGGCCGCGCAGATGGCCACCGCGCACGGCGCCGCCGCGGTCAATGCGATGGTCAGCCGGCAGGCGGCCTGGATCGCTTATCTGGACGATTTCCACGTGATGATGATCCTGACGCTGCTGGCGGTGCCGCTGGTGCTGCTGCTGCGCAAGGCCGCACCATCCAGGGGTGCGCCGCACATCGCGGCCGAGTGACCGCGCGCCGCTGCGACGGCAGCGGTGACGGCCTGATCCCGCAGATCAGCTCACTCGCCTCGCGCAGATCGGGATGCCTTGGGCAGGCCGCTCAGAACACCAGCCGGTGCGCCGGCAGTCCGTACTCATCCATCGCCGCCGCCAGCATCTGCTCGATCGACTCCAGTTCGGCGCGCTGCGGATCCAGACCGGCGGCGGCGAACCAGACGCGCTCGCGATGCATCTGCCCCTCGCCGTGCGCGACGATCGCGCCGGCTGCCACCTCGCGGCTGGCGTCATCGGCATCCACTTCCAGGGCCTCGATCAGCGTGTCGATCGCGGCACCCAGGATGTTGCGGACATCAGCGCTGTGCGTCGCCGTCAGCGGCCGCACCGCCGCCGCCACGTCGAGCGCCTGGCGCAGCGCCGCGGCCGCCGCCGTCGTCCGCCTGCCGCCGCGCGCCTCGCACAGCGTTGCCGCCAAGACCTTGAGCGCCGCCAGCGATACCGTCTCGAACAGCCAGGCCTTGTCCCAGTGCAGGCTGATCAGATGCAGATGGCCCATCAGCAGCTGTGCCTGTTCCTGCGCGAGCTTGTTGGCCGGGTCCATTGCCGGCAGGATCACCTGCTGCATGGTCTTGATCAGGTTCTGGATCCGCGTGTCGATGCTCGGCAGCATGCTCATTCACCCTTCGATTGGCCCTTGATCAGTTCGATGGTCTGCGCCAGGCAGACCGGTCCCACCGGCGGCAGCCAGCTCAGCAGCAGGTCCTGATGGTTGGCGGCATTGCGCGCCGCCAGCGGACCGGAGCAGAGATTCATCACCGCGCATTTCCAGGTGTTGAGCACTTCGTAGTAGCGCAGCTTCTCCGCATCGACGACGCGGCCGGACAGCGCCTGGTACTGCTGCAGGAACTCCTCGCGCGGCAGCAGGCCGCTGACCAGCGGGCGACCGTCGGCGCCGGGCGTCATCAGCAGTTTCTGCGTCAGCCAGGCGAGGTCTTCGTGGAAATCGCCGAAGTGGACCAGCTCCCAGTCCAGCACCGCGGTGAAACGCCCGCTCGGCTCCTCGAACATGAAATTGCCGATGCGGTAGTCGCCATGGACCACGCAGGCGCGCGCGCAGACCGGCGCACGCTCGCGCAGCCAGCTTTCGGTGTAGCTGAGCATCGGCACCGGCTCGATCAAGTCGTCGCGCCGCACCTGTCCCCAGAAATCGACCTGCCACAGTGCGGCGTCGCGCGTGCCCGCTGCCGGAATGTCGAAGCTGTCCAGCTGTGCCGTCGACGACGGCGTGAAGTCATGGATCGCGATCAGGTACTTGAGGAACTGCGGCGCCAGCTTGTCGACCCAGCTGCCGTAACTGGAACCCAGGCCCGACACGGCAGCCGCCTTGTCCTCGGTCGGCTTGGTCACGCCGGCGACGAATGTGGTGATCATGCCGGGCTGGCCCAGATAGTCGCCGTCGGCATCGACGAAGCGCACTTCCGGCACCGGCACCACGCCGGCGATCGCGAGCAGCATCTGCGCCTCGCGCAAACGGCAGGTCTCGACCACACCTTCGCGCGGATCCATGCGCAGCACCAGACGCTCCGGCCGCGGCTGTCCGGCGTGGCGCAGCTCGAACGCAAATTGCTCCTTCGAGGCGCCGCCGGCGAGGCGGCGCAGGCCGCCGATCCGCACGTCCTGCAAGCCTTCGGCAGTGAACAAGGCGCGCAGTGCCGCCTCGACCTCGGCTTCGTTCTTGATCTCGTACGGCGGGCTGCCGCGCCGCGCGCGCTTGCGCGCCAGCAGGCGCTGCAGCCGCGTCTCGATAAAACGCGGCGGCGCTGCCGCGGCGTGCCGGACTGCGCTCATGCTGTTCTCCTCGCTCCGCTGCGAATCGTTCTGATGTCTTGCCGTCGTGTCGATTGCGGCCCAGCGGTGGCTTGCATCGACTGCCCGCATGTTGGCCGATGATGGACATCGAGTTCAAACGCGCGACGGCGTCACCCCCTCATCGCGCCTTGCGGAATGTCAGGTTGAGGCGCTGCGCGCCGAGCAGCGGATGCCAGGCCTGCGGCAGCGGTGCAACGCCGTGATAGCGCAGGCGGTCCACGCCGCCCCAGACCGCGACGTCGCCATGCTGCAGCAGCACGCGCCGCGCGCGCTGGCTGCGGATCATGCCGCCGAACAGGAACACTGCGTCGATGCCCAGCGACACCGAGACGATCGGTGCCGAGAAATCGCGCTCGTTCTTGTCCTGGTGCAGGCTCAGGCGCGTGCCCGGCTGGTAACGATTGATCAGGCAGGCGTCCGGGGTGAAGCCGGCGAACCCGGCCTGCGCCGCGGCGTCGCGCGCCAGCACCAGCATCTCGGCCGGCAGCGACGGCCATGGCTGTCCGCTGCAGGGATCGTCGCGGCGATAGCGGTATCCGTGACGATCCGAAGTCCAGCCCCAGTCGCCGCAGTTGCTGGTCGCCACCGACATCGTGAAACCGCCGGGCGTCTGCATCTGTCGCAGCGGCGCGGCGCGCAGGATCTCGCCGAGCAGCGTCAGCAGCGCCGGCACCAGCGGCAATGCGTGGCCGCGCAGCAGCAGCGCCTGCTCGCCGAGCGCCTCGCGTGAGGGACCTTCGCTGTCGAATAGCGAGCCTTGCATCCTGAGCTCAGCGCGCGTCGTGGAAGATCACGCCGAGCGTATGCCGCCGGCCGCTGCGGACACGGCTGACTCCGTGACGCAGCTGCACGCGGTAACTGCCGCGCGCGCCCTGCATGGGCCGCTGACTGACAGCGAACAGCACGGCATCACCCTGCTGCAGCGGCACCACCATCGGCCGCGATTGCATGCGCGGCCGCTGCTCGGTCATCACGAACTCGCCACCGTTGAACTCGGCCTGCGGCGCCGACAGCAGTACCGCCAGCTGCAGCGGGAACACCTGCTCGCCGTAGAGATCCTGGTGCAGGCAGTTGTAGTCGCCCTCGCCGTACTGCAGCAGCAGCGGCGTCGGCCGCGTCTGCCCTGCGGCATGACAGGCGGCGATGAAGTCGGCGTGCGCGGGCGGATAGCGCGCAGCGATCCGCATCGTCCGGTTCCAGCGATTGGCGATTCCGCTCAGCCGCGGATAGAGAGCGCCGCGCAGCTGCGCCACCAGCGGCGGCAGCGGATAGGCGAAGTAGCGGTACTCGCCGCGGCCATAGCCGTGCCGGGCCATGACGACGCGGCTGCGAAACGGCGCGTCGGCGGCATACAGCGCGCGCAGCGCCACGCAGGCCGGCACCGACAGCAGGCGCGGCAGCACCGCGTACCCCTCGCCGTCGAGCGCCGCCTCGATCCCGCTCCAGTCCTGTGCAGCCAGCACCCCTTGCACCGCCGCCGCATCCGCGGCGTTGTCGATCGTCATCGTCCCGCCGTTTCCGTAGGCGTCTGCTGTCGCGCCAATCTGACACAGGCCGGCGTCGCGCCGGCCCCGGATCTTGCGCAGATATCCCCAAGCGACCACGACGCGGAGCCGGCGCATCGCCACACCGACGCCGCCGCGATCCGCTGCCGCCGCTGCAAGGCGAGCGCGACAGCGTGAGCCTTGGCGGCAGCGGATGGCACGGAAGGTGGCAAGAACCATGCTTGGCTCCTACAGTTGCGTTCCGTCAGCAGCAGCAAGTCCCGGCCTCACGATGCGTGCCTTTCCCCATCAGCCCCGGCAATCGCCCACGCGGCCGCCGGCGCCGCCCGAACTCTGGCTGGTCAGCCGCGTCTTTCCGCCCGACGAGGGCGGCGTGCAGACCTACGCGCAGGCGATTGCGCGCAGCTACGCCGCGCTCGGCTGGCAGGTGCGCGTGTTTACCAAGACCTCGTGCGGTCCGCGCCGCGTCCAGGATGGCGCGCTGGACATCACCGACGTCGGCGGCGGCAGCAAGCCGCGGGTCTACTTCAAGCTCGCCGTGGCGCTGCTGCGCGCGCGCCGCCGGGCCGCGGCCGAGGGCCGCCTGCCGACCGCGCTGCACGCCTGCACCTGGCGCGCGGCGATCGCGCCGGTGCTGCTCGGCTTCAAACCGCTGACCATCACCGTGCATGGCCGCGAGATCGGCCGGCCCAGCGGCTTCGACGCCTGGCTGATGCGCCGCGTGCTCGGTGCCGCGCAGCGTGTGGTCGCCGTCAGCCAGTGGACGCAGCGGCATCTGCTGGCGCGACTGCCGGAGCTGGCGCCACGCTGCGTCGTTGCCTGGAACGGCTTGTCCGATTTCGCCGCCGCGGTGCCGGACATCGCGCGCGGCAGCAGCGAGGAGCCGCTGGTGTTCACGGTCTGCCGGCTGGTGCCGCGCAAGAACCTGCGCGCCGCGCTCGCCGCCGCGGCGCTCTGCGCGCAGCGCGGCTATCGCTTCCGCTACTGGATCGCCGGCCGCGGGCCGGAAATGGCGGCGCTGCAGGCCGACGTCGCGGCGCTGGGACTCAGCGAGCACGTGCGCCTGCTCGGCTATGTGTCCGACGAGGAACTGGCGCAGTTGCATGCGCGCGCCGAGGTATTCCTGCATCCGCAGATCGAGCTGGAAGACGGCGCCGAAATGGAAGGCTTCGGCATCACCATCGCCGACGCGATGGCCTGTGCGACGCCCTGCATCGTCGGCGCGCAGGGCGGTCCCGCAGAGCTGGTTGCGCACGGCCGCACCGGCCACGTCGTCGACGGCAACGACGTCGAGGCGATCGCCGAGGCGCTCGCCGAAGTGCTGCGCGACATGCCGCTGCGCCGCCGCCTGGGCAGTGCCGCGCGCGACTGGACCCGGCAGAACCTGTGCTGGCGGCGCCACTGCATCGACGCCGCCGGTACGCCGGGCTGAGGGGCGGCCCTAGCTAGACCGCCGTCACGCCTTCCGTCAGCACCGCCTGCTGACGCGGGCGCAGCCAGAAGGCGGCGAACAGCGTCGCCAGCGCCGTCAGCGCGGCACCGGCAAAAAACGCCAGCTGGTAGCCGCCGTGCAGCGCCACCGGCGGCAGTGCGCCCGCCGCCTGCAACTGCGCGCTGCGGGCATCGGCCAGGCTGGCGAGCACCGCCAGGCCCAGCGCGCCGCCCATCATGAACGAGGTGTTGACGACGCCCGAGGCGAGTCCGGCCTCGCTGCCGTCGACATCGTTCATCGCCGCCATCAGCACCGGGTTGAACGCCATGCCGGCGCCGACGCCGAGCAGCACCATGCCCGGCAGCACATCGACCCAGTAGCTGCCGCCAAGCCCGGCGCGGGCGAACAGCAGCAGGCCGGCGGTGCCGAGCGCCAGGCCGACCCAGGCCGGCCCGCGCAGGCCGAAGCGCATGATCAGCCGGGCCGAGAGGCCGGCCGAAAACACCGCCATGATCAGGTCCGCCGGCACGAAGGCGAGGCCGACGGTGAACGGGTCGTAGCCCAGCACCGCCTGCAGGTACAGCGCGGCGATGACGAACCACGCGAACATGCCCGCCGACCACAGCATGCCGATGACGTTGGCGGCGGCCAGATTGCGCAAGCGGAACAGGCGCAGCGGCATCAGCGGCTCGCGCATGCGCGCCTCGATTGCCAGGAACACGGCCAGCAGCAGCGCCGCCGCGCCGAGCAGGCCCAGCGTGCGCGGCGAACTCCAGCCGGCCTCGTTGCCGCCGACGATGCCGTAGACCGCCAGCATCAGGCCGCCGGTGGCGGTGATCGCGCCGCCCAGATCGAGCCGCCGCGGCCCCTGCGCGAGCGCATCCGGCGGCAGCAGCGCCAGGCTGCCGGCATAGACCGCGATGCCGATCGGCAGATTGACCAGGAAGATCCAGTGCCAGCCGAACTGCTGCGTCAGCAGGCCGCCGAGCAGCGCGCCGATGCTGCCGCCGGCCGCACAGACGAAGCCGTAGATGCCCATCGCCTGCGCGCGCTCGCCGGGCTCCGGGAACAGCTTGAGGATCAGCGACAGCGCCACCGCCGTCACCACCGCGCCGCCCAGGCCCTGCACGGCGCGGCCGATCACCAGCATCGCCTGCGTCTGCGCCAGGCCGCAGCCGAGCGAGGCCAGCGTGAAGAACGCCAGACCGGCGAGGAACCAGCGGCGCTGGCCGTAGAGATCACCGAGCCGGCCGCCGAGCAGCAGAAAGCCGCCGAACGTCAGCATGTAGGCATTGAGCACCCAGACCAGGCCGGCACCGGAGAAGCCGAGGGCCGCCTGGATCGACGGCAGCGCGACGGTGACGATGGTCGTGTCGAGCACAATCATCAGCACGCCCAGACAAAGGACGTAGAGGGCGAGCCAGCGCTTGCGGCGATCGGGGAGGGTCATGCGGCGATTCTCGATGGTTTTCGCGACGGCCGGATGACCGCGCTTACCGTGTAGTCGAACACGGCGGTGCCGATTCGACAGCTTGCGGGACGTAGGGCGGGTTAGGCGCGCAGCGCCGTAACCCGCCGGAAGCCTCACCGCCACCGACGCGGCGGGTTACGGCCTCCGGCCTAACCCGCCCTACCCGCTGTGCGCAACTGCCTCAGCGGCGCAGATTCCTGGCGACCACCTGTTTCTGCTCGTCGCTGCCGAGCAGGGCCTGCTGCTCGCGCGATTCGGCGAGCAGTGTCGCCGCGTCGTCGCCCTGCGCGGCCAGCGCGAACAGGCGCTTGTTGGCGCGCATCGCGCTGCCGCTGCTGTCGGCGAACTGTCGCGCCAGGGCGCGGCCGGCGGCGAGCGGATCGTCGGCGAGCCGCGTCACCAGACCCAGCGACACGCCTTCAGACGCCAGCACCTCGCGGCCGGTATAGGTCAGCTCGCGGGCGATGTCGTCGCGGACCAGGCCGCGCAGCAGCGGAAAGCCGGCCATGTCCGGCACCAGGCCCCAGCGGATTTCCATGATCGACAGTCGCGTGTCCGGCGCGGCGATGCGGATATCGGCGCCGAGCGCGATCTGCATGCCGCCGCCGAACGCGAAGCCATGCAGTGCCGCGACCACCGGCACCGGCAGCTCGCGCCAGCCCCAGGCAGCGTGCTGGAACAGATTGGCGATGCCGTGCGTGCGCGGCTCAAGGTTCTGCAGATGCGCGGCCCCGGCGCCGCTGAAGCTGGCCAGGTCGATACCGGCGCAGAACGCCGGGCCTTCGCCGTACAGCAGCACCGCGCGCACGTCGTCGCGCCCGCGCAGCGAATCGACGGCGGCGCCCAGCGCCTCGAACATCGCCAGATCCAGCGCATTGCGCTTGTCCGGACGGCTCAGACGCACCTCGGCGACACCGTCGGCGACCTCGATCGTGACACGTTGGCTCACGCTGCTGCTCCTTGAAGAATTGAGGCGATGCCCTACTCTGCCGTGCCCAGTGCCGCCTGCAAATCCTTGAGCAGCGCCGCCAGCTCGGCCGACATCAGCGCGAATTCGGCATCGAACTGCTCGTCCTCGGACTGCGTCGCGGCATCCTCGCGGGTCTTCTCGATGTCCTCGAAGCGCAGCTTCTTGACCTCGAACTTGTCGGTCAGCACGAACGAGGCACGGTCGTTCCAGCGCAGGCCCAGCCGCGTCACCAGCTTGCCGCCGGCGATATGCTCGCGCACCTGGCTGCCGCCGAGCTCGTGGCGCAGATAGCGCACCGTCGGCTTGGATACGTCGGCGCCGCGCAGCTCGCATTCCTGGTCGATCGCGAACGTACCCGGCGCGTCGCCGCCGGACAGCCACGCGGTCATCGCCGCCGACGGCGCCTGCGCCAGTTCCGGCAGCTCCAGCTGCACGCCGTCGAGCGTGTCGCGCAGCAGCTGAGTGAGGTCCTCGGCGCGCGCCGGCGAGGCCGCCTCGACCACCAGCCAGCCGCCGACCGGATCGAGCCAGGCGCGTGTGCTGCGACGGCGCGCGAAGGCACGCGGCAGCAGTTCGGCGATCACCTGGTCCTTCATGTCGCGCAGCTGCTTGCGGCCCGGCTTGAAGCCCTGCTTGGCGGCCAGCTCGGCGGCGCGTTCGTCGACCGTCTGCTTGACCACCGCCGACGGCAGCAGCTTCTGCTCGACGCCCATCGCGAACAGCATCTGCCGGCCTTGCGCATAGACCCGCTGGCCGCTGTTGTTGACCGCCACCCAGCCGCGGCTTTCGGGGTTGAGGCCCATGCACGGCTGCAGCGGCCGCTTGGCCAGCAGTTCTTCAAAGGCGCCCGGAGCGAGTGTCCACTCGCCCGCCAGACGATAGGTCTGCAGATTCTTGAACCACATCGGGATCGATACCGGTACGGCCGCGGCGAACCGCGACAGGTGATCAGACACCGCGGCACGGCGGCACGCGGCAGGGCGCGAGAGTGTAGCAATCCGCAGGCGTCGGAAAGCCGTCACCGCGCTGCCGACAACCGGTGCTGCGGGGCCGAACGGCGGGCTGGCACGGCTTACAAGACGGCCGGCAAGGTGGCGGCATCGACATTCGCAGGCCGGGCACAGATCGGACGGGGGCAGCAGTGGACGTGAAACCGGAGCTCATCCAAGACGGCGGCTGGCTGCTGCTGTCGTTTCTGCTCGCCGCCGGCGCCATGCACGTCGCCGCGGCGATCGCCAGCCGTCGCGCCGAAGAACCGCAGCGCCGCGGCCGCCTGCTGGGGCTCGGCGCGCTGGCGGGCGGTACCGGCCTGTGGTCGATGCACTTCGCGGCGCTGCAGGTGTTCGCGCCGGCCGGCCTGTTCGGCTACCGGCCGGAGTGGCTGCTGGGCGGGCTGCTGACCTGCGCCGGCACCAGTGGACTGCTGATCGCCGTCGCCAGCGGCCGGGAGTTCCGCGCCGCGCCGATCGGCCTCGGCGCCGTGGCCATCGGCGCCGGCCTCGCCGGTGCGCAGTACCTGAGCTTCACCGCGCTGGATCTGCGTCCGCCGATCGAATGGCAGGCGCTGCGCGTGGTCACTTTCGCCGGCCTGGCCACCAGCGTCGCCGCCGCCGCGAGTTGCGCGATGCTGGCGCTGCAGCTCTCGCCGACGCGGCGACCGCTGCCGACTCGCGCCGGCCTGGCCCTGCTGCTCGGCGCCGCGCTGAGCGGCGTGCAATACAGCGGCGCGCTGGCGGCGCGCTTCTCGACGCGCAGCGTGTCCGCCGGCAGCGAGCTGGGCACCGGCGGCACCGCGCTGCTGGTGGCTGCGCTCAGCGTCGCGCTGTCGGTGTTGGCGCTGCGCATCGCCGCCGGCGACACCCGGCTGCAGCGGCGGCTGCGCGAAGAACAGCGGGCGCGCGAGCAGGAACAGCGCGCGCGCATGCTGGCGCTGCACGACCCGGAGACCATGCTGCGCAATCGCGCCTCGTTCCAGCAGCAAGCCGTGCATTTCATCCAGCGCTGCAGCCGCAACGGCACCCGCTTCGACCTGTTCTACGGGGCGCTGCGCTTCCCGCAGGCGCCCGGCGAGGAGGCCGCGGCGATGCAGGCGATCGCCGCGCGGCTGCGGCCGCTGGCACGGCCTCAGGATTTTCTCGCCCGCTACGGCAAGACCGAGTTCGCGCTGCTGCGCGAGCGCGAGCCGCTGGAAGGCGCGCCGACGCAGCTGCACGAGCAACTGCTCGCCGCCTGCACCCTGCCACTGGAGCTGGGCGGCCGGCTGGTCGCACCGCAGGCGCATGTCGGCGTCGGCACCTTTCCGGACGCCGGCAGCAGCTCGCGCGAACTGCTGACCGCCGCCGCGCGCAGCGTCGACACCGCTGGCCCGGCGGCGGCGCGGCGGGTCGGACCGCATCATCCGATCGCCGCCTGAGCCGGCGGCGCGACGCCGGGCGGCGCGGCTTCCCTTTTGACCGGCGATGCTTATGCTGTGCGCCCGCTCCCCCTGCCGGCTGCCGTTCCGTGTCGACCCCTTCCGCTCCCGCGCCGCTGTGGCGCCGCATCGCTGCCGCCGGCTACGACGGCCTCCTGCTGATCGCGCTGTGGATGGTGGCGCTGCTGCTCGACCTGGTGATTCGCGACCTGCTCGGCGCCCCGCGTGACTGGACGGCGCTGCGCGCCTACCTGTTCGGCGTCGGCCTGCTGTTCTTCGGCTGGTTCTGGACCCACGGCGGCCAGACCCTGGGCATGCGCGTCTGGCGCCTGCGCGTGGAGCGCGACGATGGCCGCGAACTGAGCTGGGTCAGCGCGATGTCGCGCTTTGCGGTGATGCTGGCGGTGTGGTCGGTGATCCTGAGCGTGCCCTTGTCGCGGCTGCCGCATCTGCGCGAGCTGCCGCATGCCGGTCCGGTCGCGCTGGCCTGCGCGCTCGCCACCGCGCTGGGCTTGCTGGCGATGCATCTGGACCGCCGCCGCCGCGCGCCGCACGACTGGCTCAGCGGCGCCCACGTCGTGCAGCTGCCGCCGCGCGTCAAGCCGGCAAAAGCTTAAGACTTGCCGTCGGCTTGCGGCCGGCGGATCACCGGCGCCAGATTGCTCTGCACCTGGCGCGCGTCGAAGGCTTTGACGTCGTCGTCCTTCTTCTGGCCGCGGAACATCACCACGCTGGCCTGGGCCTCGTATTCGGTGATCGGCGTCGCAGTCGACGCGCCGGCGCCGACACCCCAGTACGGCCGCGGATACCAGTAGTAGTTGCCGTAGAAGCCGTTGAAGCTCTGCAGGTAGCGGGTATTGGCGTCGGTGCCTTCCGAGGCGAACACGAAGTAATCGAAGCCCGCCTGCAG
Source organism: uncultured Solimonas sp. (assembly GCA_946478985.1). The sequence continues at coordinate 24,553 of CAMLDZ010000018.1, forward strand.
GGTCAGCTCCGCGGCACGGAACAGCAGGTAATTCTCCACCGTCTGCTTGGGCGTGCGCGCATTGCCGCTGAAGCGGATGCGGTAGCGGTTTTGCTCGATGCGCTGCTCGTCGTAGCCGTAACCGTTGTCGATCGGCTGATATGGCGTGGCGGTGGCGCAGCCGGCCAGCAGGCCGGTCAGCAGCAGCGCGGCGATCGCGTCGCGCGAAAATGAAATCCGGCTCATCTACACACCCTCCCGGGTCGCGTCGTTGCGCCCGCCATGGCTCAGACCGATAAAGACAGCGGAATGTTCAGCGCGCCCGTTGCAGCCGCAGCAATGCCAGCGCGCCCAGGCCGGCGGTCGGCAGGCCCGCCGCCAGCAAGGGATGCCAGCCGTACAACTGTCCGATGCTGGCGGTCACCTCGTTGACGACATAGAACACCAGGCCGACCAGGATGCCGACCAGCAGGCGCTGGCCCGCACCGCCGCCGCGCTGCGAGCCGAGCACGAACGGCACCGCGAACAACATCATCGCCATCACCGTCAGCGGCGTCACCAGCTTGCGCCACAACGACAGCTGATAGCTGCGCGAATCCAGGCCGTTGTCGTTGAGGTAGCCGATCAGGCGCTGCAGGCCCAGCGTGGTCAGGCTGTCGGCTTCCAGCACGAACAGGCGCAGCACCTCCGGCGACATATGGCCGGCATACTGGTCCTCGTCGACATGGTCGGCGACGACGCGATCGGCCTCGAAGCGCGTGCGCTGGATGTCGCGCAGCTTCCAGACGCCGTCGACGAACTCGCCGTCGCCGGCGCGCAGTACCGACTGCAGGTCCAGATCCTCGCCGAGGCGATAGATCTCGACATTGCCGACGCGGCTTTCCGAACGCAGTTCGCCGATGTGCACCACGGCAGCGCCGTCGCGCAGCCAGATGGGCCGCGTCGCCAGTCCCACCGGGGCACCGGCCTTGGCCTCGCTGCGCAGGCTGCGGGCGGCCTGCGTGCCGACCGGCACCAGCAGATCGCCGAGCACCAGCTGCAGCACGCCGAGTGCAAGGCCGGCGAACAGCACGGCCCGGCCGATCTGCATCACCGTCATGCCGGCCGCGCGCATCGCCGTGATTTCGTTCTGGGCGGCCAGGGCACCCAGACCGACCAGGGTCCCCAGCAAGGCCACCACGGGCATCAGCAGGTACAGGCCGGTCGGCATCATCATCAGGCTGTAGTAGAGCAGCTGGGCAACGCCGAAGCCGCCCTGCCCGGTCTGGTCGATGTCCGAAACGAAGCTGATGAAGGTGTAGATCGCCACCAGCACCAGCGCGACGATCGCCGAGAACGCCAGCACGTGGCTGATCAGATGTCGCGCCAGCCGGTTCATGCGCGCCTCCGCTGCAGCCAGTTTTGCCGCTGCGCGAGCAGCAGGCCGGCTGCCGCCAGCATCAAGGCATGCACCCACCACAGGCCCAGCACGCTGATCGGCGCATCCTTGGCGACCCAGGCCTGGGCGACGCCGAGCAGCTGCGAATAAACCAGGTAGACGACGATGCCGATCACCAGCTTGCCGTAGCGGCCCTGGCGCGGCCGCGTATGCGCGAGCGGCACCGCCAGCAGTGCCAGCACGAACACCGAGATCGGTGCGCCGATGCGCCACTGCAGCTCGGCGCGGTCCTTGGGGTCGCTGGAGCCCAGCAGCTCGCTGGTCTTCATGATCTTGCGCTTGGAACTGACGTACATGAACTCCGGCGGGCGGATATGCGTGGTCAGCTTGTCGAAGCGGATCACGTCGAACGCCGCCGAGCCCGGCACGCCGGAATAGCGATAACCCTCTTCGAGCACCACGTCGCGCACGCCGGTGTCGGCATCGACCGCCTGACTGCCGCGACGCGCCGTGATGAAGCTGCGCGTGTTGGTCTCGACGATCTGGCCGATGACGTTCTCCAGCCGGTCGCCGTTGGGGCTCATGTGCTCGGTGAATACCACCGCGCGGTCATCGGCCACCGACTTGAAATGACCTTCCTCGAACGGATTGAACTTGATGAAACGCGCGGCGTTCTTGACCGCGTAATCCGAGGTGCGGCCGGCCCAGGGGCCGATCTGGAAGGCCAGCGCCGCCGTCACCACCGCCAGCGCGCCGCCGAGCAGCATGAATGGCCGGTACAGCGACCACAGGCCGACGCCGCAGCCGGTCATCGCCGCCACCTCGTTGTCCTGATACAGACGGCCGAGCGCCATCATGATCGCCAGCAGCAGCGACACCGGAATCAGCAGCACCAGCACTTGCAGGCTGGACAGCAGCGCGACCTGCAGCAGCAGGTCCTGCGGCAGCTCGCCGGCCGCCGCCTGGGCGAGGAACCGCGCGAAACGGCTCGACACCATGATGGCCAGCAACACCAGCGTGACGCCGAGCCAGGCGCTACCGGCCTCGCGCAGCAGATAGCGGTCAAGAACCCCTTTCATTCAGATACCTGCCCGGTCGCGGTCGCCACGGCGGGCGCATTGATATTGAGGACGGTCGACGATAACTCGAATTTTGCCGCGGACATGCGGCGCTTCGCTAGGGGCTCGCCCCTTGTTTCGAGGAATCCAGCGGGTAAAATGGCCTGCGATTTACAATCTCCTTGTTACGGAACCTGATGCCATCGGCCTCTCGCCGTTGTCTTTCCGGCCCGGAGAACTCGCTGCAGCGAGCTTTATCGAACCAACAAAAGCCTGAGCGATCATGGAATATTTTATAAAAAGCGGAAATCCGGAGAAACAGCGCGTCGCCTGCGTGATCGTCGGAATTTTTGACCGCCGCACGCTGTCGGACGCCGCGACCACCATCGATCAGGTCAGCGACGGCGCGATCGCCAGCGTGATGCGCCGCGGCGACATGGACGGCAAGGTCGGCAGCACCGTGATCCTGCACAATGTCCCCGGCACCTTTGCCGACCGCGTGATGCTGGTGGGCCTGGGCAAGGAGCGCAACTTCGACGAGGCCGCCTACCGGAAAGTTCACGCCGCCGCCGCCAAGGCGCTGCGCCAGACCGGCTCGATCGACGCCGTCTCCTACCTCACCCATCTGCCGATCAAGAATCGCGACTTCCAGTGGAACGTCGCGCAGGCGACGCTGGTCACCGAGGACACCTTCTACCGCTTCGACGAATGCCGCGGCGCCAAGGCGCGCGAGCAGATCACGCCGCTGAAGCTGGAGCGCTACACCTTCGACGTGCCGCGCCGCTCCGACCTGCCGGTCGGCGAGCGCGGCCTGGCCGAGGCGCTGGCCACCGCCAAGGGCGTGGCGCTGGCCAAGGACCTGGCCAACCTGCCCGGCAATATCTGCACGCCGACCTATCTGGCCGAACAGGCCAAGAAGCTGGCGACGCAGTACCCGGCGATCAAGACCAAGATTCTTGAGAAGGCCGAGATGGAAAAGCTCGGCATGGGCTCGCTGCTGTCGGTGGCCAAGGGCTCCAGCCAGCCGCCCAAGCTGATCGTCATGGAGTATTTCAAGGGTCCCAAGGGTGAAAAGCCCATCGCCCTGGTCGGCAAGGGCCTGACCTTCGACGCCGGCGGCATCTCGATCAAGCCGGCGGCGCAGATGGACGAGATGAAGTTCGACATGTGCGGCGGCGCCTCGGTGTTCGGTGCGCTGCTGGCGATCGCCGAACTCAAGTTGCCGCTCAACGTCGTTGGCATCGTCGCGGCGACCGAGAACCTGATCAATGGCGAGGCCAACAAGCCGGGCGACATCGTCACCAGCATGGCCGGCATCACCATCGAGGTGCTCAACACCGATGCCGAGGGACGCCTGATCCTCTGCGACGCGCTGACCTACGCCGAGCAGAACTACGAGCCCAGCGCCTGCCTCGACATGGCGACGCTGACCGGCGCCTGCGTGGTCGCGCTCGGCAATGTCGCCACCGGCCTGTTCAGCAACGCGCCGGCGCTGGGCCGTGCGCTGCTCGCCGCCGGCGAGCAATCCGGCGACCGTGCCTGGGAACTGCCGTTGTGGGCCGACTACGACGAGAACATCAAGAGCGAGTTCGCCGACGTCGCCAACATCGCCACGCGCGGCGGCCGCGAGGCCGGTGCGATCATCGGCGCCACCTTCCTGCACCGCTTCACCAAGCGCATGAAGTGGGCGCATCTGGACATCGCTGGCACCGCCTGGATCGGCAAGAAAGCCACCGGCCGCCCGGTGCCGCTGCTGGTCAACTACCTGCTCGGTGTCGCCGCCAAGAAAACCGACACCGAGTAAGTGTCACCGCCTCAAGATCGCCGCCGTTCATTCATGGTGACCGGCGGCTTTTTTGTGCGCACCGTCCGGCTCAGTTGCCGAGGTTCTGCATCCAGGCGGTGCCCTCGAACCACTTCCGATAGAGCGCGTCGTAGCTGCCGTCGGCCTTCACCGTGCGCAGGAAGTTGTTCAGCCAGTTGAGGAAGTCCGGATCACCCTTGCGCAGGCCCCAGCCCAGCGGCTCCTGCGTGAACGGTGTGGCCAGATGGCCGAGCTGGCCCGGATAGCGGGCGACGTAGACGGCGTTGTACGGCAGATCGTAGACGAAGGCGTCGGCGCGGCCGTTGCGCACTTCCAGCGTCGCTTCCGCCTCGCTGGCAAAGGCCTTGAGCTTGGCCTTCGGAAAGAACTTGCGCATGGCGATGTCGCCGGTGGTGCCGAGCTTGCTGATGACGGTGTACTGCGGATCATTGAGCTGCTCGCGCGTGGCGATCTTGCCGATCAGGTCCTTGCGCAGCAGCACGGTCTGGCCGATGACGATGTACGGATCGGCGAAGTTGACCTGCAGGTTGCGCTCCGGCGTGATCGTCATGCCGCCCATCAAGAGGTCGAACTTGTCGGTCAGCAGCGCCGGGATGATGCCGTCCCATTCGGTGTTGACCAGCGTCAGCTTGACGCCCATGTAGCGCGCCATCAGCCGCGCCAGGTCGACATCGAAGCCGATGATGTTGCCCTTCTTGTCGCGCATCTCGAACGGCATGTAGCCGGCCTCGACACCGACGCGCAGCTCGCCGCGCTTGAGGATCTGCGCCAGCGTCGATTTCTCCCACAACGCCTGATCGGAGGCCGCCGCGACGCCGCTGAGCAGTGTCAGCACGCCGCCGATCGACAGCAGCACCAACCGCAGGATTTTCCTCATGCGCGTCACGTCCGGCGGCCTAGAATGAAGTCGACTGGATTAGAGCAGACCGGTTGATGCCATGCGAACCCTCGCACCCGAAACCGCTGCACTGCTGCACTGGACCGCCGCGCAGGCGCCGCTGCTGCGCGAGGAACTGCTGCGGCTGGCCAACCTCAACTCCGGCAGCTTCAACGCCGCCGGCGTGCGCGCGGTGGCCGAGGCGCTGCTGCCGCGCTTCGCGGCGCTGGGCGCCGAGCCGCAGTGGATCCCGCTGGCCGCGCAGCGCAGCAGCGCCGACGACGGCAGCCTGCGCGAGCGCCCGCTGGCACCGGCGCTGCGCTTGCGGCAGCGCCCGCAGGCGCCGCTGCAGATCTTCCTGGGCGGCCATCTCGATACCGTCTACGGCGTCGATCATCCGTTCCAGACGGCGCGTTTCATCGACGACGACACCGTGCACGGCCCTGGCGTCGCCGACCTCAAGGGCGGCCTGCTGGTGATGTGGCTGGCGCTGGCGACGCTGGAGCGCAGCCCCTGGCGTGAGCGCATCGGCTGGGAGGTGTTGCTCAATCCGGATGAGGAGATCGGCAGCACCGGCTCGGCGCCGCTGCTGGCCGAGGCGGCGCGGCGCAACCATCTGGGCCTGGTCTTCGAGCCGGCGTTCGCCGACGGCGCGCTGGCCTCGGCGCGCAAGGGCAGCGGCAACTTCGAGCTGCTGGTGCACGGCCGCGCCGCGCACGCCGGCCGTAATCCGCAGGACGGCCGCAACGCGATCGCCGCTGCCGCGCGCGTCGTCACCGCGCTGGTCAGGCTGCGTCGCGACGGCGTGACGATCAACCCGGCCGCGCTGCACGGCGGCGGTCCGCTCAACGTCGTGCCGGACTTCTGCCTGCTGCGCTTCAACGTCCGCACCGCGCAGCCGGCCGATGCGAGCTGGCTGCAGGAACAGCTCGACGATCTGCTGCGCAGCTTCGGCGGCGACGGCCTGGCTTTCGAACTGCGCGGCGGCTTCACGCGGCCGCCGAAACCCGTCGACGCAGCGCAGCAGCGCCTGATGGACTGGATCGGCGACTGCGGCCGCAGCCTGGAGCTGCCGCTGGACTTCCGTCCGACCGGGGGCTGCTGCGACGGCAACAATCTCGCCGCGCAGGGCTTGCCCAACCTCGACACCCTGGGTGTGGTCGGCCACGACATCCATAGCGCGCAGGAAACCATGCGCTGGTCGAGCCTGGCCGAACGCGCGCAGCTGTCGGCCCTGCTGCTGCTGCGGCTCGCCAGCGGGCAGTGGAGCTGGACGTGAAGTTCGTGCGGCCGATCGCCGCCGACGATCTCGACGCGCTGCTGGAACTGGCGCGCGGTGCCGGCAGCGGCTTCACTTCGCTGCCGCCGGTGCGCGAGGTGCTGCAGCAGAAGATCGAACGCTCGCTGCAGTCGTTCGCCGCCGAGCCCGTCGCGCCGGGCCAGGAGCGTTATCTGTTCGTGCTCGAAGACGCCGGCAGCGGCGCGATCCAGGGCTGCTGCGCGATCGAGGCTGCCTGCGGACTGGCCGAACCGTTCTACAACTACCACGTCGGCCTGACCGTGCAGGCCAGCGACGCGCTGGGCGTCTACACGCAGCTGCCGACCTTGTACCTGTCCAACGACCTGACCGGCAGCACGGTGCTGTGCTCGCTGTTCCTGCACCCCGACGCGCGGCGCGGCGGCTACGGCGGCCTGCTGTCGCGCTCGCGCTTCCTGTTCATGAAGAACTTTCCGCAGCGTTTCTCCAGCCGGATCGTGGCCGAGCTGCGCGGCGTCTCCGATGCGCAGGGCCGTTCGCCGTTCTGGGAGGGCCTGGGCCGGCATTTCTTCCGCATCGAGTACGACGACGCCGAGCACATCGTCGGCCGCGGCAACAAGGCGGTGATCGCCGAGCTGATGCCCAAGCACCCGATCTACACGACCCTGCTGGCGCCGGAAGCGCAGGCGGTGCTGGGCCAGGTGCACGAGCAGACCGCGCCGGCGCGACGGCTGCTGGAGGACGAAGGCTTCCGCTATCAGCACTACATCGACATCTTCGACGGCGGGCCGACGCTGGAAGCGCCGCTGCACGCGATCCGCAGCGCGCAGCGCTCGCGCGTGCTGCCGATGACCATCGGCGGTCCGTTGCCCGGCGCCCGGCCGCATCTGCTCGCCAACCAGAAGCTTGGCGCCTTCCGCTGCCTGCTGGCCGATCTGAAGCCGGAACGCGATGGCGTCGCCCTGCCCGCTACGCTGGCCAGAGTCCTGCAGCTGCGCAACGGCGACGACGTACGGATCTGCAGCCTGTGAAACGCCCATGAACGAAGCGCGCACGCAACTGCTGATCGACGGCCAATGGCGCGATGGCGGCGGCGGCGAGCTGGACAGCCTGGACCCTGCCAGCGGCCAGAGCATCTGGCGCGGCGCGGTTGCCAACCACGAAGACGTGCACGAAGCCTTTGCCGCCGCGCGCCGCGCCGCCGCCGACTGGGCGCTGCGCGCGCCGGCCGAGCGTGCCGCGCTGCTGCGCGCCTATGCACAGCAGCTGGAGGCGCGGCGCGAACCGCTGGCGGCGCTGATCGGCCGCGAAACCGGCAAGCCGCTCTGGGAGGCGCGCAGCGAAGTCGCCAGCATGATCGGCAAGGTCGAGCTGAGCATCCGCGCCGCCGCCGAACGCGCCGGCACGCACGAGCAAAGCGCCGATGGCCTGCGCCAGGTGCTGCGTCACAAGCCGCACGGCGTCGTCGCCGTATTCGGCCCTTACAATTTTCCCGGCCACCTGCCGAACGGCCACATCGCACCGGCCCTGCTCGCCGGCAACACGGTGCTGTTCAAGCCCAGCGAGCACACCCCGGCGGTCGGCGCGGCGATGGTCGCCTGCTGGCAGGACGCCGGCCTGCCGCCGGGCGTGCTTAACCTGCTGCAGGGCGAGCGCGCCACCGGCGAGGCGATCGCCGCGCACCGCGAGCTCGACGGCCTGTTCTTCACCGGCAGCGCCAGGACCGGCGAGCTGCTGCAGCGCGAGTTCGTCGGCCGTCACCAGATCCTGGCGCTGGAGCTGGGCGGCAACAATCCGCTGCTGATCCGCCAGACCGGTCACGTCGACGCGGCGCTGCACGACGTGCTGATGTCGGCCTTCATCACCAGCGGGCAGCGTTGCAGCTGCGCCCGACGGCTGCTGCTGCCTCGCGGCAGCTGGGGCGACGCGTTTCTGCTGCGCTTGATCGATGCCGCCGGCCGGCTGCGCATCGGCGCCTGGGACGACACGCCGGAGCCGTTCATGGGTCCGCTGATTTCGGCGCAGGCGGCGCGGCAGATGATCGATGCGCAGGACCGGCTGATCGCCCTCGGCGCGCAGGCGCTGCTGCCATTGCGCCGGCTCGAACGCGGCAGCGCTTTCGTCACGCCGGGCATCATCGACGTCAGCAGCATCGAAGCGCCGGACGAGGAACACTTCGGGCCGCTGCTGCAGTTGCACCGCTACGACGGCTTCGACGAGGCGATCGCGCGGGCCAATGCCACGCGCTATGGCCTGGCCGCCGGCTTCATCGGCGACGACGAGGCCGAGTACCGGCATTTCTTCGCGCGATCTCGCGCCGGCATCGTCAACTTCAACCGGCCGACCACCGGCGCCTCGGGGGCGATGCCCTTCGGCGGCATCGGCGCCAGCGGCAACCATCATCCGAGCGGCTGGTACGCGGCCGACTACTGCGCCTATCCGGTGGCCAGCTTCGAGGCGGACGCGCCGCAGCTGCCCGCCAGGATCGCACCAGGTCTCAGTCTGTAGCGCGGCAGCCGCGTAGCGTGCTCACGGGTTCACCGCCTGGAGATGAGCATGCTGCGATTTCTGTTGCTGTGCTGTGCGCTATTGCTGGCGAACGCCGGCGCCGCAGCACCGCCCGGCCTGCTGCTGGCCAGGGTCCATCACGATGGCGATCCGATCGCGCTTGACCGCTACTGGGTCAGCGAAAAGCTCGACGGCGTGCGCGGCTACTGGGACGGCCGGCGCTTGTGGACCCGCAACGGCGAGCCGATCGCCGCGCCCGCGTTCTTCACGCAGGGCTGGCCCGCACAGCCGCTCGACGGCGAGCTCTGGGCCGGCCGCGGCCGCTTCGACTTTGCGTCCGGCACCGTCCGCGCACAGCAGGCCGATGCCGCGGCGTGGCGGCAGCTGCGCTTCATGGTTTTCGATGTGCCGTCAGAACCCGGCGACTTCGACGCGCGCCTGCGGCGGATGCGGACCTTGCTGATGCCGGCGCCGGCGCCGCATCTGGCGATGGTCGAGCAGTTCCGCGTCGCCACGCCGCAGGCGCTGCGCGCGCGGCTCGACGCGACCGTCGCCGCCGGTGGCGAGGGCCTGATGCTGCACCGTGGCGATTCGCACTACCACGCCGGCCGCAGCGACGATCTGCTCAAGTACAAGCCCTATGACGACGCCGAAGCCACCGTCGTCGCCCACCTGCCCGGCAAGGGCAAATACCAGGGTCTGCTCGGCGCGATCGAAGTGCAGAGCGATGATGGCCTGCGCTTCCGTCTCGGCAGCGGCCTGTCCGATGCGCAGCGACGTGATCCGCCGCCGCTCGGCAGCCGCATCACCTACGCCTACAACGGCCGTACCGTGAATGGCCTGCCGCGCTTCGCGCGCTTTCTGCGCGTGCGCGAGGCGCCGCCCTGAAACCGAGGCGGCACCCTGCGGTCTAGAATCGGGTCACAGTCTTGTAAGAGAGTCGCGATGCGCGAGCAGCTGCCGGCCGCTGCACAGCTCACCACCGTCGAAGCCAATTTCGATGGTCTGGTCGGCCCCACGCACCATTACGCCGGGCTCGCCTTCGGCAACCTCGCTTCAGCACGCAACGCCGAGCAGCCGTCGAACCCGCGCGCCGCCGTGCGCCAGGGCATCGCCAAGATGCGCGCACTGGCAGCGATGGGGCTCGCGCAGGGCGTGCTGCCGCCGCAGGAGCGCCCGCACCTGCCGACGCTGCGCGCGCTCGGCTTCGGCGGCAGCGATGCCGATGTGCTGGGCAAGGCCGCGCGGCAGGCACCGCAGCTGCTCAGCGCTGCCAGCTCGGCCTCGGCGATGTGGGCCGCCAACGCCGCCACCGTCTCGCCGAGCGCCGACTGCGCCGACGGCCGTGTGCATTTCACCCCCGCCAACCTGGTGACCCACCTGCATCGCGCCATCGAGGCGCCGCAGACGGCGCGCATCCTGCGCAGCGTGTTCGCCGACCCGCGGCATTTCGCCCATCACGCGCCGCTGCCGGCGACGCCGATGCTCGGCGACGAGGGCGCCGCCAACCACACGCGTTTCTGCAGCGACTACGGCGATACGGGTGTGGAACTGTTCGTCTATGGCCGCGATGCGCGCGATACCGGCACCGCCACGCAGCTGCCGGCGCGCCAGACACGGCTGGCCGGCGAGGCGGTGGCGCGGCTGCACGGCCTGAACCCGGCACGCAGCTTCTTCGCCCGGCAGCACCCCGCGGCGATCGACGCCGGCGCCTTCCACAACGACGTCATCGCCGTCGGCAACCGCGAGCTGCTGCTCTATCACGAGCAGGCCTTCGCCGATGCGCCGGCGCTGCGCGCCTGGCTGTGCACGCATCTGCCCGGTCCGCGCCGGCCGGTGTTCGTCGAGATCGGCGCCGCCGAACTGACGCTGGCGCAGGCCGTCGATGCCTACCTGTTCAATTCGCAGCTGCTGACACTGGCCGACGGCAGCCAGCGGCTGATCGCCGCGCAGGAGTGCCGCGAGATCCCGGCCGCATGGCAGGCGATCCAGCGGCTGATCGCCGATCCGCACAATCCGCTGAGCAGTGTCGAGACCTTCGACCTGCGCCAGTCGATGCGCAACGGCGGCGGCCCGGCCTGCCTGCGATTGCGCGTGGTGCTGCGCCCCGACGAGCGTCTGGCCGTCACGCCGGGCTGCTGGATCGACGCGGCGCGCGCCGCCGAGCTGGAACAGTGGGCCGACGCGCACTACCGCGACCGCCTGCTGCCATCGGAACTCGCCGACCCGCAGCTGCTGGACGAATCGCGGCGCGCCCTCGACCGTCTCAGCACGCTGCTGGGCCTTGGCAGCGTGTACGATTTCCAGCGCACCTCCTCTGTCACCCCATGCGACTGAATCTCGATTGGCGCTGGTACGCCTGGCGCGAGCTGGACCCCGACACGCTCTACGACTTCCTGCGCCTGCGCAGCGAGGCCTTCGTCGTCGAGCAGAACTGCGTGTTCGCGGAGATGGATGGCCTCGACCGGCAGTGCGAGCACCTCTGCGTGCGCGACGGCCAGGGCGCGCTGCTCGGCTACCTGCGCCTGGTGCCGCCGGGCGTACGCGCGGCGCAGCCTTCGCTGGGCCGCATCGTGGTCGCCGCAGCGGGGCGCGGCGAAGGCCTGGCACGCGCGATCGCCCGCGAGGGCATACGCGTCTGCCAGCAGCGCTATCCCGAGCAGGACATCTTCATCTCCGGCCAGCAGCATCTGGAAGGCTTCTACCAATCGCTCGGTTTCGCAGTGATATCAGCGCCCTACATCGAAGATGGCATCTGGCACGTCGACCTGAGAAAGGCCTGGGCCCGGTGAGACGCCGCCAGCGTCTATACTCGCCGGCCCGCACCCGACGCCCGCTCCCGCCCCGCCGCCGACATGTATCTTGAGTTCTTCCAGCTCCGGGAGATGCCGTTTTCGATCACCCCGGATCCGGCCTATCTCTACATGTCGCCGCGCCATCAGGAGGCGCTGGGCCATCTGCTGTACGGCACCGGCCAGTACGGCGGCTTCGTGCAGCTGACCGGCGAGGTCGGTACCGGCAAGACCACCATCGTCCGCAGCCTGCTGGAGCAGAAGCTGCCGGAGGTGGACGTCGCCATCATCCACAACCCGCGGCTGTCCGAGCAGGAGTTCGTGCAGACCATCTGCGACGAGCTGGGCGTGGCCTACCCGCGCGAACAGCTGTCGCTGAAGACGCTGATCGATGCGCTCAACGAGCATCTGCTGCGTGCGCATGCCGCCGGCCGCCGCACCGTGCTGATCATCGACGAGGCGCAGAACCTGCAGCCTTCGGTGCTGGAGCAGGTGCGCCTGCTGACCAACCTGGAAACGGCCAAGGAGAAGCTGCTGCGGATCATGCTGATCGGCCAGCCGGAATTGTCCGAACTGCTGGCGCGACCGGACCTGCGCCAGCTGGCCAGCCGTATCACCGCGCGCTACCACCTGACCCCGCTGGGGCTGCGCGAGACGGTCGAATACATTCAGCACCGCCTGCGCGTCGCCGGTGGCGTCGGCGAGATTTTCACGCCGGCGGCGACCGACGAGATTCACCGCTTCACCAAGGGCGTGCCGCGGCTGATCAACATCGTCTGCGATCGCGCCCTGCTGGGCGCCTATGCGCAGAACGCCCGCCGCGTCACGCCGGAGATCGTCCGCAAGGCGGCCCGCGAGGCGATCGGCCAGATGCCGGACGTGTTCGATCCGCGCGCGCCGCACCGCTGGCGCTGGATCGAGATCGGCTGGGCGATCGCGCTGGTCCTCAGCGTCGGCCTGCTCGGCTGGAGCCTGAGCCGCGATCGTCAGATCGCACAGCAGGAAAGCCTGCCGGCCAACACGCCAGCCCCGTCCCTCGCCACGGCGCCGGTCGTCGTCGCCGACCCGCGCGCCGATCTGGCGACGATGGAACGCACCATCGAGCCGCTCGGCGAACTGATGGAACGGCTGATCCGCCGCTGGGACCGGGAGCTGGTCGTGCCGGCCGGACAGAACGTCTGCAAGGCGCTGAAAAAGTCCGGACTCGACTGCTACCGCGACCGGGGCGGCTGGGCCGATCTGGGGCAGATCAACCGCCCGGCGATCCTGACGCTGGATCTGCCCGGCGCCGGCCGCCAGTACGTGCTGCTGACCGCACTGGACACCAAGCGCGCCCACTTCAACACTGCGCTGGGTCCGGTCAGCGTCGATCTGGAAACGGTCGAGAGCGTGTGGAGCGGCGAGTTCCTGGTGCTGTGGCGCCGCGAGATCGGCGAGACCCGGATCGGCCCGCAGACCCGCGGCGCGCCGATCACCTGGATCTGGCTGCGTCTGGCGGCGCTGGAGAAGCTGCAGGCGCCGACGCCCTTGCCGAACCGTTACGACGACGCGCTGGCAACGGCGATCAAGCAGTTCCAGCGCAACCATGGCATGAAGCCGGATGGCATTGCCGGTACCCGGACCATGCTGGCGCTCGGCGATGGCCAGCCCAATACACCGACACTGGCCGTGTCCGAACTGGCAGCGGAAGCCACCCCGTGAGCTACATCCTGGAAGCGCTCAAGCGCGCCGAGCGCGAGCGTCACGTCGGCAAGACGCCCACCGTCGAGACCCTCGCGCAGGCCGCAGCGCCACCCGCGGCGCGCTGGCGGCCGGCACGCAGCCATCTGCTCGCCGCCGCCAGCCTGCTGATCGCCGCCGGCGCCGGTTTGATCCTGTGGTTGCGCCCCGCCGTGCCGGCGCCGCGCGCCGTGCCCGCGGCACCCGCCGCGGCGACGAGCCCGGCCGCGACTGCGCCGGCACCGGCGGCGCCAGCCGCCGAGCCGGAAGCCGGCAGCACTGCGGCACTCGAGGATGCCGGCGCCGTCTCCAGCCTCGATGACTTGATGGACGGCGGCGACAGCCAGACTGAGGCGATACTCGCAGCCGCAGCGCCCGGCGAGCCCGCCGAGTTGCAGCCGCAGGACCTGACGCAGCCGGCCGCGCCGGTGGCCGAAGCGTCCGGCACGGCGGCGGCCCCGCCGGTCGCGATGCCGAACACGGCGCGTCCTTTGCGCGAGATGCCGGACGCCTATCGCGCGCGGTTTCCGGTGCAGGGCCTGGATGTCCACGTCTACGATCCCGACCCGGCGCGGCGCTGGATCATGGTCGCCGGCAAGCGCTATCGGGAGGGCCAGGTGGTCGATGGCGGTGCGCAGCTTGCGCAAATCGTCGATAGCGGCGCGATCTTCGCTTTCGATGGCGCCCAGGTTCTGTTCCCGGTCCGCTGAGCTCCGCCAGCGGCAAAACACAGGTCCCAGCGCAGTCCTGCACGCCCTACCCCGACGACTCGACAAATTCACCCGCATTGTCAGGGTGAATCCGACAGGTGGTGGCTTGTCGCCGCTACACAACTATACGTAGTATTTGACTATTCGGCTGGTTGGGCAGCCGATACCGCGCCGGGTGAGCCGTCGCCGCGCCGTCGAACCTCATTCAGGCGCATCGCACATTCAGGGAGTTCTCGATGAAAGGATTTCGACTTTGGTTGGGCGCCCTGTGTGCGCTCAC
>CAMLDZ010000019.1 GCA_946478985.1 uncultured Solimonas sp.
GAATCGACATTCATCCTCTACGCTTGGGGGATGAGAAGCCAATCGAAGCCATCGAGACCGAGCCGATACGAGTTGAGCCACGCGCAATGGGCGCGTATCAGGGATTTGCTCCCTGGCAAAGCGGGCGATCCTGGTCGAACGGCGGTCGATAACCGTCTGTTCGTCAATGGCGTGCTATGGGTACTGCGCTCCGGTGCTCGCTGGAGCGATCTGCCATCCCGTTATGGTTCCTACAAAAGCGTGCACAAGCGCTTCACCCGCTGGGCGACCAAGGGCGTGTGGGAGCAGGTTTTCGAGACGTTGACCCGGGATCGGGACAGCGAATACCTGATGATCGACAGCAGCATCGTCCGGGCGCACGCACAAGCGGCGACTGGAAAAGGGGGGCGCTGGACTCGGCTCTGGGGCGTTCCCGAGGAGGACTGAGTACCAAGATTCACCTGGCGGTGGACGGTCAGGGGCGCCCGGTTCGCATCCTGCTCAGTGGGGGGCAGCGCAACGATATCACCCAGGCACCGGCTTTGTTGGACGGCTTCAGGCCGCGCTATGTACTGGCCGACAAGGGATATGACAGCCGGGAATTGGTGCAGCGAATCGAAGATCAAGGCGGTGAGGGCGTGATTCCGCCTCGAAGCTGTCAGCCAGCGCGTGCGTACGACAAAGCACGCTACCGTTTGCGCAACCGTATCGAACGCTGCTTTGCCAAGCTCAAACAGTGGCGCCGCATCGCTACACGCTACGACCGCAAGCCGGCCAATTTCCTCGCCTCAATCCTCGCTGCAGCAATCTGCCTATGGCTACAGTGAATGTCGATTCAGCCTAGGCGCCGCCGGGGGATTTTACCGGCGCGCGGTCGAGGTAGCTGAGCAGGACCGTGCGCAGCTCCTGCAGGCGGTGACCGGCTTCGGCCTCGGCGCTTGCCGTCTCCGCCAGACCGGACGCCAGCAGGCGCGCGGTGGCTGCGGCGCGCGGCCAGCGGATGTCGTTGAGCTCTACTTGCAGCAACAAGGTGAAGCCGTGGTGACGCTGGCGGATCAGCGCGGCGCCGTGCGGGTGCGTGCGCATCTTGCCCAGCAGTTGCTGCAGAGCGCGGCTTTCGAGATGAGCCTGCAGGTAGGTCTCCATGACCAGCTTCACGCGGGCCGGGCCTGCCGGCATGTTAAGCGTGACCTTGGCGATTCGATCGCGCAGGCCGTCGTACAGCTGTGCGAGCAATTCACAGAGCAGTTCGTCGAAGTCGCCCAGCAGGGGGCGCAGCTGCTCGATCGAAACCTGCAACTCCTGCGCGACGGCGTCCGCGGTGAGTGTCGTGGCGTCGCGGCAGGCAAGCCGCTCGACGGCTTGCAGGGCGTGTTGGCGGGGCGTGGGAGGGGCTTCCATGACCGCCCCAGTATCGGCTGACGGCGTCCGCCGGTCTGCGCGCTGCGTCACAGCGGCTGGTCTGGCGACCGTCATTGCGGACCTTGCGCGGTTCCTCCCCTTGCCGTGATCGGATTGGGCTGGCACAATTGCGCCCCTTTTTGGTGGCCTCGCGGTCACTCTACGCCTTTTTCCTAGGGTTTCGTGTTATGTCGAAAGTCTGTCAGGTCACCGGTAAGCGCCCGATGGTCGGTAACACCGTCTCGCATGCCAACAACAAGCGTCGTCGCCGCTTCGAGCCGAACCTGCACACGCATCGTTTCTGGCTTGAAACCGAGAAGCGCTTCGTCTCGCTGCGGGTTTCGGCCCACGGTATGCGCATCATCGACAAGAAGGGCGTCGATGCCATCGTCGCCGAGCTGCGTGCTCGCGGCGAGAAGCTCTAACCGCAATTTCTGAGGAATCGCCGCCATGGCCAAGAAGAAAGACGTCGAGAAGATCAAGCTGGTGTCGACCGCCGGCACGGGTTACTACTACACGACGACGAAGAATCGCAAGAACACGCCGGACAAGTTCGAGTTCAGCAAGTTCGATCCGGTTGCACGCAAGCACGTGGCTTTCAAGGAAGCCAAGATCAAGTAAGGCTTGCTTGCCGTCGTCATCGAGAAAACCGCCTCAGGGCGGTTTTTTTGTGCCTGCAGAATGAAAGACGCCGGGCAAGCCGGCGTCTTGGGGTGTCTGATCGGGGGCGTGCTGCGCGTCAATCGTCATGATGGTGATGCCGGTGGCCGCGGCCATGACGATGCTTGTCGTAGTGGTAATCGCGGTAGACGACACGACGCTCGTAATAACGCGGCTGGTAGACGACGACCGGACGCGGTGCGCTGTAGTAATAGCGGCGCGGGGGCGGTGGCGGCGCGTAATACACCGGCGCGGATTCGACATAGACCGGCGCGGGCGCACCGATGCCGATGCTTACCGATACGTCGGAACGCGCCGACGCTGCCAGCGGCGCGGCCGCTGCGATTACCAGACCGACAGCTAACAGGACCTTCTTCATGGAGACCTCCTCCTAGTACGCCTCGACGGTATCGCAGACGACTGAATCACCTCTGAACCGGGTGATACTGTTTCTCCGGCCGATGACGGCGAGCCTGAAGCCATGTTGAATAACCGGACATACGCGCTGCGCATGGCAAATCGAACGGAGGAGGGAAGATGAAACTGCAAAGCCTGCTGGCAGCCATGTTGCTGCCGGTGAGTTCCCTGGCGATCGCCGAAGAGAGCTCGCTGATGGCGCAGATAGGCTGGGTGCAAATCCAGACGCATGCCGACAGCAAGCCCTTGCAGACGACGATGAACGTGCTGGGCAACCCCGTTGACTTCGACTCTCCGGGCACCTCGCTTGACGTCGGCGATGCCGACACCATCCTGCTGGCGATGGTTTACAACTTCAGCGATCACTGGGGGCTGAAGTTCGAGGGTGGCTATCCGCCGGTGTTCGATCTGTACGGAAAGGGCTCGGTGACGCCGCCGATTCCGGTCGCCGGCCAGCTGCTCAGCGTCAATCTCGCCGACCATCGCCCGCTGGCCAAATCGCGGCAATGGAGTCCTGCCATGCTGTTGCAGTACAGCTTCCGCGCGCCCAGCGCCAAGCTGCGGCCGTACCTGGGCGTAGGCATCGCTTACTTCTGGTACACCAACGTCGATGTCAATCCGCAGGCGCGCGAGGAGTTGAGCAACCGCTTCGGCGCGCCGCTGGCGCTTGCCAACCTCAAGCCGGGCCAGACGCAGATCGAGGCCGCCGCGTCGCCGTCTTTCGCACCGGTGATCAATCTCGGCCTGTTCTATCAATTGGATCAGCACTGGGGCGTCGCGGCGTCGTTCTCGTACGTTGATCTGAGCACCGAATCGACGATCGACATCAAGGCGGCCGACGGCTCGCGGCTGGCCCGGTCGAAGAGCAATATCGACCTGGACCCGACGATTACCGCGCTGGTCCTGTCCTACAAATTTTGAGGCGATCGGCCAGCGGCCTGCCCAGGGCCGCTGGCATACTCGGCGCCCGCCAAAGCGCGTCATGAATCACGCCATGAACGAAGAACGCCTGATTGAACTGGAAACCCGTCTGACGTATCAGGAGGCGACGCTGCAGGATCTCAACGTGGCGCTGGCCCGGCAGCAGGCGCGGATCAGCGATCTGGAGATGCTGTGCCGGCAGCTCGGCGAGCGCGTCGTGCGGATGGGGCAGGATGTCTTCAAGGGCTCCGCGGCCGACGAGATTCCGCCGCATTACTGAGGAGCGGCCGGCCCCTCGCGCTGCTCGGAAACGGCTGCCACGCCGACGAAATTGGCCTTGAACCAGCGGTCGATGAGCGCTTTCTCGTAGCGCAGCGAGTCGTTCGGGGCGCCGCTGCTGGCGTCGTTCAGGTAGTTGAGATCCTTGAGCTGCTCGTTGCCTTCGGCGCGCAGCTGTCCGCCGTCGTAAAGTGCGTAGTGAAGCCTGATACGCGGCCAGCTGGCATCGCGCAGCACGCGAATCCGTTGCGTGCGGTCCAGCGGTGTGGGCTCGAATTCTCCCGCCAGATCGATGTCGCTGATCTCGATCTTCAGCGTTTGCTCCGGACGCAGGTAGCGGATGCCGAGTTCGGTCAGTTGCTGCTGCAGGCCGTCGAGGACGCGTGGATTGGGCACGCGTGAGGGCAGATCCGGCGAGGCGTCGCTGAACTTCTCCGGGTTCTTGTAGCGCACCTCGACGCCGGCGGCGACCGGCACGGCGGTCGCGGTAGCGACGGCGGCAAGGACAATCATCGATGCGTGGCGCATGGGCGAGCTCCGGCCGGACAGGCGAGAGCCGCTAGTCTGCGGTGATCGGCGTGTCCTGAACAGGGGTGTCGCCGCCATGGAGCTCGCGCAGATGCGCGGCCAGATGATGGCGCTCCTGCATGAATGCGACGCCGATCGCCTGATGCAGCGGACGGTGCCCGAACCAGTGCGCGGACTGCGCCAGCTCGGCGGCGAAGCCGCGCGCCAGCTTGTGCTCCCCTTGCACGCCGGCGTCGAAGCGATGCAGGCCCTGCGCGTAGCAGCGTTCCATGCCCTGGTAGTAACAGAGCTCGAAGTGCAGGGCGTCATAGTGCTCGTCGGCGCCCCAGTGGCGGCCGTACAGCGTGTCGCCGTCCTCGAAGAAAAACGCCATGGCGACGATGCGGTCCCGTTGCCGCGCCAGGCAGAACTGCATGCGCGGGCCGTGCGCGCGTGCCCAGCGCTGCAGGCAATCCAGATTCAAATAGGGCCGCTGGCCGCGGATCAGGTAGGTGCTGGCATACAGCCGGAACACGCGCTGCCATTCGTCAGCGTCCAGCGTGTCTGCGGCCTGCCAGCGGATCTCGAAGGCAGCGAGCTTGCGACGCTCGGCACGCACGTTCTTGCGCCGCTTGCTGTTCAGCGCGCCGAGATAGTCGTCGAAGCAGCGGCCGGCGCCGGCGTGCCAGACATAACGCAGCTGGTCTCGCAGCAGCCAGCCGGCCGGTTCGAGCAGGCGGCTTTCAGCGGCGCTGATGAACAGCAGATGGGCACCGGAATAGCCCTCGCCGGCGCGTGCGCGCAGCGCCTCGGCCAGCGCCAGGCGCTGCGCGTCGCTGGCGCCCAGCAGGCGCGCGCCCGGCACCGGGGTGAAGGGCACGCAGCCGACCAGCTTGGGGTAATAGGGCAGGCCACGTGCCTGATAGGCGCGAGCCAGTTCGAAATCGAAAACGAACTCGCCCCAGGAGTGCGCTTTCTCATAGCAGGGCACGCGGCCCTGCGCCGTCAGCAGGTGTGCGGGCGTCCAGCCGGTATCGGCGCCGACGCAGCCGCTGGCCTCCAGGGCGTCGAGAAAGGCCGGCGCGGTGAAGAGGGTCTGATCCGGCGGCGGGCCTGGCATCGGCGCGGGAGGGAAGGACGACGTCGGCATGGTGCTGAGCGTAGCCGGAAAAGATGAGGGATGATGCTTGCCCTCTGCACGAGCAGGAGCGGACATGAGCAGTTCATTGTTTGGCGGCAGCCTGAAGATCAGCCCGAAGGACTTTCCTGATCCCGTCCTGGATCCGCCCGAGGCCGGCGCCGCGCCGCGGCTGGCCGTGCTCGCCGGCGGCTGCTTCTGGTGCGTGGAGGCGGTCTATCGCGAGCTGGACGGCGTGCTCGGAGTGGTCTCCGGCTACTCCGGCGGCAGCGCCGAAACGGCCGACTACAAGGCCGTCTGCACCGGACGCACCGAGCACGCCGAAGTCGTGCAGATCCAGTACGACCCGGCGCGCCTGCGCTTCGGCCAGCTGCTGAAAATCTTCTTTGCCGTCGCCCACGATCCGACGCAACTCAACCGGCAGGGCAACGACGTCGGCACGCAGTACCGTTCGGCGATTTTCTACGCCGATGCGCCGCAACAGGAAGTGGCCGAGGCCTATATCCGCCAGCTCGACGCCGCCGGCGTATTCCGCTCGGCAATCGTCACGCGCCTGGAGCCGCTGCAGGCGTTCTTCGATGCGGAGGACTATCACCAGAACTACGCGGCATTGCATCCGGGCCAGCCGTACATCGCCGCGGTAGCGCTGCCGAAAGTGGAAAAGCTGCGCGCCTACTTCGGCGAATCACTGAAACGTTAACGGCGTCACGCTGCGCGCGCCGCTTAAGATTCTTTTACGGATTTCTTAATCAACAAATAAGAACGATCGCCCTGGCCGCTGCTTAAGCTTCGCCCCGTCATCGCAGACCGTCTGCGAGCGAAATTATTCAACCAGGGGACAGCCATGCAGCAGCACAGCGAACCACGCCACGATTCGGCGCAGCGGCACAATCTGTACGCGGAAATCCACAAGGGCATGCGCGCCATGATGGCGCAGACGCTGGCCGCCTGCGGCCGTGCCGACTGGCTGGACGCACTCGACAGCACGCAGATGCTGGCCGAGCTGCGCGGCATGGCCGCCTTCTGCGCTGCGCATCTGGAGCACGAGAACGGCTTCATCCATCCGGCGCTCGAGGCGCGCCAGCCGCAGTCGGCCAGCCGCGTCGCCGCCGAGCACGTCGAGCACGAGCATGCGATCGACGATCTGCTGCGCCGCGCCGATGTCGTCGAGCACAGCAGCGGTGCCGCCCGTGTTGCTGCCGGCGAAGCGCTGTACCGGGCGCTGGCGGTGTTCGTCGCCGACAACCTGCTGCACATGCAGGTCGAGGAAACCGCGCACAACGCCGTGCTGTGGACGCACTACAGCGACGAGGAGCTGTTCGGCATTCACCACACGCTGGTGGCGTCGCTGTCGCCGCACGAGTCGCAGCAGTCGCTGTACTGGATGCTGCCGAATGTCAGCCACGGCGAGCGCGTGGCGATGCTCGGCGGCATGCGCGCCAACGCGCCGGCACCGGTCTACGAGGGCGCGCTGGCAGTGCTGCGCTCACAGCTGTCGGTCAAGGACTGGGCCAAGCTGGAGGCGGCGCTGGCGGCGCCCGCACCGCTCGCCGCCTGAGACTCAGGCACCGACCTCGCTGAGGCGGATGCTGCGCTGCACCTGGAGCTGGAAGCGGCCGCGGCCGGTCTTGTCCAGACGCAGGAAATCGCAGCGTTCGCCGAGGCGGCGGTTGAGCAGGGCCAGCCGTGCTTCGAGGTTGTCGCTGATGTCCGGCAGTCGCAGTGACGCGTCCAGCCGCAGCTCGCGATTGCTGAAATCGCGGCGACCGGCGGCGTCGTAGTCGCGCAACAGCTTCCACAGAATCGCGCCGGCGACGCCTTTGATCAGGTATTGCTCGTCGACGAAGATGCTGTCGTCCTCGACGTAGCGGCGGATCGTCACCGCGGTGCCGGCGGCCGGCGGCGCGGCAGCTTCGCCGCCGGCTGCTGCGGTTTCCGTGGCCTCATCCTCCTGCCAGCGCTCGAGCGCAGTCGACAGCTGAGCGGCGAGGGCGGCCAGAGCGTCCTCCTCGTCATAGCCGAAGCGGCGCTGCTGCAGGCTTTCGACGAACAACGCGCCCAACAGGCGGGCGCCGGCGACGATCGGTACCGCCAGCTGGCTTTGCGCATCGCCCAGGCCCGGATACGGGATCTCCTTCTGCAGCAATTCGTTCAGGCCGCGCTGGGCCGCGTGCTGCCGCTGCGCGCGCCCATAGGCGTATTCGGTGCTGGCGTACGACAGACGGATCGGAACGCGGTGCGCAGCGGCGACGCCGATCACTCCGTCACCGAGCGCGATCTCGGAGCCAACGCCGGACTGCGGATAGCCATGACTGGCGACGGTGTACAGCCGGTCGCCGGCGGCGTCGAGCATCAGCAGCATCGCGTGGTCGATGCAGAAGGCGCTGGCCAGGGTTGCCATCAGGGTGTCGAGCAGGTTTTCGAAGCTGTCGGCGGCGGCGAGCGCTTCGCTGCTGCGGCGTACGGCGGCCAGCAGATTGCGCTGCGCCGGTGCGGGTGTGGTGACGATGCCGTCTACCGCTTCGATCGCGCGGACCCGATAGAGATCGGCGCCGCGCAGCTTGAACACGCCGCTCATGCCGGTATGCGAGGCGATGCCGGCCAGCCGTGCCCGCAGACGCTCGAACAACGGGCCTTCGAGTTCCGTGCGCAGGTAGTCGAGTTGCAGCCGGTAGCTGGCACCGGTCGCGGCATGCGTCACGTAGAGCATGGCCTGCGGCCAGGCCAGGATGTTCTCGCGGGTTTTGTTGAAGAACTGGAAGGTCAGCGCGACGTGCTGCGCATCGACGTACTCGGCGTGCGAAACCAGCGTGACGTTCGGCGTGCCGTCGGCGGCGACGGTCGCGATCGCGCAGGGAATCGCGCTGTCGAGCGCATCGCGGATCGCATCGACGTCCACCATGGTGCCGCCGCTCACAAGCGCGCTCCGGCCGCAGGTCCAGGCGTCTGCTCGAACGCCGAGCTGATGGTGAAATGCAGCGCCGCGGCGGCCTCCGGGCTACCGCGGACCAGCCCGTGCGCCAGCGCGCGATCGAAGCCCAGCGTTTGCACCTGATCCAGAAAGCTCTCGATATGCGCGGCCACCGTGGCTTCGCTGCCGGGCGGTGCGTCGATGCGCCGTGCATCCTCGCCCTTGAGCTGCAGGGTCTGATTGGTGAGCGTGTCGCTGAACACCACGGCGATGCGACCGGATTGCGCGGCGTGCATGAGCACCGCGGCGGCTTGGCGCGGGTGCAGCAGCACGATGAGACTGCGATGGTCATCGCCGACTTCGCAGCCCAGCGCGCGCGACATCGCCGGGCGCCGCTGCGGATCGAAGGCAGCGGCGTAGATCGAGCAAGGGCCGCAGATGAAAGCGATCTGCTCGGCAGTCAGGACGGGTGCGACAGACATGTGCCGATCATAGCCGGCGCGCAATGCTCAAGGCCGGCGCCAACTCCGCCACAGATGACGCAGCTGCCGCTCGCTCGCGTCGAGTGCCCGCGCCACGCCGCGCGATTCGCCCGCCATCATCGCCAGGCCGACAGCGACGATCAGCATGCCCGGCCCTGGCGCCGGCATCAGGATTACGCCGATCACGACGATCAGCGCGCCAGCACCGAGAAGCAGGGCACGCAAGGCGCCGCTGCTGCGGTTCTGCTGACGACGCGCGTAGTACTGCTCGAAGCGCTCACCGGCCGGGGCCCGGCGCAGGTGTTGCCAGTTGGCCTTCAGGGTCTCGAACATGGATTGCTCGCGGGATTGCTCGCGGATGGCTCAGCGGACACTCGGAAGCCGAGTGCCATCCATGCTGCCCGATCTCGATGAACCGCCAACGAATCGGCGCGAGCCTCAGCGCCGCTTCGGCGGCTTGCCGACCGGCCGACCCAGCCGCGGCGGGGCGCCACGATGCGGTGGCTTGCCGTCGTGCGACGGGCGGCGCACCGGCGGCGCCGCGACCGCGTCGCCGGCGCGGCTGATCTGCAGCTGACGACCGCAAACCCAGGCCTTCTGCAGGTCGCGGAAGATGTTCTTCGGCATGCCCTCCGGCAGCTCGACCAGGCTGTGGTCGTCGAAGATCTCGACACGGCCGATGTTGGCGCTGTCGAGCCCGGCCTCGTTGGCGATCGCGCCGACGATGTTGCCCGGCTTGACCTTGTGCTGATGGCCGACCTCGATGCGGTAGGTCTCCATGCCCGGGGTCGGTGCGGCGGGTTTGCGCGGCTTGTCCCGGGCCGGCCGCGGCGCCTCCTCGGCATCGCGCGGCGTCGCGCGCGGCGAGTCTTCAGGCATGCGCCGCTGCGGCACCGCGCTGCGCTCTTCGCGGGCCTTGAACGGGTTGGCGCCGGCCTTGTCCGAAGGCGTGGCGGTCGAGCTCGCCGCGGACCGCGGCGCCGGACGCGGCGGCATGTCGTCCTTGTGGAGCAGCAGCGGCGTGTCTCCCTGCAGCAGCTGTGCGAGCGCAGCCGCAATCTGCGCGGCCGGCACGCCGTGCTCGGCTTCGTAGCTGTCGACCAGCGTGCGGAAGGGCTTGAGATCGGCCGATCCCGCCAGCGCCTCAGCGATCTTCTGCTTGAAGCGGGCGACACGCTGGTCATTGACGGCACCGATCGTCGGCAAGTCCATCGGCGTGATCGGCTGGCGCGTGGTGCGCTCGATCAGCCTCAGCAGGTGGCGCTCGCGCGGCGCCACGAAGAGGATCGCCTCACCCGAGCGGCCGGCGCGGCCCGTACGGCCGATGCGGTGCACGTAGCTTTCCGGATCGGTCGGGATGTCGTAGTTGATGACATGGCCGATGCGCTCGACGTCGAGACCGCGGGCGGCGATGTCGGTGGCGATGACGATATCGATCTCGCCGCTCTTGAGCTTGGCGACGGTGCGTTCGCGCGCCTTCTGCTCCATGTCGCCGTTGAGCGCCGAGGCGGCGAAGCCACGCGCCTCGAGCTTTTCGGCCAGTTCCACTGTCTCCGCCTTGGTGCGGACGAAGATCAGCAATCCGTCGAATTCCTCGACTTCGAGAATGCGTGTCAGCGCATCGAGCTTGTTGAGGCCGGCCACCATCCAGTAACGCTGGCGGATGTTGACGGCAGTGGTGGTCTTGGCGGCGATCTGCACCTCCACCGGTTGGCGCAGGTAGGTCTGCGCGATGCGGCGGATCGGCGGCGGCATCGTCGCCGAGAACAGCGCCACCTGCCGCGTCTCCGGCGTCTGTTGGAGGATCGCCTCGATGTCTTCGATGAAGCCCATCTTCAGCATCTCGTCGGCTTCGTCGAGGACCAGATAGCGCAGCGCGCTGAGGTCCAGCGTGCCGCGCTTGATGTGATCGAGCACGCGGCCGGGCGTGCCGACCACGACATGCACGCCGCGACGCAGCGCCGCCAGCTGCGGGCCGTAGCTCTGACCGCCGTAGATCGGCAGCACATGGAAGCCGGGCATCTGCGCGGCGTAGCGCTGGAAGGCTTCGGCGACCTGGATCGCCAGTTCGCGCGTCGGCGCCAGCACCAGCGTCTGCGGCAGGCGCTGTGCGAGGTCCAGGCCGGACAGGATGGGCAGCGCGAAAGCGGCGGTCTTGCCGGTGCCGGTCTGGGCCTGGCCGAGCACGTCGCGGCCTGCGAGCAGGTGGGGAATCGTCTGCGCCTGGATCGGCGAGGGATTCTCGTAGCCGATCGACAGCAGGGCGTTCAGAACCGGCTCGGATAGCTCCAGGTCAAGGAAGCTGAGCGGCGTATCAGAGGGAGAAGACGTCGACATTGGCAAGAAACCTCAGGGGAAGGCCAGTGACGAAACGGCATCGACCCGGCAAAAGGGCGGGGATTCTACTGCCTGCGCCGCCGCGCTGCTGGCGACGTGCTCACCAGATCGTGCGCTGCGGCAACAGGCCGCGCAACTCGGCTTGGCTCAGGTCGCGCCATTTGCCGCTTTTCAGGGCGCCCAGCTCGATGTTGACGATACGCACGCGCTGCAGACGGCGCACCTTGTAGTCGAAGGCTTCGCACATGCGGCGGATCTGCCGGTTGAGGCCCTGCTGGAGGACGATGCGGAACTGCTGGTGGCCGAGCCGGTCGACACGACACGGCAGCGTCGTTGCGCTCAAGCCGGGCAGATAGACGCCGCGGGCCATGCCGGCGAGAAACTCCACCGTCAGCGGACGGTCGACGGTGACGTGGTATTCCTTCTCATGGCCGTTCTCGGCGCGCAGGATTTCGTTGACGATGTCGCCATTGCTGGTCAGCAGGATCAGGCCGTCGGAGTCCTTGTCGAGGCGGCCGATCGGAAAGATCCGTTCGCGATGACCGATGAAGTCGACGATGTTGCCCTGCACGTGACGCTCGGTGGTGCAGGTGATGCCGACCGGCTTGTTAAGAGCGATATAGACGCGCTGCCGGCGGTGCTCGGCGTCGCGCGCGCGGCCCTGCACCAGCTGGCCGTCGACCCGGACCTCGTCGCCATCCGCGACCTGGGTGCCCAGTTCAGGGACGCGGCCATTGATGGTGACGCGGCCGCGCGCGATCCAGTCGTCTGCCTCGCGGCGCGAGCAGATCCCGGTTTCGCTGATGTATTTGTTGAGGCGGATGGCGACGGGCCCGGCGAAGTCAGCCCGGCATGCTAAGGGAGCGCCTTGCGCATCGCCAGCGTAGGGCCGGCTGCCGGGTCAGCCCGCATTCACGGCCTCCCGCCCAGCATCGATTCACACACTCTGTCTTTATGGGCCGATGAAGCCACCTGCGATCCTGAGCAAGCTGATCGCGCGCCGCGCGCGCTGGATGCCGTGGTTCAACCGTATCGTCACGGCGTCGTTCGTTGCGCTGATCCTGTGGCTGCTGGTATCGCGGGCGCAATCGATCGAATGGGACAAGGTCGGCGCCGCGCTGCAGGAGATGCAATGGCAAACCCTGGCCATCGCCGGCGTCTTCGTGCTGCTCAGCTACTTGCTCTACGGGGTCATCGACTGGTTTGCGCGCATCTACACCCGCAAGGTCGGCCGGCTTCGACAGCTGGCGATCGCCGTGGTCTGCTACGCCTTCAACCTCAATCTCGGCTCGCTGATCGGCAGCGTCGGCTTTCGCTACCGCCTGTACGCGCGGCACAAGGTGCCGGCGTCGACGGTGGCGCAGATCGTCGCGCTGGCCTTGCTGACCAACTGGAGCGGCTACTGCCTGCTGGCCGGCGTGCTGTTCGCGGGGCGCTTCGTCGCGCTGCCGCAGGGATGGGAACTGGGCGAGACCGGACTGCAGGTCTTTGGCATCGGCATGTTGCTGGTGCTGGCGAGCTACATCGGCCTGTGCGCGCGCCTGCGGTCGCGGCCCCTGCGGTTTCGAGGCCGCGAGCTGCCGTTGCCGGGCTGGCGCATGGCCTTGTTGCAGATCGTCGCCTCGTCGGCCAACTGGCTGGCGATCGCCGGCGTGATCTACGTGCTCTTGCACGAGCATGTCAGCTACGGCGCGGTGTTGGCGGCATTCCTGCTCAGCAGCGTCGCCGGTGCGATGGCGCATGTGCCGGGCGGGCTCGGCGTGCTGGAGGCGGTCTTCTTCGCCTTGCTGGGTGGCAGCGTGCCGCAGCACGAACTGTTGGCTGGCCTGCTGGCATTTCGCGCCATTTACTATCTGGTTCCGCTGCTGCTGGCGGTATTGCTCTACGGCTGGCTGGAATGGCGGGCTCCCGGCCGGCTTGCGCATTCGCGCAAGGCCAGGGGCTCCCGATCGCGGCGGGCGCGGCGGCGCCAGGCGCTGCGCGAGGCCCACGAAAACTAGAAGCGGCGCAACGACTCCACCGCGTGGCGGGTCGCGGGCGGCGGTGGCAGGATGCGTGAACGGCCAGCAGAGCCGGAGACCGGAGGAACTCCCGATGAAACGCATTCTGTATGGAGCCGCCGTGGCCGTGTCGGCGGCGGCCCTGTTCGGCTGTGCCAGTTCCGGCCCGGCTGCGGATGGCAAGCCGAGTCTGCAATCCCTGCTCGCCGAGCGCGGGTTCAAGCTGGGTAAGGAAGTCAGCTCGATCGAGGACTACCGGATCAACGGCTGGAACGGTGTCGATTCGCAACACCTGATCTTCGACGCCGGCCCCGGCCGCAACTATCTGGTGACGACGCAGATGCCATGCAATGGACTGCTGTCGGCCGAGCAGATCGCGTTCACGTCCACCCTCAACCAGCTCAGCCGGCTCGACAAGCTATTGGTGCAGGACGCTGGCTTCACCACCAACTGTCCCATCAAGGAACTGCATGCACTCGACAAGATCGAAAAACCGGGCAAGTCCTGAGCGGGGGAGTGCCTGGGCCCGTGTCGCTGGCGCCGGCCTGTGCGTGCTGCTGGGTGCCTGCGCCACCGTGACCCCCTACCAGCAGCGGCATGACGGCCTGGGCTACGAGGAGCAGGTCCTCGAATCCACGCGCCTGCGCGTCAGTTTCACCGGCAGCAGCAAGACGCCGCGGGAAACCGTCGAGAACTATCTGCTGTACCGCGCGGCGGAGCTGACGCTGGCGCGCGGCTACGATTACTTCGTGATGGCCAGCAGCTCGACGCAGGCGGGCCGCGATTCGTCGCCGACGCTGAGCTTCGGCATCGGCGGCTTCGGCTTCGGCTCGCGCAGCGGCGTTGGCCTGGGCGTGGGCACCAGCACGGCGCCGGCCTCGGGGGTCGAGTACACCGCTCAGGCGGAGATTGTCCTGCGCAAGGGCGCCAAACCGGCCGACGATCCACGGGCTTTCAACGCCCGGGAGGTCCGCGAAAACCTCGAGTCCCGCATCGTCCGGCCCTCAGCATCCTGATATCGGAAGGAAAAGTCGACAAATTGCACGGGCTCGTTTAGGCTGCATGCCGCAGTCGCCTCAAGCAGTGTTATCCGCGTGGTCGCATTCCACTTTCAGTGGACAGAATCGCCGATGCGTTCCTCTTGACCGTTTGCACCTCGCGGGCGGTCCGTCCCGCTAAATTTTGAAAGGAATGTATCAATGAGCAATGTTTCGACCGGCACCGTGAAGTGGTTCAACGACGCCAAGGGCTTCGGCTTCATCACGCCGAGCGAGGGTGGTGAAGACCTCTTCGCGCACTTCAAGGAAATCCAGGGTTCGGGCTTCAAGACCCTCGCTGAAGGTCAGCGCGTCGAGTACAAGGCGGTCCGCGGCCCGAAGGGCATGCAGGCCACCCAGATCCGCGCGATCTAAGCCGGTATCCAGCTGTACAAAAAACCGCGGCCGAGGCCGCGGTTTTTTTTTGTTTCACGAGAGGGGCAAGCCGCCGGGCATCGATGTCGGCGACCGGCAGTGGTCAGGCGCTTGTACCGATGCGCGGGCCGATCGCCCGCCGTGTTTCCCGCACGTCGCGGGCGGGCGCCGAATTGCCGCAGATGTTCCCGGCTGAACTGCGTCGATGCGATTGCCCCTGGCGCCATCGCAACCGATTTCGGCGATGGTGCGGTGCGCGACAACAAGGACGTGAATGCGTGCGTGGCGCAGGGCATCGCCCTGGGCCACTCACGGCATTGTCTCCAGCGCTCGCTGCCTCAGACTCCGTGCCCGGCCAGCGGGATCGAGTTTGCCTTTCCCACGCCTGCCGATGCTCGCCGTCCTCAGCCGTCGATCGCTCGTCCACGGCGGTGCCGAGGGGCTGCGGCAGCTCGACGCTGAATGCTGCGCGTCGATCGCGTCGGCGCCGCCGCATCATTCAGGGCGCCGCGGGGCCGATCAGCTGCGCTGCGACGGGCGCTACCGAATCGGCATCACAGGCTGCGGGTCGTCCAGCCGCTGGCATCCGGAATGCCGAGGGCCTCGGCTTCCAGGTCCGCCGGCGAGCGCATGCTGCGGAAGTTGCGCCGTTCGAGATCACACTCGAACGGCAGGCAGAAGCGCTGCGCGCCGCTGGCGGAGGTTTCGGGATCGAAAGAGTGGTCGATCGCCGGCTGAGGGGTTGCGACCGGGATATTCTGCGTCGACATGACACATTCCTACCGCCTGCCGCGCCCGGGCGCTCCTCACAAGCCGTCCAGCACCGCGCGGCTTTATCAAGTTCATTGAAGCACAATGGCCGTGCCGCGGCGCGCGGTTCTGCAAGAATCCGATGAACGGAACGTGGCCGCAGCAGCGGCTGCGCAGGGAGCAAGGGACATGCGAGGCTGGAATCTCCGCGGCTGGATCACCCGAGTGGTGCTGCTGTCGATCGCCTGCGGGCTGTTCGCCACGGCGACAGCCGCGGCGACCGATGCGGAGTCACCCAGCGTCGCACCGCCATGGGAGCTGAAGACGCCGGACGGCGACACCGTGAGATTCCCGCAGGACGCGCAGCGGCAGCCGACGGTCCTGCTGTTCTGGCCCTCGTGGTGTCCGTTCAGTCGCGCGCTGCAGCCGTATGTGCAGGACATCTGGAAGGACTACCGCGACGCCGGCGTGAAGGTCTGGACCGTCAAC
Organism: uncultured Solimonas sp.; assembly: GCA_946478985.1. The sequence continues at coordinate 15,684 of CAMLDZ010000019.1, forward strand.
ATCAAGGAAACCGGCGATCCTTTGCAGGCGATGCGCGAGCGCGGTCTGAGCTTTCCTCTGCTGCTTCATGGCGATCCGCTGATGCGCCCATACCGGATCGAGCGCTCGCCGTGGCTGGTGGTGATCGACCGCGACAATCGCATCGTCTACACCCGGCCGGCGCATCCGCCCACACCGATCGACGTCGCCAAGGATGTGCGCAAAAAGCTCAATGAGCTTCTGGGGCCCAAGGCGGTGCCTTTGCCGACGACGTATCCGCCGCCCTATGACCTGCACTTGAAGAACGATGGCGCGCTGTCGAGCCGGCTGGTGCCGACGGCGATCGCCGAAAGCGATTGGCAGCCGTGGGTGGAGCGCTATCTGGCGGATATCCCGGCCGGCGAGAAGCGTGCCGACCTGCCGCCGCGCGGCAAGATCGACAGCGGCAAGCAGGCGATCGGCTTGGCGCGCGAGTTGTGGACGCAGGCCTATGGCGCCGAGACGGTGAAGCGCCTGGCGCCATATCGGGCCTACCTGGACAAGCAGCGCTGGGTGGTTCTCGCCAACGGCCAGAGCGCCGCGCTGGGCAGCGGACTGGTGCTGGTCGTTGAGGCACCCAGCGGGCAGGTGATCCGCATCGCCAATACTGGCGCCACACCCTGAGGCAGCGTGCGCCTGTCCTACGTGTGCTGTGGGCCGAAGCTGACAGCGGTCTCGGGGACGTCCCCGATGTCGACGGCAGCGGACGATTGCCAGAATGACGGCACAAACCCGCGAATTCAAAGTCCCATGCCCGATCCGACTTCGATCGTTCCGAGCCGCCCGGCCAGTCAGTGGCCGATCGGCATGCGCCTGCGCTTCCAGCCGAAGGCGGAACTGCATCCGCAGCACGAGGCGCTGCGCGGCAAGCCGGTATTGGTGTTGTCGGCGATGCGCCTGGTGGGGCCGGCCGACGGCCAGTACTCATGGCGCCAGCAGATCATTGCGCTGAGCACCGGCAAGATCGGCTGGGCGCGACCGGATCAGCTGGGGCTGCCGGTCGACGAAGTCGAGCCGGAAGCGTTCTAGGCTGCGGCGGTTTTACTCCTTGCCGCCGTCCGGCGGCTCGCGCCTGAGCTGATCGAGCTTGTGCTGCGCCGCGGCGGTCTCGGCGGCGTCGCGCTGCTTTTCGAGCTTGCTACGGCCGAAGCGCACGCGGTTCTCCGCCGCTTGAGCCTCGGCCTGCGCGCGTGCTTTCTGCTTGCGGATCTTGTTGAGGTTGATGACGGTGGCCATGGCGTCGCCGGAACTCGGATGCGTCGCAGTGTACGCGCTGCGGTCCTTACTTGGCGCAGCTGGCCAGCTCGGTGTAGCCGTCGGCGAAGTCGCTGAGGCCGACGCGGCGGAACAGCGGGCCACGGTCCGATTTCACCGTCACCGTCACCCGCTTGCCCGAGGTCAGTTCGTTGATCGCCTCCGGCGGCAGCCGGCTCGATGCGTGGCGACGATCTGAGTTTTCCAGGGCGCCCAGCGACACTTCCTTGCCGGTGCCGAACTTAAGCTTCATTCCCGAACCCGGCACCAACTCATACGTCGTATGCACCGTGATGATATCGGGTGCGGTCAGGGCGATATCCATGACCTCGCGATGCGGGACCACTGCGAATGCGCAGCCGTTGCTGTTTCTCTCGATGGCAAAGCGGTTGTCGCCGGGCGCGGCGGCGGCGCTGGCGCAGACCATGGCGGCGAGTGCCGGGATGAGGCGGAATAGATGCATGGCAGACCTCCGTGTCGCCAAGACATACGGCAAGCGGCGTGCCATGCCGCCGACGGCGCGCGGTGCCTGCCGCCGTTTCTTGCATTCCGCGCGATTAGGCAGGCTGAGCCCCGCGCGGCTCGAAGCGCGGTCCGAAATCGTCGAGATTGGGTACGGCGAGGATGGGCTGCTGATCGAAGTCCGTCGCGTAGTCGCGCAGCTGCTGCAGCAGCTGCTGACGCGCTTCGAGCGGCAAATAAGGCACGTGGTGGGCGACGAACGGCTGCGCGACCGAAAAGCCTACATAGCCAAGCGTGCCGCGGAAGAAGTGCCGCATCATGCCGTCGACCAGATCACCGTGCAGGGCGTTGTCGTCGCCGAACATGTGCTCACGCCCGCCGAGGCTGAACGCCGCGAAGGCACGTTTGCCGGCCATGCCGCCGCGGCCATACACGCGCTTGCCGCCATAGAAGGTGCCGGAAATGAACACGCGGTCGATCCAGCCCTTGAGGATCGCCGGCGTGCCGAACCAGTACAGCGGAAAGGTGAAGCCGACGATATCGGCAGCGACGATCTTGTCGATCTCCGCCAGGATGTCCGGCGCCAGTGTCCGCGTCTCATAACCGTGCCGCTGTTCCAGCGTATAGGTCAGATGCGCGGCGTCGTTGCGGCTGCCGAAGTCGGCAGGGCCGGACACCGGATTGAACTGCATGGCGTACAGATCCGAGACGCTGACCTCGTCGCCGCGCTGCTGGAACGCGGCGACGAGGGTGTCTTTCATCGCGGTGACGAAGGAATCAGCTTCCGAATGAGCGTGAACCAGATGAACCTTCATGACCGCAAGCTCCCGGGGCAGTTTTAGCGGCCGACGAACTTCGGCTTGCGCTTCTCGGTGAAGGCGGTGAGGCCTTCACGGGCATCGGCACCGGCGGCGACGCGGGCCAGTGCCTGGGCTTCCAGCTCCAGCTGCGTTTCCAGCGGCGTGTCCTGCACCGACAGCAGCAGGCGGCGGATCTCGCCATAAGCCTGGGTCGGGCCGGCGGCGAGTTGCTTGGCGATCGCCAGCGCGCGCTCGTTGAGTTCGGCGGCGGGCACGACTTCGTCGGCCAGGCCGGCGGCCAGCGCCTGCTGCGCATCGAGTGTCTGGTTCATCAGCAGGAAGCGGCGCGCGCCGGCGACGCCGAGACGGCGCGCCAGCGTCACCGAGGTGCCGGCATCGCAGCTGAAGCCGATACCCGTGTAGGCGGCGACGAAGCGGGTGTTGTCGGCGGCGACGATGATGTCGCTGCCGGCGACGAAGCCGGTCATGCCGCCGGCGCAGACGCCGTGGACGGCGGCGACGATCGGCGCGTCCATCCGCTGCAGGCGCGACACCGCGCTGTGCAGGTTGGTGGTCAGGCGCTTGATCTCGGCCGGCAGGTCGTCGATGTTGCCGAAGAAGGTGGCGATGTCGCCGCCGAAGCTGAATGACTTGCCTTCGGCGGTCAGCAGAATGGCGCGAATGTCGTTGCGCGAGGACAGCTCGGCGGCGATCAGGCTGATTTCCGAGCACAAGCGGCGATCCATCGGGTTGCCGCGCGCGGGATCGGTGAAACGCAGATGGGCGAGACCGTCCTGGATGTCGAGCGAGATGGCAGAAGTGCTCATGTGAAGGCGTCCGTTGGGCGACGAGTGTCGGTGGGTGGGAAGGTCGCCGCGTGATCTCCGGAGGCGATGCCGGGTGCCTGCAGCGTGCCGTGGAGGCTAGCAAAGCGGATAAACTATTTCAATTCTGAAATAATTAACGAAACCTCATGCCAGCCGCGGCTGGTACCGGAGACCGTGATGGCCGCCGAGCGCCGACGCAGTGCCCGAAACGCCGATGCGGCGAGCGACCGCTCGGCGCTGACACGCAGCCTCTTCGATTTCTTTTATCCGGTGCACTACAAGCTCGGCATGATCTTCGAGCTGCTGATGCGCGATGGCCGGCTCACGCGCAAGCAGCTGACGGTGCTGTGGATGATCCAGGTCCTGCACGACGACGATGGCCGCCTGCCGCGCAAGCGGCTCGAAGCGGCGCTGCTGGAGTGGTTCGAGATGCTGGGCCCGGCGGTGTCCTCGGTGCTCAGGGAGCTGTCCAGTCCACCCCTGGAGTTCGTCGTCGTGGCCACCAGCGCCAGCTCGCGCCGGGAGCGCGTGGTCTCGCTGACGCCGGCCGGTGCAGCCTTCATCGCCCGGGTCGACGAACTCGGATTCCAGCGCTTCAGCCGGCTGGTGGAGACGATGCCGGACGAGCTGATGGAGCAGGGCGCTCGCTACCTGGCAGCGCTGTCGCAGCGCCTGGACGAGACCGGCGGGCGCGCTGACGGTGCCGGCGGCGACTGATCAGGACGGTGTGCCGGGCCTGAACAGGCCGCCCATCACGCCGGCGATGCGGAATGCGGGCAACTCCTGATCGTCGCCATCGGCGGCCAGATCGATTTGCAGCGGCTGGTAGAGCCGGTTTTCCGGCAGCAAGGTCACGACGCTGCCCTGGCGCTGATAGCGCTTGAGCGTGATGGTCTCGTAGCCGGTGCGGCGATCGAGCAGGCTGGCGGCGATGATCTGGCCGTTGCGCGCCTCGCTCTGGTGATGGATGCCGACCAGATCGCCACTGAGGATGCCGGCCTCGATCATCGAATCACCCTCGACGCGATGCAGGAAGTCGGCGCGCGGCTGGAACAGCGCCGGGTCGATGTTCACCCAGTCTTCCGCATTGGCTGGCGCGGTGAGTGGTGCGCCCGCGGCGATCTTGCCGAACAGCGGCAGCTGATACAGATGCTTGGGTTCCTTGAGCAAGCGGATGCCGCGGGCATCGTGCGGCGACAGCTCGATCTCCCCCTTGCGCGCCAGCGCCAGCAGATGGTCGCGTGCGGCGTTGCGGTTGAAGCCGAAGTGCTCGGCCACATCGCCTTGCGACGGCGGAAAGCCGCGATCGCGGACGCACTCCTGAATGAAACCGAGGATTTCGACTTGACGCTGCGTGAGCTGGGCCATGGCAGTTGCAATCCGATAAGTTTGCGATTACTGTCCACTTGAACAGTACTGAGCGAGTGAACAGTATATGAGCCGCACTACTTCCGCAAGACGCGCTTCTTCGCCGACCGCCTCGCGTCGTCGCACTGCCCCCCGCGGTCGGGCCATGGCCGTCGATACCCGCAATGCGCGCCAGTATCGCCGCGCAGCGGCGGACACCCAAGCCGTCGCGGAAGTCGCGCGCGACTGGCGCGACCGGCTGATCCCGATGGGCGTCATCGTGTCCTTGAGCGGTATTCTCGGTTATCACCACGCGACACTCGCGGAGATGGTCGGCCTGGCGCTCTGGCGCTGAGGCCGGCGCGCAGGGCGGTCGCGAAGAAGGGGCGTCGAGGCTTGACCTGAAGTGCACTTCAGGTTTTAGGCTCGCGTCCCTCGTGCTTCCCCTGCGGCGCCGCCCGGCGCATTTGAAGGCCTTTCGATGAGTTCCGATGTATCCGCTGCGGCCGCGCCCGTCGCCGCAGTTCCTCCGATGGTGATCAACGAGCGGCTGTTGCTGCTGACCTTGGCCACCATCATGTTCACGCACATCGTCGACTTCATGGTGATGATGCCGCTCGGCCCGCATTTCACCGCGGCGTTCGGCATCAGCGATGCGCAGTTCGCCTTGCTGGTATCGGCGTATACGCTGGCCTCGGGGGTCTCCGGCGTGCTGGCCAGCAGCTTCGTCGATCGCTTCGAGCGCAAGCGGCTGATGCTGAGCCTTTATCTGGCGTTCACCTTGTCGACGCTGGCCTGCGGCCTGGCGCCGTCCTATGAAGCGCTGATGGCGGCGCGCATCGCCGCAGGCCTGTTCGGCGGCGTGCTGGGCGCCCTGACGCAGACTGTGGTCGGCGACCTCATCCCGTTCGAGCGACGCGGCCGGGCGATGGGCGTGGTGATGTCGGCGTTCTCGCTGGCCACCGTCGCCGGCGTACCGGCCTCGCTGTGGGTGGCCGGGCGCTGGGGCTGGCATGGCAGCTTTATCGCCATCGCCGTGGTCAGCGCGCTGGTGTTGCTGCTAGGCCTGCGCACGCTGCCGCAGATCCGCGGCCATCTGCAGGCGCGGCGCGCGGCGCGCTCCTGGCAGCCGATCGTCGACGTACTGCGCGATGGCGGGCATTGGCGCGCCTTCGGCTTCAGCGCCGTCGCGCTGGCTGCCGGCTTCACGACGATTCCGTTCCTGACCATCTACATGACGGCCAACATGGGTCTGCGCGCCGAGCAGTTGCCGATGATCTACCTGATCTCCGGCGTCGCCACCTTCTTTTCGTCGCGGCTGATCGGGCGTCTCTCTGATCGCTGCGGCAAGGTGCTGATGTTCCGTGTGATGGGCGTACTGGCGATCGCGCCGATCCTGGCGATCTCGCAACTCGGCCAGGTGCCGATGGCGCTGATGCTGGCGCTGTGGGTCGCGTATTTCGTGCTGGTGTCCGGTCGGATGGTGCCGAGCATGGCGATCCTGACGGCGGCCGCCGAGCCGCGGCTGCGCGGCGCCTTCATGAGTCTCAATGCCTCCGTGCAGTCGGCGGCGATGGGCCTTGCGGCGCTGGTCGGCGGCCTGCTGATCCATCGCAATGCCGACGGCAGTGTCAGCGGCTTCGATGTCTGCGGCGCCCTGGGCGTGGCGCTGTCGCTGCTTTCGCTATGGGCGGTCGGTCGGCTGCGGCTTCACGGTCAGGGCCAGGGCTAGGGCGGGTGCTCCGCCAAGGGTGCGGATACGGGCAGCGCCGACTGCGCGGGGACAGCGGTTTCGCCGGCGATACCTGCTGCGCCGCGCCACTCGAAATAGCTTTCGAGCAGGAAGGGGTCGTCGAAATGACGACGGCCGACGCTGCTGATCGCGTGGTGGCCGAGCACGCGCAGGGCGCCGGCCTGCGGACGACCGCTGATCCACTGCCAGCCTGAGGTGCCGGCGTCGCTGCCCGGAATCATGCCGCGCACGTCGTAGAGGCTGCGGCTGCCGCCTTCGGGACGCGCCAGCGTGAACAAGTCCTCGTAGCGTTGCAGTACGTACTCGCGGGCGTCGCGGTCGGCCGGCGGGGTGGTGACCCGACGCAGCTGATGACTGCCGGCCTCGATCTGCAGCGCCACCGGGCCGGCGGCGACGCGGCCTTGCGGCAGCAACGGCGGCTCGCTCAGAAGGCCGCTGTTCTGACGCAGCGCCAGATCCTGCACTGGGAACCAGCGGTGATCGCTGCCGGACGCGTGCAGGCTCTCGAAGATCAGCGGTTGCGCCTGCGTATCCAGGGTGACGCGCCAGATCAGGCCGTCGATGTCGGCCCGCGGCGTTGCCGCCCGCCGCTGCGCCGACGCGCGGAACCAGATGAAGTAATTGATCTGCGCCAGCCGCTGCGGGCCGAAGCGCGTGAAGGTGATGTAGTAGTGCAACTGCGGCGTCGCGGTATCGACGCCGACGCCGTCGGCGGTCCAGCGCGGCGTGCCGGGTTGCTCGTGCTCGGCAATGCTTTCGATCAGCAGCAGCGGCGCATGGGCGGCAGCCAGGGCGCGCCACGCCGAATCGACGATGCCCGGAAAGCCGAGCTCGTCCGGCTGCGACATCGTGAAACCTTCCTGCGCCAGTTGCGCGTCCTCGACCTCGGCGGCGCGCCATAGCTGCAGCGCGCTGGTCGCCGGGGCCGGTGCCGATTGCGCGATCACCTGGCGCTGCTGGCTGCCGACATGCGCCTTGAGCAAAGGCAGCGACAGCGGATAGATGCCCGTGGCACGGCTGGTGAACGAATAGTCATCAGGCGGAACCGCCGCTTTCACTAGCCTGGCGCGCACCTTGGGATCGTCCAGCTCGATACCGGCCAGGCCATGGCCGCAGGTCAGCAGGCGGTAGCGCAGCTCGGCGCGCTCCTGATCGGACAAGCCGAGGTTCTGGTACTCGAACTCGCGCGCTTCCTGGTCGAACTCGCGCATGCGCCGCGTCCAGCCGCCGAACTCGTCGATGGTGGCGGTCTCGTGGCGGAACGAGGACAGCATGCGGTCGGTGCGCAAGTACGGGAAGCCCGGCACGCGGTAGTAGCCGGAGTCGCGCACGCCGGCGGCGTCGACGCGCGCATCGATCTCGGCGTAGAGGGCCCGGCAATCCTTGTACGGCTTCATCCAGCCGGTGAAGAGATCGTCCTTGCGCGCCGTCGTGCAGGCTGACGACAGTGCAACGAGGCCGAGCACGAGCGCCGTGCTCTGCAGGTGACGGATGGGCATCGTTCCTCCGCGGGCGCCGCTCTCGAGGGCGGCTGGTTTGCGTCAATACAGTAACAGCCCGTACGACCCAGCGCGGCGCTTGGATGCAGCTCCTGCCGTTGCGCGGTTTGAATCAGGTTTTTTGCACGGCGATCCATTGGTCGACGCGGCGCTCCAGCAGATCCAGCGGCAAGGCGCCGCCGCCGAGCACCACGTCATGGAAGGCGCGGATGTCGAACCGGTCGCCGAGCTGGTCCTGCGCCTTGCGGCGCAGCGCCTGGATTTTCAGCATGCCGATCTTGTAGGCGGTGGCCTGGCCCGGCATCACCAGGTAGCGCTGCACTTCCGAGCGGACCGCGGTCAGCGGAATCGAGGTGTTGGCGTCGAAGTACTTCACCGCCTGGTCCTCGGTCCAGCCCTTGGCGTGCAGGCCGGTGTCGACCACCAACCGCACGGCGCGCCACATCTCGGAGCTGAGGCGGCCGAAGTCCGAATACGGGTCCTGATAAGTGTTCGGAATTTCCTTGGCCAGCCACTCTGCGTACAAGCCCCAGCCTTCCTGGTAAGCCGTGAACCCGGCCTGAGTGCGGAACGTCGGGATGCTTTTGAGCTCTTGGGCGATCGAAATCTGCAGGTGATGGCCGGGCAGCCCCTCGTGGTAGGCGATGACCTCCAGCTCCGGCTTGGGCATCGCGTTCATGTCGATCAGGTGCACGTAGTAAGTGCCCGGCCGCGAACCGTCCGGCGTGCCGGGGTAGTAATGCTGCGCGGCGCCCGGCTGCTCGCGGAAGGGCTCGACGCGCTTGATGACCAGGTCCGCCTTGGGCAGCAGGCCGAAGTAGTTCGGCAACTGCTGCTTGATGTTGGCGAGCACCGCGTTGGCGCGGTCCAGGTAAGCCTGCCGGCCCTGATCATCGTTGGCGAAGCGGAAGCGCTTGTCGTTGTCGATGAACCGGAAGAAGGCTTCCAGATCGCCCTTGAAACCGACCTTGTCCTTCAGCGCCTCCATCTCGCCGCGGATGCGCTTGACCTCCTCCAGGCCCAGCTGATGGATGTCCTCCGCGCCCAGGGTGGTGGTGGTCTGGTTGGCGAGGCGGAACGCGTAGAACGCGGCGCCGTTGGCCTGCGTGCTGCCGACGCCGCTGGCATTGCGCGGAGCCTTGGCGCGCTCGCTCTGCTCCCAGGCGATCAGGCGTTCGTAGGCCGGCTTGAGATCCTTGAGCAGGGCCTCGCGGGCCTGTGCCTTGAGCTCTTTGCCGCGCGCGGTGCTGATCGTGCCGGCCTTTTCGAGCGCCGCGACCTTGGCTTGCGCGTCCGCCCACAGCGCGGAGTCCTTGCCCTTGCCGAACGGCGCGCCGCCGATGACCTTGCGCGACTGCTCGATCACGCCGTCGAACGCGAAGCGCGGCGGGCGGATGCCGAGCTGCGCCGATTTGCGCGCGCGTTCCAGCAGCTGATCCATCGCCTTTGGCGTGGCGCGTAGCCGCGCGATGTAGGCCAGCATGTCGCTTTCCGTATCGACACGATGGAAATTGATCAGGAAGGTCGGCAGGAACGACTGCGCGCCGTTCATCTGCTCGAATGGATAGTTGTTCAGACGAAACGGCGCGGCGGCGCGCTCGTCGGCGTATTGATGCTTCCACAGATCGTAGGAAGTCTTGGCCTCGTCGCTGAGCAGCGCGTAGTCGAACTTGGCTTCGAGGTCCTCGACGCTGGCACGGCGCCAGGCCAGCTTGCGGTCTTCGGCGGCTTCGGACAGATCGTCGAGCTGGTCGTACAGCTCCTTGCGGCCGAGGAAGCTGAGCGTCACCGGGCTGAAGCGCAGCTCCTCCTCGTACTTCTCGGCGAACCAGGCGTTGAGGCGTTCGGTCTCGGCGGCGATGCGCGCGGCGTCAGGCGCGGCGGCAGCGGCGCCGGCTTCCGGCCCGGTCGGGACCGGTGCTGTGGCGCAGCCGGCGAGCAGGGTCAGAGCCAGGGTGCAGGTGGCGAGGACAGGGCGCATCGCGAACTCCGGTATGGCGTACGAGCGTGCTGTTCTACCACGGGAACCGTCACCGGCGGCATCGGTGCCGCTCGCCAGCCGCGCTGCCACCCGACCGCAGGCCGGCGCCATCGGCATGAAGCCTTGCGAAAATCCCCGCAGGCCGGGCGTCCGGCCGCACAGCTGGCGTTCAGCGGATCGTCGTTTGCGCTGAATTAGACTTCGCGGTCGATACTCAGGAGTCAGGGATTTGCGAACGCTCGTTTCGATGCTGTTGGCCGCCGGCCTGTGCAGCGCTTGCGCCAGCTATGTGACGCCAGGCGGCGCGGCGCGGCTGGCCGACCTGAATCCGCCCGGCGCTGCCGCCGAGGTGTCACGGCAGCCGTCGCCGAGCTTCCCCGTACGGCTCGGCCTGATCCGCGTGCAGGCGCCGCAGTACGTCTCGTTCAGCAGTGCCGGCATCGGTGAGGGCCGCTTCAGCGTAGTCGATGCCGCGGAACTGCTCGACGATGCGCAGCTGCAGAAACTGGCGGCGTGGACGCAGGTTGCGCGCGCCTCCACGCTCGATACGGCCTTGCTGCCTGCGAGCTTCGAATCGCTGGATGACCTGCGTCTGGCGGCGGCGAAGATGCAGGTGGATATCCTGCTCGCCTACACCGTCGACACCACTTTCAAGACCGCGGCGCGGCAGTACGAGCCGCGCAGCAAGCTGTCGCTGGGCGACAAGCCTGAAGAGGCGGCGGTGGCGTCCACCGTCTCCGCAGCGTTCGTCGACGTCCGCACCGGATTCACCTATGCCACGGTCCGGGCGCAAGCGCAGGCCGGCGATCTGGCCGCCGCATGGACCTCCGCCACGGCGCTCGACGGCAAGAGGCTGGCGGTCGAGCGGCAGGCCTTCGGCGCGTTCGCCGTCGAAGCCGAGAAAACCTGGGCGCTCATCGTCGGCCGCTACCGGTGAGCGGCATGGCGAACTTCATTCCACGGTTTCGATCCAAGCACGGTCTGGCCGAATTTCATCCGATGATCCGCATGTCCGTGACCCCGCGCCGTCTGTTCTTGCTGCTGTGGCTGCTCGTCTGCGGCGCCGCGCAGGCCGGGCCACCGGCGCCGTTCGATCTCGCCGGTCCCACGCTCGATGTGGTGATCACGCGTGGCAAGACCTTTTTGCCGGCGACCGAGGTGCCCAACCTGGCCGAAGGCGACCGCATCTGGATCAGGCCGGAGTTTCCGGCCACGCAGTCGGCCCACTATCTGATGGTGGCGGTATTCCTGAGTGGGCCGACCAACCCGCCACCCGAAAAGTGGTTCTTCCCGTGCAAGACCTGGACGGGCAAATGCGCCCGGGAGGGCCTGACGGTCACCGTGCCCAAGGGCGCGCAGCAGGCGCTGATATTCCTGGCGCCGGAAACCAATGGCGACTTCAAGGGGATCGTCAGCGCCGTGCAGGGGCGGCCGGGTGCCTTCGTGCGCGCCTCGCAGGATCTCAACCAGGCGACGCTGGACCGCTCGCGGCTGGATCGTTACCTGGATGCGGTGCGCACGCTGAGCTTCGGTGACCCGGCCGTGCTGCGCGAGACGGCGCCGCTGCTCGCGCGCAGCCTGGCGATCCAGGTCGACGAGAAATGTCTCGACAAGATCCCGCAGCTGCAGGCGGCCTGCCTGACGCAGGGGCAGGAGGCGCTGATCCTCAACGACGGGCACAGCATGTCGATCGCGCATGCGCTGACCTCGGGCCCCGCCGCCGACCTGGTGATGGCGGCCAGCGTCACGCCGGAGCTTGGTTACGGCGTCTACAGCCCGTACATCGCCTCGGTGCTCGACATCGTCCGCATCTTCGATTCGTTCAGCACCGCGCAGTACCAGTACATCCCGGCGCTGGCCTCGCACAAGGGCGACAAGCTGGCCCTCACACTCAACACGCCGCCGTCGTTCTACAACCCCAAGTCAGTGATGGTTGTGGCCTTGCCGGCGGTCGAGAAACCGCGCCTGCCGCCGCTGCACGCGGTGGCGCCAGCCGACATCTACTGCGCCAGCCGCGACGATCTGGTGCTGCCGGTGCAGGGCGCGCCGCTGGCGTTCTCCACGCACTACGCGCACGACATCACGCTGACGCTGAGCGGCAAGGACGGCAAGACCATCCGCCTGCCGGCGCGTGCCGACGCCGCGGAAGGCGGGTACGTGGTCAATACGGCGGGACTGCAGGCGGTCGACCTGGGCGATACCGTGCGCGCGTCGCTGCAGGGCTACTGGGGCTTCGAGCCGTATCAAGGGCCGGGCTTCCAGCTGCGCAATGCGCGCGCCAACGCCTGGGCCCTGGCGCAGGGCGACCAGGACGCCTTGGTCGTCGGTCGTCCGGACACCATCCATCTGCGCACCGACAGTGTGTCCTGCGTCGACCGCATCATGCTGCGCGACCCTGCCGGAAAGGAGCTGAAGGCGGAGTGGAAGACGGTGCGACCCGGTGAAGTCGAGGTAAAGCTGCCGCTGCAGAACGCCAAGCCCGGCGAGATGACCCTGCTGATTGCGCAGTCCGGGCTGGAGCAACCGCATCCGATTCCGCTGCAGGTGTTCGCCAACGTCGGTCGTCTCGACAGCTTCCTGATTCACGCCGGCGATGCACAGGGCGTGCTCAAAGGCAGCCGCCTCGACGAGGTGGCCGGCCTGTCGCTCGGCGGCGTCGAGTTCATGCCCGGCGAGCTGTCGACGCGCGGCAGCGATGACGAACTGCGGATGATCGCGCGCGACGCCCAGGCGGTGACGACCCTGCGTGCCGACGGCGGGCAGTCGGCGCGTGTCACGCTGCGCGACGGCCGCGTGTCCAAGGTAGCTGCCACCGTCAGTGCGCCGCGGCCGCGCGTCAGCCTGATCGGCAAGAGCGTCAGCCATTCGCAGTCGAGCGGCAACAGCAACATCATGCTCGCCAACGAGGAACTGCTGCCGCAGGACGCGCGACTGACGTTCTCGATCCGCGCGCAGACGCCAGCATCGCTGGCACGCGACCAGGCGATCGAGATCGCCACCGCCGACGAGGCGTTCACGACCACACTGAGCATCGCCAATGGCGGCATCCGCCTGGAGAACTCGCGTGTGGCGCTGGTCACGCTCGATCCGGCGCGGGCGTTCGGATTCTCCGCGTTTGGCGCGCTGAAGTTCCGGCCGATCGTCGGCGGTGTCGCCGGCGACTGGCAGCCGCTGGCAACGCTGGTGCGCCTGCCGGCGCTCACGGCGCTCAAGTGCCCGGCCGATCCGGCCCGCGCCTGCAAGCTCAGCGGCCAGGATCTGTTCCTGATCGACGCGATATCGGGCAATCCGCAATTCGAGCAGGCGGTGCAGGTTTCGCACGGCTTCCCCGGTTCGACCCTGCCGGTGCCGCACCCGGGCCGCGAGGGCAACCTGTACCTGAAGCTGCGCGACGATCCGGGCGTCATCAACCAGGTGATGCTCGAGGCGCAGGCTCTGCCCTTGTCGCCGGAAGAGCATGCCGCGGCGCAGCAGCGCGAGACGCTCGCGCCGGCAGCGGCATCGACGCCACCGGCATCGCCACCGCCTCCCCAGGCGCAATCACAAGCGCAGGCGCAAGAGCAGACACCGCCGCAGTAAGTCTGCTGACAGAAAACCGCATCGTCGGCCGCAACGCTGCGGTAAGGTGGGCCGCGCAGCATGGTGCTGCTGACATGGATGTTGTCTCAGACGGCCCGGGCCAAGGCCGTGTCGTCTGCGCAGCACAGGAGTGCGGTGGGGATGCGAGTGGAACGAGGGCGCCGCAGCGCGCGTCCCGAAGAGGACGCGTCGCTCGCGACGGTGCCGACCAGACCGCAGGGTCTGTTCAAGCCACGATACTGGCCGACGTTGATGGCGCTGGGGCTTGGCGCGCTGTGCGCGCGTATGCCGTATCGCGTGCTGATGGCGACCGGCACCCTGCTTGGCGCGCTTGAATATCATCTCCTGTTCCTGCGTCGCCGCCGAGCGGACCGTCATATCAAGCTATGTTTTCCGCAGCATACGTCGGAGGGTCGGCGGCGCCTGCTGAGAGCCAACTTTACGGCCTACGGCGTGGGCATCATGGAGCGGCTGATCGGCTGGTGGTGGCCCCGACAGCGGCTGGCAAGGCTGCTCAATCGCGTCGATGGCCTGGAGCATCTGCAGCGTGTCCGCTGCGAGGGGCGTGGCGTGCTGCTGCTGGTGACGCACGGCACCTCGATGGAACTGGTCGGTGCCTTGCTGCGCACCTTGCATCCCGTTGACGGTTCCTACTTGCCGGCGCGCAATCGCCTGTATGACTGGGTGCAACTGAGGGCGCGCCATGCCGGTGATCCGCGCAGTTCGCCGGTCGACGCCGGCAATGTGCGGGAAATGGTGCGGCGTCTGCGCAAGGGTCGCGTCGTCTGGTATGCACCGGATCGCTTCTATCCCGGCAAGCCCTGCGTGATGGCGCCGCTTTTCGGTCACGCTGCCGCGACCATCACCGCCACGTCCAAGTACGCGCGACTGGGCGACGCCGCAGTCATGACCCTGGACTTCTGGCGTGATCCCGGCGGCGGTTACAGCTTGCGGATCGGCGCACCCTGGGCCGATTTCCCCAGCAAGGATCTCGCGCGCGACTGCAGGCGCATCAACCGCTGGATCGAAGACGTCGTGGTGCGGCATCCGGAGCAGTACCGCTGGATACACAAGCGCTTCAAGCGACCCGCGGATGACCTGTTGCCGCGCGCCGATCGCCTGGAGACGGGCATCGACAGCGTGGCCGCCCCAGCCAACGAAGGCGGCGACGAGTCACGCGACCGCATTGCCGGCGTGCGCCGGCGCTGAGGCCGCGCAGGGACCTGCAGGGCGGCTGGGCGCCGAGACGCGATGGCGGCGCGGCGATGCTCGCCCGCGCGGCGGTAAGCGGGTTCGTCAGCCGACGAACTTGGGCGGCGGCTTCTGCCCCACCAGCGTCGCCTCGGCCAGCGCCAGGCGGACCTTGAGCCGTTCCAGACTCTTGCCGCGCGCCGCCGGCCACAGCAGGCGTCCGAAACCATAGGCGATCTGCGCGAGGAACCAGTGGTCGTCGATATCCTCATGGATCCATAGATCGAGCACGCCGAGAAACTGCGACATCAGCGCGCTGGCCAGCATCAGATGCTCGGCTTCGCTGATCAGCTTCTTCTGTAACGCCGGCGTCAGCGCTGCCCGGTAGAACTCGAAGGCTTCGCCCAGGAACTTGGGATGCCGCAAGGGATCATTGATGCCGAACCAGATCTGATACAGCGGGCGCATCAGCACCGGATCACGAAGAAAGATCTTTACCGCGGCCTCGCCGGCCTCGATCACGGCTTCGATCGGATCCTGGTTCAGGCTGGCCAGCGCTTCTTCCATCAGCGCATGCAGATTGCGCGTCAGCAGTTCGAACAGCAGGCCTTCCTTGGAGCCGAAAAAGTTGTACGGCGTGGTCGGGCTGACCTCGGCGTGCGCGGCCAGCACGCGCATCGAGAACTCGGTGCCGCCGCTCTGGCGGATCAGCGCCTCGGCGGCATCGAGCATCTGGCGACGCCGGTTGGCGGATTGCTTTTCTCGTAGCGACATGGCGGGTACGGGCAGGCCGTGGGTCGGGCGAGATGATGCCTGAGTCACCGCGCCAAAGCAGCCGTTGCGGCGGCTACAGCGGGAAGCCGAATTCCAGCCAGAGCAGATCGCCTTCAGGCGCGTTGTCGATCTTGGATTCCGAGTGCCACTGCAGCATCACGGTGCTCCGAGGCGTGAACCAGAAACCGACTTTGGGGCCGATACCCAGCTTGCGCGTGCGGCCGCCACCGGCTACGCGGCTGTCGCCCACGCGATCATCCTGCAGTTGTTCGGTGAAGAAGCCGGTGACGCCGATATCCCAACGGATGTCCGCAAATGGGCGATGCGAGATGCCGAAGGTGACGCCGCCCTGGTCTCCAGATTCGTAGCGCGTCTGCGTATTGCGGGACTTGAACTCGACCAGGGACGCAATCGACAGATCCCAGCGTGGCGTCGGCAGCCAGCTCAGATTGAGCTGATAGGCCCATGAGAAAAATGGCAGGGTGCTGTTGGCGAGATCGCCGGCGTTGTAGCTGCCCAGCGGGAAGTACAGCACCGGGCCGGTCAGGAAGTGCAAGTTGCCGAACGCGCGGGTCAGATACAGCGGCTCCAAGCCGAACATCGTGGCGCCCGTCGAGCGGTCCTTGTTGCCATTGGCCTCGACCTGCACATGCAGGCCTTCCAGCGTCACGCCACTGCTCATGTTGAAGCCCGCCCACGGCTTCTTCCAAGTATGGACGAGGCGCAGTGCCAGCGCCACGAAGCCGACATCGAGCCCGGCAATGGTGTTGCCGTCGGCGTCAACGACGCGGTCGCTGCCGTATTGCGCGACATAGCCCAGCAGCATGGTGTCGTCCACCGCCGGCATCAGGGCTGCGTAGGACGTCAGCGCGCCATACGGATAATTGGATTGACCACCTTCGGCGGCCTGCACGCGGTGTATGCCAGCGGCCACCAGGCAAGCAGCCAGCAGCCACCGCAGCGTGGAACGGTATCTCATCAATCCTCTCCTCGGGTTCCAATCCCGTCGCGTCATCT
Organism: uncultured Solimonas sp.; assembly: GCA_946478985.1. The sequence goes on from CAMLDZ010000019.1 coordinate 32,186, forward strand.
TCCCGGCCGATTCGCGGGAGATCGTCTTTGTGATTGGCCAATGCTACACATTTGTAGTGTGCTACAAAATAGGTGCACGCTTCAGCATTGACCGGCCGTCAGCGGCCGGTGGTCCAGAGCGGAGGCGGATTGGTCAGTCAGCGATGCAGCTGGATCGTCGCCTTGATGTGCTTGAGCTGCGCCACGATCGAGAACGTCATGATCACCAGCAGCGACCATGCGCCCCATTTGCCGACATGTACCGTCGCCCAGGCGCCGAACTGATGCGGGTACTGCCAGACGCCGAGCAGGGTGCCGAAATTTTCCGCCACCCACAGGAAGAAGCCGATCAGCACGAAAGCCAGCACCATCGGCATGCGCCGCTCGCGATCCAGCGGCCTGAACACTACCGTGCAGCGCGCGTACAGGCCCAGGGTCAGCGTCGCCAGCGGGATACGGATGTCGGGCAGGTAATGATGGGTAAAGAAATTGGCGTAGATGAGGCCGGAGACGATCCAGCTCATCCAGTACGGCGGGTGGCGCTCGATGCGCAGATCCAGCAGGCGCCAGGCCTGGATCATGTAGCTGCCGACGGCGGCGTACATGAAGCCGGAGAACAGCGGCACGCCGAGCAGCTTGCTGAAAGCCGCCTCCGGATAGCGCCAGGAGCCGATGGCAGCCGAAACCTTGAATGCTTCCAGCGCAAAGCCCAGTGCGTGGAACACCATCACCGCCTTGAACTCGTCCAGTGTTTCCAGGCGACGCCAGACCAGCCAGAGCTGCGCGAACAGCGCAATGGCGAGCAGCACGTCGTAGCGCGCCAGGCCCAGCACACCCGCGCGCGGCACCAGCAGGATCGAGCCGAAGATGATCGCCGCGAACAGGCAGGCGCGGGCTTCCTTGATGCCGAACCACCACAGCTCGATCACGCCGCGACGCCAGCCTTCACACGCCGTGGCGCGGCTGCGGTCGAGAAGCAGTTGATCGAGCAGGGCCAGCATGCGTGCCGCCGCTCAGCGAGCGCCCAGGATCTCCGCGTACATGCCTGTCGCACGCGGCAGCCCACGCGTCTCCAGCTGCGTGGGATCGATGCTCCAGGCGCCGGCCAGCTGCATCACGTCCGACTCGTCGGGCGAGTGATCGGTCGTAGTGGCGGCCAGGCCCAGGTCGCATTCCTGTTGCGTCGGAGCGCCGATGTTCCAGAACGCCTCGGGCTCGTCGCCGCGATGCGCAAACGCGCGTACCGGCGTGCCGTCGATCCACTTGGCCCAGGCGTGCCAGCGCGCCGCCAGATGTGAGCCGAAATACTGTACCTCGCCGAAGCGGCGGCTGAGATGCTTCAGCAGATCCACCAGCTGCCTGTCGCCCGCCGCGCCGCCGGGGTAGGGCAGGCCGCCGGCCACCAGTACCCAGCCATCGACGCGCGGCGACAGGAACACGCTGCCGGTGCGCATGCCGTGGTCGTAGGCCGAGGCGACGCCCGTGGTCCAGTTGGCATAGGCGATGTTCTGGATGTACAGCGCCGCCGCCACCTGCGCCGGGCTGTCTGCACGCACCGCCAGCCACAGCATCGTGCGGCCGAACGCCACCGGGCGGTCCGCCAGCTCGCTGAGTTCCGGCGGGCGGAAACGCGCCAGCCGCTCAGCGATCCAGGACAGCGCCGCAACATCGCCGAGCCGCAGCTGCCGGAGGCCCAGCGTCAGCGTCACGCCTGCCAGGCAGAGCGCCAGCAGCCACTCCATCGTGTCCAAGACTGCCTCCCGCGCCGCGTCGAATGCGCCTGCAGTGTGCGGCCTGCGTGCCGATTGCGCTAATCCAGCAGTTCGACGCGGACGCGGATGACGCCAGATGACAGGCTGCCGATGCTGGCGTAAGCGGACCGCGACAGATCGATCAGGCGCCCCTTGGCGAACGGCCCGCGGTCATTGACTCGTACCACCACGCTCTGGCCGTTCTTGAGATTGGTGACCTTGAGCCGCGAGCCGAACGGCAGCTTGCGGTGTGCCGCGGTCTTTTTGTCCGCGTCGTAACGCTCGCCGCTGGCGGTTTTCTTCGACTGATGGCGGTTGGCGTAGAAGGAGGCTTCGCCCACCTCCGTATAGCCGCTCCAGCTGCCGGATTCCTGCGTCTGCAAGCTGCTGCAGCCCGCAAACATCAGGCAGGCGCACACGGCGGCCGCTGTCAGCGCAAACCTCATTCTGTTGTCACTCGGGTCTGTCGGGGGAAGGGAGCTGGCGGTGCGGGCGGGCGAAGCTAGAACTCCAGATCGAGCGCTCCGCACAGCCAGTCTACGAACGGCGCCGCCAGCGTGAAGTGGCGGATCACCGTCTTCATTGCATCCGGCGCGGTGAGCTGGGCTTCGTCCAGTGATGCCATGCAGACGAAGTCCTTGCGCTTGAGATCGTCGATGAACTCGTGCCTGGGATCGTAGCCCTGCGGCGGACGCGACAGCGTGGCGCCGTCGAGCGCGAAGACCTTGCTGAATTTGGCCTCCTGCGTCGCCCGCTTCCAGCTCAGCGGGTTGTTGCAGATGTAGTCGCGCACCAGCTTCACGCTCTGCGGCTGCGGGTGCCAGAGGCCGGCGCCGATGAAGCACTGGCCCGGCTGCAGATGCAGGTAGAACACCGGCGCGTCGAGCCGGCCCAAAGCCGCATTGCCGGAGGCGTTGCCGCGCGGCGTCGCCTTGGTGGCCGCGTGGTAGAAGCTCATGCCGCTATGCAGCTTGTAGGGCGACTTGTCGGCGGAGAAGCGGGTGTCGCGATGGATGCGGAACAGCGAGCCGCCCATTGGCTTCGGGTCCGCCACGTAGTGCTCGCTGATCTTCTGCAGCGGCGTGGCCAGCGCCGCGATGAAGGCCAGGCAGGGCTGGCGCAGATCGCGCTCGTAGCGTGCCTTGTTCTCGGTGAACCACTCGCGATTGTTGTTCTTGCTCAGGTCCTTCAGGAAGCGGAACGCAGCGGGCGGAATGGAGGGCGTCGGCGCGGCGGGCATCGTGGGTCCAGGAGGCGATATGAGCGGCACATAGGTTTGCATCTGATTGGCGCGCTGTCATGTCCCGCTCCAGGCGTCCGTCGCCGGACGCCGATTGTTTGCAGAGGAAGATTGCGTCCAATGGATATTGTTTTAAGTTGGAATAGAATGGCGCTCCTGTCTGTCTGGGAGGCACAGCGTTCCGCTGCCCCTTGCGCCCGGACATTCATTTCCACAATAGACAAGCAGGCCGAACATGCCCGTCACCGCCAACCACGCCGTCCGCGAAGTGCTCAGCCAGATCACCCAGGACCCGCACTACGACGACGTGATGCGCATGCACAAGTTCGACTTTGTGCAGATCTTCCTGACCTTCGCCGCGCTAGGCACGTTTGCGCTGTCCTGCTACGGCTACATGGTCGAGGCGATTCCCTGGTGGCTGGCGGTGGCGTTCAACATCGTCGCCGTGTTCCTGGCATTCACGCCGATGCACGACGGCTCGCACCGCGCGGTGTCCTCGGACAGCTTCGTCAACGACCTGCTCGGCACCGCGGCGGGGCAGATCCTGCTGCCGGGCATGAACATGCCGGCGTTCCGCGCGATCCACATGGACCACCACCGTTATGTGGGCCAGGAAGGGCGCGATCCGGACGCCGGCCTGGTCGACGTGCCGAAGTGGGCGGGCATCTCCTACCTGATGTTCACCGACATCCACTGGCTGGTCTGGTTCTTCAAGAACGGCCGCGATCATTGGTCGCCGCGCATCAAGATGTACGTGTACGTGATGATGGTCACCGTCATCGGCATGCACGTGCTGTTCCTCGCCTCGCCGTACTGGGCCGAGTTCCTGCTGCTGTACGTGCTGCCGCAGCGCCTGGGCCTGGGGCTGGTGGCCTACACCTTTGCCCACATCCAGCACCCGCACGGCATGACCTGGGAGAGGGAGCCGTTCCAGGCCACGGTGCACATCTACGAGACCTCGCCGCTGCGCGGCCTGATGTTCGGCCAGGAAAACCACCACATTCATCACCTGTTACCGCACCTGCCGTGGTACCGCTACCGCCGCGTGTGGAACCTCGCCAATGGCGTGCTGGCCAAGCAGGCGGTGCCGCAGCGCGGCTGGCTCAAGCCACATGAAGGCGAGATCTACGTGCCGGGCGACGAAGCCACTGCGCCGATCGAAGTGCGCGTGGTCAGCGTCCGTGACGTGGGGCAGGAGATCCGCGCGTTCGAGTTCGAGCCCACCGATGCCGATGTCCTGCTGCCGGAAGGCGCGGCCGGCGCGCACGTCACCGTGTTCATCAACGACACGCTGGCGCGCCAGTACTCGCTGGTGGCGCATGACGACGCCCGCAACCGCTACCGCGTCGCCGTCAAGCGCGATGACAACGGCCGCGGCGGCTCGCGCGCGATGCACGCGCTCCGGCAAGGCGATGTCATCCGCATCGGCCCGCCCAAGAACAACTTCATGCTGTACGAGAACGCCAAGCGCTTCATCCTGATCTCCGGTGGCATCGGCATCACGCCGATGCTGGCGATGGCGCATCGCCTGATCCGCCTCGGCAAGGATTTCGAGATGCACGTCTGCGCGCGCAATGAAGACGCCGTGCCGTTCAAGGACGAGCTGGCCGTCAGCCGTCTCGCCAAGCATGTGCAGATCCATCTGGACCGTGACAACGGCCGCTCCTCGCTGTCACCGGAGGCGATCTTCGCCAAGCCGGACCCCGAAGCGCAGATCTACATCTGCGGCCCCAGCGGTTTCATGAACTGGCTGAGCGCCGCCGCCGTGCAGCAAGGCTGGCTGCCGGAGAACATCCGCATCGAATCGTTCTCCGCGCCGATCGCCGCGGATGGCGTCAACCACGCCTTCACCCTGCACCTGGCGCGCTCCAACAAGGAAATCCCGGTCAAGGCCGATCAGACCATCATCGACGCGCTGCAGCACTCCGGCGTCGAGCCCAAGTACGCCTGCATGCAGGGCACCTGCGGCACCTGTGTGGTCAGCGTGGCGAGCGGCGAGGTGGATCACCGCGATGCCTACCTCTCGGAGACCGAGAAGGCGGCCAACACGCATCTGTGCCTGTGCGTCTCGCGTGCCAAGGGTGAGCGGCTGAGCATCCAGCTCTGAGCGGGTCCTGAAATCCGCGTGGCTGACCGGAGTTGAAACGTCAGTCATTGGCTGAACCAGCGCCCCGGGCCAGCTATTCATGCTGCCCCGGGGCGTCGTCATTTCAGAGTAGGGCGGATCGTGACCTGACAGCTTCTGTTGTGGTGGTAGTGCTTACGAGACGGCTGGTTACGCTGCGTCAACCCACCCTGCGTCTACATTTGCTATTCCGCTGGAAATAAATCGCCTTGGCTGTCATTCGCATCTGGTGCGGGCTTGTCGGCGCGTTGCCCGAGGGAGGGGTCCGAAGAAAGTACTCTCTCCGCGATAAAAAAACCTTCTGCGAAAATCTGAAGCTTTAGATCGAGATCTGACTTGGAGAGTCGGGGGACATCCCGCGAATCGATCACCTTGAGAGTCCGCGGTTGGTCGATTGCCGGCGCGCTTAAATCCAAGATTTGGAAAGCCGCATTTTCGAGGTCAGGGTCTTGCCTTAGCACTTCATCTACTGCGGTTACGAACAGCGAGAGATTCGCCCCATGCAAGGGATTCGAGCGCCAATAGCTA
>CAMLDZ010000020.1 GCA_946478985.1 uncultured Solimonas sp.
GCCGCCCACTGGCGCATGCGCTCATCGGTGCCCATGAAGCCGCGGAAGGTCGTGGTATTCAGCACCGATTCGACGCTCGCGCGGCCCTTGCGACGCTTGTCGATCTTGGCGATCGCGTTGGCGGCGGTATAGCGCGACAGATCCGGCAGCGTCGGCGGCGACAGATGCAGGCTGGCGCCCGACAGCGGCTCGATCGCGTAGTCGCGGAACGCCGCTTCGAGCGCCTTGCGATCGTCGAGATTGAAGTTGTCCTGATCGGAGCCGTCGGTCTGGTAGCGCTCGCCCGGATCGTCGGGCGGCGCGTCGAAAATCTCGCTGTCCGGCGAGCCGCTGTCGAATGCGTTCAGCGCCGCCGCCGCCGCATCCGGCACATTCGGCGCGATCACGTCCGGCTCCTCGGGCGCCGCATCGCCGTCGATCTGCGCGAGTACCGGCAGGCTGGCCATCGAGCCCAGCAGCAGGCCGAACAGCGCCGCCCGGCCCGGCCAGCTCGGCTTCGTTTTCAGTACCACAGCGTCAGCTCCAGCGTGACGCGGTAGTCATCTTTGGCGTCCCTGGCCTCCGGCGTGGTGGCGTTGTAGGCATCGCCGGGCTTGAACCAGGAGCCGCGCAGGCGCAGCGAGCTGTCGCCGATTTCCTGCGGCGTGTAGCGCGGTGCGTCGGCGGGTGCGCCGAGCGAGAAGTAGCGCGTCAGCACCAGATCGACGCCCTCGCCCAGATCATGTGATTGCGTGGCCGGCGTCACCACCAGACCGTTGCTGATCACCGGTCCCCAGGAGCGCGGGCGCCGGAAGTTGTTGTAGACCAGGCTGGCGTCGTAGGCACCGACGCTGGTCGACAGGAACAGCGTCGCCGCCTGCAGGTTGCCCTGCTCCGGACGGAAGGCCTCGTTGTAGCGGTAGATCTGCGAGCGCGTGCCGGTGAAGCGCGAGTAGTTGCTCTGCGCACCGGTCTGCTCGTACTGGCTGCCCGGATCGCTGGCCGGCCCACCGCTGCTGTGCATGTAGGCGGCACCCGCGCGCAGCGGCCCGGCGACGCGGGCGCGCAGGCCGGCTTCGGCGGCCCAGGCGCTGACGTCCTCCTTGACGCGGCCGGCGGATACCGGCGTGCCGTCCGGGCTCGGGAACAGGCCGCCGGTGTCCTGCAGGGCCACTTCGCGCGTGCCGCCCAGGTAGGTGGCGGATACCCAGTAGCTCAGCGGCTGATCGAGCTTCCAGTCATAGACGTGGTTGTCGGCGAACACGCCCGCCCAGACCTGCTTGCTGCGCCACGGCCGCTGGCGCGGATCGAAGGCTTCGCCGTCGTCGGGCAGGTCGTTGTCGTCGTGCGCATAGACCGCGCGCAGGCCGACGCGCTGCATCGGCGACCAGTCCCAGGCGACATTGCCGAAAGCGTAGCTGCGGTCCTTCTGCGTCAGCGCGATGTCGACATTGTCCGTGCGATAGCTGTCGAACTGGTGGGCGACGCCCAGTTCTGCATCGAGCAGCGTGGTGTTGAAGATCCAGCGCAGCGCATCCATGTCCTGATCGAAGAACTGCGCGTCGTCGCCGCGGATGCGCTGGCGGCCCAGCCGCAGCACCTCGCCCGGGTAGCTGCTGAGGCCGCCGTATTCGAGCCATGCCTCGCGCAGCGCAACGAAACCGTCCTCGTCGCTGACGGTGGCGTTGTTGTCGTCGCTGCCGGGCTGCAGCAGCTCGCCGGTGCTGGCGTAGCCGCGCACGCGGACGAAGGCGGCCCAGTCCGGATTGAACTGCAGATGCACCCAGGGTGTGAAGTCGACAAAGCCTTCACCCGTGTCGTCGGCGTCGAGCAGACCCAGGTCGCGGCCGCCGTCGGCAACGCCGGCGAACGTGCCCTTGAGCCGGTATTCGAGCTCCACCGCCTGCGCCGCCAGGGGCAGCGCCGCCGCGCAGGCGGCACCGAAGCCGGCGAGCACGGCCAGGGTCATCGCCTTGCGCTTGAAGGCGGGGTGCTGGCGCGTATCAGAATTCATGAGGCATCTCCGTTCTTGCGCGGCGCTGTCGGCGCACGGTCTGCCGTGGCCTTGTCCGCCGCATCGTTGTTGTTCGGGAGGTCTTGCAGGCGCGAGCCGGACTGCGGCTGCGCGGTCATCGTCGCGGGAATCTCGTAGTTGGACGGCCGCGCCTGGCTTTCCGACTGCAGCAGCGCGACCGCCTCGTTCTTCTGCTCGGCGTCGAGCTGGGAAGCGATACGCGCCGCCAGCTCGGCCGCGGCGGCGCTGCCGCCGCGGGCGCCGAGCTGGGCGAACACGTAGGCGTTCTTCAGGTTCGGGCACACCCCCTTGCCGCTGGAAAACAGGCGCGCCAGCGCGGTATCGGCGGGCGGATAGCCGCGCCGCGCCGCCCACAGCAGGTGCTGCGCCGCCAGCAGCGGCTGGGCTTCGTCGAGGTAGCCGTAGAGGTAGAGGCGGCCGATGAAGTAATGCGCCTGCAGCGCCGTCAGCGGATCGTCGAGCGCCGCCTGCAGCTGCTGCAGCGCCGCGTCCGGGTCGCGGCGGACGCGCGCGCCCTGCAGATAGAGCTGGCCCAGATACAGCCGCGCCGCGCCGATGTTCTGCGCGACGCCGGCCTTGAGCAGCTGCTCGACGTCCAGTCCCGGCTGCAGATAGGGATAGCGAGCGACCACGCCGGCGGCGTGCACCTGGCCGTCGACCGGCCCCTTGGCGAGTCGCGCCAGCAACTCGTCGGCCAGCTCCGCCTGTGCCTCGACGCTGCCGGACGGGGCCTGCGCCGCGGCATCGCCGCTCGCCGGCGCCGGCAAGGGCGCTTCGCTGCCGCAGGCACGGCCGGCGGCGCTGGTGTCCATTGCCTGCAGGTCGGCGGCGTGTTCGTCGTCGGCGATATCGGAGACCCGTACCGGCAGCGGCGCGGCGGCCGCGGTGCGCGCGGCGGCCGGGCTGGTGGCGCCGCCGCCTTCGGCGCCGTTCTCGTCGGCCACGTCGACCATCGCCCGCGCCATCGCCGCCAGGGTTTCCGGCGCCAGGCGTCGCTGCTCGTAGGCGGCGATCGCGCCGTCGCTGAGCTTCTTCAGCTTGTTCTTGTCGTTGCCGAGCCGCGCGACCTGGGTCAGATCGACATAGCATTCCGGCACCTGATCCAGCGCGCTCTGGCACAGCGCGATCAGCTTGCGATTGCGCTCCGCCACCTCCGGCGCCTTGCGATACCAGTTGACGGCGGCCGACAGTGCTTGTGGATCGCGCAGCTTCTCGGCCTTGGCAACCAGCGCCGGCGCCTGCTTGTCGATGTCGCGATCGGGATAGTCGGTATACAGGCGGATCAGGCCGCTGAGCGCGTCGACGTCGCCATTGCGGGCGTAGGCGGCGCCGAGCAGCGCCCGTACTTCGTCGAGCGACTCCGGCTTGCCCTGCTTCTGCAGCAAGCGGCCCAGCGGCACCGCGACCGCATCCGGCGCGCGCTGGTGGGCGACGCGCAGCCAGCCGATCGCCTGTTCCACCCGGTCCGGCGCGCCCATCCGCGCATACAGGCGAGCGAGGGCGATCTGCGCGTCCAGATAGCCGCGCTCGGCCAGGGGCCGCAAATCGGCCTCGGCCGCATCGAGCCGGCCTTCGCTGGCGGCCAGCTGGCCGCGCCGCAGGTCCGGCAGCAGCGCCTTGGCCGGCGCGGCGGGCGAAGCTGCCGGCGCGGGCGCGGCGGGCGTCGCCGCCACCGCCAGGCCGGCACCGCCGGCCGTGGCCAGCACCGCCAGCAGCACGGCGGAGCGCGTGTCGAGCATGGCGCGGCGCATGATCACTGCGCGGAAGCCGGCGCCGCGGAAGCCGCCTGCAGCTTGTCGCCGATCGATGCGAACACCGACGACAGCGCCACGCCGCCGCTGAGTTCGACGTCGACCGGGCGGTTGATCAGCTGGTGGTCGATCTTCTGATTGGGCTCGATCGAGACGATCACGTCGGCGATCGAACCGGCATTGTTGAGCCCGCGGATGTCGCTGGAGCTGGCTTCCGCAGCACCCGCCGCAGACAGCAGGCGCACATCCTTGACCTTGCCGTAGCGCGGGTGGCTTTCGCCGTTGAGCGTGAACGCCACGGTCTGGCCGATCGGCAGCTTGTCCAGACTATCGAAGCGGAAGCGCGCCACCACGTAGGGATCGGCGTCGGCCGGCACCAGCTCGAACAGCGGCTGGCTGCGGTTGACGTACTGGCCGTCGAACGCGAACTGCTGCTGGATGCGGCAGTCGCAGGGACTCGACAGCGTGCCCTTGAGCTGGTCGCCCATCAGCTGTGAGAGCTGCTCCGGTGACAGCTTCAGCGCGCCCAGATCGGTGTTGACCACGTCGAGCATCGCCGCCTGGAACGAGCCCAGCGGCTGGCCCTTGCCGACCTTGCCGTCTTCCGGCACCAAGCTGAAGAAGGTGCCATCGCGCGGCATCGCCACGGTGAAGCTCGGCGCCGCGATCTTGGCCGCCGAGGCGCGCGTGACGAAGGCCATCGCATACAGCTTGCCGACCGCGTAGAGAAAGGCCAGCACGCCCAGCGAGAACAGTGCCGCGGTCGTCGTCAGCGCGCGCATCCGCGCCTTGCCGCCGAGCTCGGCGCTGACCTCCTTGTTCTGACGCGGCTTGCCGAAGCTGTCGCGCGCCAGCGCCGTCATCACGTCGCCGGTGGACACCAGCTCGCCGGCCAGCGTGCCGCCGATCAGCTGATGCAGCACCGCGATCTCGCGGGTGCCGATGTCCTGGAACGCGCAGCCGACGCGCTGGCCGGAACCGTCGGCGTCGCGGCTGATGTTGCGCACCTGCAGGCTCAACGGCAGCACGAAGGCCACCGGCGCGATGGTGAAGGCAAGGCGTGCACGATAGGTCTTGCTCTTGTCGATCTTGCCCTTGCCGGCGATGAAGCTCAGGCCGCCGGCCGAGATGTCGTGCAGCGGGTAGCGCTGCTCGCCGCCATCGAGCGCGATCTGCACCGTGCCTGGGATGCGCACGCGCGGATGCTGGCGCTGGGCCTCGGCCTCGTGCACGACCTGGGGAGAAATTCCGTCATCCATGGCTCACGTTCCCTATGACGTAGATAAAGAAAAAGGTGATGAAAAAAAGGCGCGCGGTCGCGCTGCAATGGGGTCCGCTCATAGATCCACCATCGCCAGCGCGACCGCCGCGAACATGCTGACGGCGGCGAACATCAGCAAATGCGAAGACCACCAGTTGAAGCGCTGCTGGAAGCTCTGGCTCTGTACCGCCAGCTTGGTCTTCTGGCGCGTCCAGCTCTGCTGGTCGAGACGGAACGAGACGTGGATCTTCACGATCGAACCGACGATCTGGTTGTAGAACAGCAGCGCCGGAAAGGCCGGGCCGATCGGATGCCCGGACGCCACCAGCAGCAGGGTCATGATCAGGCGCGTGGCGCCGACCCAGAGCAGGAAGCTGACCAGGAACATGATGCCGAACTTGAGGCTCGCCACCGTCGCCAGCGTGATGCCGAGCAGGCCGGTCCACATCAGGATCCGCTGGTCGAGCAGCACGTAGTAGGTGAACCAGCCCAGCCGCTGCGGCCCCAGCGCGGTGGCGCGACCGTTCTGCCGCAGCGAGTTGCCGTACCAGCGGAACATCAGCTGGCGGCTGGCCTTGATGAAATTCCTGTCGGGCGGATGCTCGACCGTGCTGATCGCCGCGTCCGGCACGTAAAAGGTGTCCCAGCCCAGGCGCATCAGGCTGTACCAGCTCGACTTGTCGTCGCCGGTGAGGAACTTGAAGCGACCCAGACGCCAGTGATCCAGATGATCGTTCTGCACGTCGTCGATGAAGCTCGGATCGCAGACGATGTCGGCGCGGAACACCGACATGCGGCCGGTCAGCGTCAGCACGCGGCGCGTCAGCGCCATCGAGCACATGTTGAGATGGCGCTGCGCGAAACGCAGCTTGTGCCATTCGCTCATCACATAGCCGCCGTCGACCTTGCAGAACTCGTTGGTGGTCAGGCCGCCGACGTTCGGCATCAGCTTGAGATACGGCGCGGTCCTGGTCACCACGCCCGGCTCCAGCAGGGTATCGCCGTCGATCACCGCAACCACAGCGTCGGGCGGCGGCATGTCGCGCGAGATCGCGCGGAAGCCCTGCGCCAGGCCATCGCGCTTGCCGGTGCCCGGCACGCGGACGATCTTCAGCCGCACGCGGCGCGGCGGCGCGATGCGGCGCCATAGATCGGTGATCAGACGCTCATCGCTCATCTCGACGATCGAGGCCACCACCACCGCCGGCCAGCCGCAGCGGATCGCTTCCTCGATGGTGGCGCGGTAGACGTCGGCGGTGGTCTGCGCGTCGATGCGGAAGCTGGTCACCATCAGGTACACGCGCGACGGCGCCGCCGCCTCGCCCATCGCCTCGACCTGCGCGCGCAGGCGCGGATACTCGCGGTGCAGGAACAGCATCGCGCGGACGAAATGGATGATGCGCAGCGAGTAGCGCCAGACGCCCAGCGCGCCGATGGCCAGCACGTAGTTCGCCGAGCCCGGCTCGAAGGCATCGGCCGGCAACAGCAGCGCGACCAGCACCAGCAGGGTGGCGTAGACCAGCCAGCCGGCGGCATCCATCCACCGCGGCCGCGCTTCCGGCGGCCGCGGTGTCTGGTGATCGAAGGCGGTGGCGATCGAGGTCGTCACGGCCGCCCTTACCAGCAGATGCCCTGCATGTCCTCGGTCGACGGATGCGGCATGAAGCCGACCAGATCGACCACCTTGCGCTCATTGCGCGAGCCGTTGACGTACTTCTCGAAGCTCTTGTCGCGCAGGCCCAGCACCAGCACCTCGGACTCGTCGATCACTTCATCGAGATCGGACTTCAGCAGCGAGGAAATGTGCGGGATCTTGGAGTTGATGTAGTCGCGGTTGGCGCCGTGCACGCGCGCGTATTCGACGTTCTTGTCGTAGATGCTGACCTCGTAGCCCTTGCCGATCAGCATCTCCGCCAGCTCCACCAGAGGGCTTTCGCGCAGGTCGTCGGTCTTGGCCTTGAACGACAGACCGAGCAGGCCGATCTTGCGCGAGCCGAACGACTCGACCAGATCGAAGGCTTTCTTGACCTGCACCTGGTTGGTGGTCATCAGCGACTTCAGCAGCGGAATGTCGACGTCCAGCTGCGTGCCGCGGTAGGTCAGCGCGCGCACGTCCTTGGGCAGGCAGGAGCCGCCGAAGGCATAGCCAGGCCGCATGTAATAGTCGGACAGGTTGAGCTTGGTGTCCTTGCAGACCACTTCCATGACCTGGCGGCCGTCGACGCCGGCGGCCTTGGCGATGTTGCCGATCTCGTTGGCGAACGAGATCTTGGTGGCATGCCAGACGTTGCACGAGTACTTGACCATCTCGGCAACTTCGATCGACTTGCGGACGATCTCGGCCGGCAGGTGCTCGTACAGCGAGGCGAGCAGATCGCCGGAGGCCTTGTCCCACTCGCCGATCACCGTCATCGGCGGGTGGTTGTAGTCATGGATCGCGGTGCTCTCGCGCAGGAACTCGGGGTTCACCGCAATGCCGAAGTCGACGCCGGCGAGCTTGCCGGAGGTCTCTTCGAGCAGCGGCACGACGGTGCCGTTGACGGTGCCCGGCAGCACGGTGCTGCGCACGACCACCGTATGGCGCGTCTTCTTGTGCTTGATCACCTCGCCGATCTCGCGGGCCACGGCTTCGATGTAGACCAGATCCAGATCGCCGCTCTTCTTGCTCGGCGTGCCGACGCAGATCATCGACAGCTCGGTGTTCTCGATCGCATCGCGCGTATCGGAGGTGGCGCGCAGGCGGCCGCTGTCGACGCCGGCCTTGAGCAGTTCTTCCAGACCCGGCTCGACGATCGGCGACTTGCCGGCGTTGATCAGCTTGACCTTGTCGGCGGAGACGTCGACGCCGATGACGGTGTGGCCGCGTTCCGCGAAGCAGGCGGCGCAGACCGCGCCGACGTAACCCATGCCGAAAATGCTGATGTTCATTGCAGACCCCAAGTGATGAATGGCGTGGTGAAGGAAGTGACGCGGTGTGTCGTGGTGTTCATGCCGGCTCGCCGCCGATCCGCGCGAGCAGTTCCTCGGTGCGGCTGTGCATCAGGGCGGCATCGCCGCGCGACTCGACGTTGAGCCTCAGGACCGGCTCGGTGTTGGACCCGCGCAGGTTGAAGCGCCAGTCGGCGTACTCGACCGACAGGCCGTCGACTTTCTCGATCGCCTGCGCACCCGCTGCGTAGTGCGACTCGATCGCGGCGATCGTCGAAGCCTGGTCGGCGACCTTGCGATTGATCTCGCCGCTGGCCGGAAAGCGGCGCAGCCGCTCGGCGACCAGCTGCGACAAGGGTTTGCCGGTTTCGCTGATCAGCTGCGCCACCAGCAGCCACGGAATCGTGCCGTTGTCGCAGTAGGCGAAATCGCGGAAGTAGTGATGCGCGCTCATCTCGCCGCCATAGATGGCGTTCTCGGCGCGCATGCGCTCCTTGATGAAGGCGTGGCCGGTCTTGCTCTGCACCGGCGTGCCGCCGGCGGCGCGCACCATGTCGACGGTGTTCCAGCTCAGCCGCGGGTCGTGGATGATCTTCGGGCTCGTCGCCGGATCGGCGGCGCGCGCGCGGCGCAGCATCGCCTCGGCGAGCAGGCCGACGATGTAGTAGCCCTCGATGAACTCGCCGCGCTCGTCGAACAGGAAGCAGCGGTCGAAGTCGCCGTCCCAGGCCACGCCGAAGTCGGCGCCGGTCTGCCGCACGTACTCGGCGGTGACCGCACGGTTCTGCGGCAGCAGCGGATTGGGAATGCCGTTGGGGAACGTGCCGTCCGGCTCGGCGTGCAGGCGCAACAGCTGGAACGGCAAGTGGGCTTCGAGCGCGTCGACCACCAGGCCGGCGCCGCCGTTGCCCGGATTGACGACGATCTTCAGCGGATGCAGCGCCGGCAGCTCGACGTAGCCGAGCAGATGGCGCACGTAGGCATCACGGAACGAGGCCTGGATGCTGCGCGGCGTGCCGATCGGCCTGGCGCGCGAGGCGGCGACCGCGGCTTCGAGTTCACGCAGACCGCTGTCGCCGGAGATCGGCAGCGCGCCGCCGCGGACCAGCTTGAGGCCGTTGTACTCGATCGGATTGTGCGAGGCGGTGACCATGATGCCGCCGTCGACACCCGGCTGGAACGCCGCGAAATAGATTTCCTCGGTCCCGCACAGACCGATGTCGAGCACCTGCGCACCGCCGTGCTGCAGGCCCAGCGCCAGCGCCTCGACCAGCATCGGGCTCGACTCGCGCACGTCGCGGCCGACCGCGACATGGCCGGGGTGGAAGCGCTCCGCATAGGCCAGGCCGAGGCGGTAGGCGATGTCGGCGTTGAGCTGGTCGGGCACGCGACCGCGGATGTCGTAGGCCTTGAAACAGGCCAGGCGCGTCTCGCCGGGCTGCTGCGGGGCGGTTCGCGGCGTAGCCGGCCCCCGCGGCGCCAGCGGGCTGGCGTCGAATGGTGAATCCATGGGAAAACTCCGAGCCTTAGGTCGTGGTGTTGACGCCGACGTTGGCGATGGCCGCGGCGGCATTGCTGCCTTCCGTGCGTCCGTACGAATCGCTCATGCGCACGATGTCGTCCTCACCCAGGTAGCAGCCGGTCTGCACCTCGATCAGCTCCAGCGGCACCTTGCCGGGATTCTCCAGGCGATGCGTGTTGCCGAGCGGGATGTAGGTCGAGCGGTCCTCGGAGACGATGAAGGTCTTGTCGCCGCAGGTGACCTTGGCGGTGCCCTTGACCACCACCCAGTGCTCGGCGCGGTGGAAGTGCATCTGCAGGCTCAGCTTCTCGCCCGGCTTGACCATGATGCGCTTGACCTGGAAACGGTCGGACAGCGCGATGCTCTCGTAGAAGCCCCAGGGCCGGTAGACGCGGCGATGCGCCTCGGCCTCGACGCGCTTCTTCTTCTTGAGCTTCTGCACCACCTTCTTGACATCCTGCACGCGGTCCTTGGGCGCGACCAGGATCGCGTCGTCGGTCTCGACCACGACGTGATCGTCGACGCCGACCAGCGCCACCAGGCGGCCGCTGGAATGCACGAGATTGTTGTGGGAGTCCTCCAGCAGCACGTCGCCGCGAATGCGATTGTTGTCGGCGTCGTTGGCCGGCAGCCGCTCCAGGAAGTTCCACGAGCCGACGTCATCCCAGCCGGCGTCGAGCGGCACCAGCGCCAGCTGGTCGGTCTTTTCCATCACCGCGTAGTCGATCGACTCGTTGCGGCAGCCCTTCCAGGCTTTGGCATCGAGCGCGATCGCGCCGCTCTCGCGCTTGCCCTTGTGCAGCGCCTCCTGCGCGCGCACATAGGTCTCCGGCTCCAGCCGGCGCAGTTCGGCAAGAAAGCGGCCCGAGCGGAACAGGAACATGCCGCCGTTCCAGTAGTGGTCGCCCTGCTCAATGAACTGCTGCGCGCGATCCAGCGAGGGCTTCTCGACGAAGCACTCGACCTCCTGCGCGGACGTGGTGCCGAGCCGCGAGCCCGGCTTGACCTTCAGATAGCCGTAGCCGGTTTCCGGGCGCGTCGGCTTGATGCCGAAAGTGACGATGTAGCCCTGGTTGGCCGCCTCGACCGCGGACTTCACCGCTTCTGCAAACGCCTGCGGATCGGCGATCGCATGGTCGGCCGCCATCACGAAGGCGATCGCGTCCGGACCGAACTCCTCGTTGATGAAATGAGCGGCGACCGCAGCGGCCGGGGCAGTATTGCGGCCGTCCGGTTCGAGCAGCAGCGCGGCGTCGCGGATGCCGGCGGTGCGCAGCTGCTCGGCGATCACGAAGCGGTGCTGCGCCGAGCCGATCACCACCGGCCCGACCGTCTCCTCGATCTTGTCGCTGCGCAGCACCGTGTCCTGGAACAGGCTGGCGGCGCCCAGCAGCGACAGGAACTGCTTGGGATGCTGCTCGCGCGACAGCGGCCACAGCCGCGTGCCGCTGCCACCGGCCAGCAATACCGGCACGACGACGCGGGCCTGGGTCATCGGGAAAAGTCGCGGCGGGGTCTGCATGAAGTCACCTCATCCTTGAGCATGGTGTTCGGGGCCTGGCGCCGGGCTGCGCGCCGGGCTGCGGTGTTGATCGCTGACGAGCTTTTCGCCCCTCAGCCGCCGCGGCCTTGTGATCAGAAAGGGCAACGCATGTGCCACCGGCCACTATCCTTTTGATATTTAATATTTTCTCTTGGAAGCCGCGGGCCACGGCAGCGGCCGGGAGCAGATCGGACGGCAAAAGCTGTCGCCATTGCGCGACAGCCGGCGTGAGGAGCGAGCGCAAACCTGCGCCGCAGCACAAATCGGCATCTGTCGCTGTTCGGCGACAGCAGCCGCAGCGGCGGCGCGGCGCGCTGCTTCGTGCCTGCACCCGAGGTGGCCAGCGCAGGCGTTCCGCCTGATGTATTTGCACAAATACGACGCGTTATGACGATCAGCCGGCGATGAACACCTACAAATCAGTTGTTGCGCCGCACCATCAGCGACACCGCGATGCGGTGGCGTGCTCCGCAAGCCGCAGTGTCGCCAGCTGCAGACAGTCCGCCGGGCGATTTCAGTGCACGGAAAACACTGAAGAAATATTCATGTGAAGTTCAGCGCGGATGGGTGCAAATCGCGCGTTAACTCGCGATTCGTTCGGGCTTTTCGCGAATCGTCCAAGCAGGCGGCCGTGCACATTCGAATACCCAAAACCATGACAGGGCTGGTCGCAGCGGGCTGCATCCTCGCAGCGCTGCCGTTGCTGGCCGCCTTGCTGCTCGCCGAGCTGGCCCTGGAGCGGGTCACGCAGCAGACCGAGGCCCTGATCGACGACGGCGTCGCCGTCGCCCAGTCCGGCAACGAACTCAATGACGAACTGCAAAATCTCGAACGCGGTATCCGCCAGTACCAGGCCTTGCAGGACCCTGCACTGCTGCCGCTGGCCGAGCGGCGCTTCGACATCGCCGGCGACATCCTGCGCAAGATCGAGAGCCGCAAGCTGGACACCGAGACCGCCGAAAACGCCGCGCAGATCCGCCGCGGTCTGGCCGAGGCCCGCCAGAACTGGCAGTCCGGCACCGCCAACCCCGGGGCGATGCAAAGCGCCTCCAGCGGCGTCAATTCGCTGCAACCGCTGGCCGAGTCGATCGTCGCCAGTTCGCGCGGTCGTATCGATCAGCGCCTCGATGCCCTGCGCAGCGCCACCGTCCACGCGCGCCGCGAGATGCTGCTGTCGGCCCTCACGCTGATCCCGTTCGCGGCGCTGCTGGCGTATGTGTTCTCGATCGTCGTCACCCGGCCCTTGCGCGACCTCTACCGCACCATCGCCGCGCTCGGCCACGGCCGCTACGCACACCCGGTGAAGATCGAGTTTCCGCGCGAGATGCGCCGGCTGGGCGAGCAACTCGACTGGCTGCGCCGCCGTCTGGCGCAGCTGGAGGCCGACAAGGACCAGTTCCTGCGCCAGGTCAGCCACGAGCTGAAGACGCCGCTGGCGAGCCTGCGCGAAGGCGCCGACCTGTTGCGCGACGGCACGCTCGGCGAGCTGACGCAGCGCCAGCGCGAAGTCGCCGGCATCCTCGCCGAGTCGACGGTGGAGCTGGAGTCGCTGATCTCCAATCTGCTCGCCTATGCCGAGTGGCGCTCGGAGCGCAAGCACGGCGAGCGCGCCTGGTTCGAGCCGCGGCCGATGGTCGAAGAGCTGCTGACGCTGCATACCCTGCCGATGGCCAAGCGGCGGCTGCGCGTCGACCTGCAACTGCCGCCGATGTCGCTGTACGGCCAGCGCTCGCAGCTGCGCCTGGCGCTCGACAATCTGCTGACCAATGCGATCAAGCACGCGCCGCCGGGCTCGACGATCGAGATCGCGGCGAGTGCGCCGGACCACCAATGCCAGCTGAGCGTGCGCGACCACGGACGCGGAGTGAGTAATGAAGACAAGGACAGCATCTTTGAACCGTTCGTGCGTGGCACCGAAGTCGAGGAGCAAGGCATCCGCGGCACCGGCGTCGGGCTGTCGATCGTCAAGGAAGTGGCGCTGGCTCACGGTGGCACGGTGGTGGTCGAGGACGCCGAGCCCGGCGCGCGCTTCCGCCTGGCCTGGCCCTGCCCTCGCCCTCAGCACTTTGTTGCTGACGGCCTGCGCCAGCACTCAGGCCTTCACGCTGTTGCGCAGTGATGCGCAAAGCTCGGTCGAATATCTGGCCACAGCCATGACCGCCACGCCCGAACGACGCGAAACGATGTGGCGCAACGCGCGCCGTGACAAGCATTCCGCCGACGCCGACTTCCGCCGCGCGCTGATGCAGAGCGTGCCCGGGCACAGCGGCCACGATCCGGACAAGGCTCGCAAGCGCCTGCAGGCCTACGCGCAGGGCTCGGCATCGAGCGAGAACGCGGCCCTGGCACGCCTGCGCGTCGCCGAACTCAAGACCGAGGCGCAATGCAACGCCGGCGCCGAGGCGCTGCAACAGCGGCTGGACAAGATCGTCGAGATCGAAAGGACACTGGACAACGATGGGTATGGCAAGAAATCAAATCCTGCTGGTCGATGACGACGCCAAGCTGCTGCGCGTGTTGACGCTGCGCCTGGAAGCCGAGGGCTTCGGCGTGGTCGCCGCCGGCAGTGGCGAGGAAGCGCTGATGCGGCTGGACGAAGTGCGCCCGCAACTGGTGCTGGCCGATCTGCGCATGCCCGGACTCGACGGCGTCGAGCTGCTCGGCCGCATCCAGATCCGTCACCCGAGCCTGCCGGTCGCGATCCTCTCGGCGCACGGCGACATTCCCGACGCGGTACGCGCCACCCACGCCGGAGCGGTCGACTTCCTGACCAAGCCCGTCGACCGCGAGAAGCTGCTGGCCTGCATCGGCCGCCATGTGCGCGACGACGCCAGCGGCAGCCTGCGCTGGGCGCCCGGCATCGTCACCCGCAGCCTGCAGATGCGCGCCGTGCTCGACGACGCCCAGCGTGTCACCCAGACCGACTCCGCGGTGCTGATCACCGGCGCCAGCGGCACCGGCAAGGAAGTGCTGGCGCGCGCCATCCACGACGGCAGCGCCCGCGCCGGCAAACCCTTCGTCGCCATCAACTGCACGGCGGTGCCGGCCGAGTTGCTGGAGTCCGAGCTGTTTGGCCATCGCAAGGGCAGCTTCACCGGCGCGCATGCCGATCACCCCGGTCTGTTCCGTGCCGCGCACGGCGGCACCATCTTCCTCGACGAGATCGGCGACATGCCGGCCGGCCTGCAGGCCAAGCTGCTGCGCGTGCTGCAGGAGCGCGAGGTACGGCCGGTCGGCGAAACCCGCACGATCCCCATCGACGTGCGGGTGCTGTCGGCCACGCATTGCGATCTCGAAGCGCGCATCGCCGACGGCAGCTTTCGCGAGGATCTGTTCTATCGCCTCAATGTCGTGCGCCTGAAGCTGCCGCCGCTGGAACAGCGCCGCGAGGACATCCCGGCGCTCGTCTCGCATCATCTGGACACGATGCGCGCCAACGGCGCCGCGCGGCGCGTCTGCTCGCCCGAAGCGCTGGAAGTGCTGGCCGCAGCGGCCTGGCCCGGCAATGTGCGCCAGCTGTTCAACGTCATCGAGCAGTGCGTGGCGCTGGCACCGAGCCGAGTGATCGGTGCATCGCTGGTGCGCCGCTGCCTCGGCGAGACCACCGAGTCGCTGCCGGCTTTCGACGAGGCGCGCGACGAGTTCGCCCGCAACTACCTGCGCCAGCTGCTGGAACTGTCCGGCGGCAACATCAGCCGCGCGGCGCGGCTGGCGCGGCGCAACCGCACCGATTTCTACAAGCTGCTGAACCGCTACCGGCTCGATCCGGCGCAGTTCAAGAGCGGCGACGACGAGTAGCGCGCGCCGCTCAGACGATGGCGTGCGGCACGAAGCAGCTGCTGTTCTGCGTGATCAGCGTGCGGTCCTCGCGGATGCCGATGCCGGCGGCGCGGTCGCCGACCACCCAGCTGCCGATCAGCGGATAGCGGCCGCCGAAGGCCGTCAGCGGATGGAAAGCCTGGTCGATCGTCGGGCCACCGTCGTACGGGCCGGCCGAGTGCAGCGCCTGCCCGTCGGCGGTACGGATCGAGATGTTGGCGCCTTCGCGCGAGAAGTACGGCTTGCGCACCCAGCCGGCCGCCAGCGCCTGCGCGCTCGACACCTGCGCCGGCAGCAGGTTGGGATGACCGCGATGCCGCTCCCACAGCAGGGGCAGCACGCCCTTGTTGCTGAGAATCGCCTTCCACGGCGGCTCGATCAGCTGCACGCCGGACCCCGGCAGCGCGGCGCCGAAGGACTCCGCGAACATCGCCTCCAGCGGATAGAGCTTGAACAGGCTGCCGATCACCTGATCGCCGAGATCGGTGAAGCGGCCGTCGGCGGACAGGCCGATGTCCTCGATGGCGATCACCGCGTGCGCAAGGCCGGCCTGTTCGGCGCAGTCGCGCAGATACGCAATCGTCGCCTGATCCTCGGCGTGGCCGTGCACCGCCGAGAAATACAGCGGCTGCGCAAGGCCGGGCCCGAGCTGCGCCAGCCGCTCGACCAGTTGCTCCTGCAGCGAGTTGAACTGATCGGCGTGCGCCGGCAGCGCGCCGAGGCTGATCTGCTGCTCCAGCCATAACCACTGGAAGAACGCCGACTCGTACAGCGAAGTCGGCGTGTCGTAGTTGAACTCGTAGAGCTTGGCCGGCCCCTGGCCCGAATACGCCAGGTCGATGCGCCCGTAGAGATGGCGGCGCTCCTGCCGCCAGCTGTCGCGGATCCACTCCCAGTAAGGCTGCGGAATCGCCAGCTGCGCCAGCAGACGTTCGCTGTCGACCACCTCGTCGACCAGCGCCATCGCCATCTGATGCAGGGCCTCGGTCGGCGCCTCGATGTCGTTCTCGATCTGCTGCAGCGAGAACGCGTAATACGCCGACTCGTCCCAGTAGGCCTGGCCGCCGATGGTATGAAAATCGAAGCCGTATTCCTCGGCCTGCCGGCGCCACTGCGGGCGCTCGGCGATCGCCATCCGTCGCATGCGGTTCAGCTGCCGGCGCCGCTGGCCATGCTCTGCCCGAAACCGGCGCGGGCCTGTGTCACCACCCTGCCCTGCGCGGGCGGCGGCGGCAGACCCTGGCCGGGTGGCGTGCCGGGCCGCTGCGCCGGATTGCTGCCGCCCGACCAGTACTGGCCGTTGCCGCTCTTGACCGGCTGCCCGGCGTCGCCGGAATACGCCGGACGCGAGAAGCCGGTGTTGAACGCCCGGCCCATCAGCATGCCCATCATGAACGGCATGAAGCTGGAATGGCCGCTGGCGGTCTTTTCCTCGGTGCAGGCCGCCTCGCCGTGCTGGGTCGCGCACTCCTGCTGGGTGGCGTAGCGCGGCGCGCTGGCGGCGTGCTCGGCGCTGGCCGTTTCGAACGCAGCCTGGCAGTCCCGGGCATTGTGTTCGCCCGAGGCCGTGCAGTCCTCGGCGTTGCGGAACAGGCGTTCCTCGCCCGCCACGCCCAGGTTGGCATTGTGCTGCGTGCCGCTGTTGCAGGCGGCCAGCACCAGGGGGCTGAGCCCCATCAGCAGCAGACGCGCGGTGCGCGTTCTCTTCATGGTCTTCTTCATCTTCTTCATCAGTAGCTCATCGCCGCCGCATTGAGGAGGCCCACGCCGACCGCCAGCGCGGCGGTGAACAGCGCCGGCGCCAGCTCGCCGCGCGTGATGCGCTCCGACAGGCCGCGCACCGTCAGCGCCGCAACCAGGTAGGCCAGCACCTGCACGATCAGCGCCACCGCGCCCCAGATCGCGCAGTCGGCCAGATTGATCGAGTTGCTGACCGCCGCATGCAGCGGCAGGCAGAAGCCGAGGATCGCGCCAGAGAAGGCCAGCGCCGCCGCCACATTGTTCTCTTTGATCAAGGCGAATTCGTGATGCGCCGTGATGCGGACATAGATCAGCACGAACAGCAGCAGCAGGCCGAGACTGAGCCCGAGGTAGGCGAGAAACGCCGGAATGCCGGCGAAGGACAGCGTGGGCAGCATCATGATGAAGGCCGGACGGAACGATGGAGCCGCACAGTGTAGCCGCCGGACGCTCCGAGCACCTTGCGACTACGTGTCGCTGCGATGCCGCAGCCGGTATTCCAGCTTGGGCCGGCTGATGCCCAGCAGGCGCGCCGCTGCCGCCAGATTGCCGCGCGTCTTGTCGACGGCGCTGCGCAACAGCGCCGCCTCGATCTCCTCCAGCGTCGTCTCGTTGCCGTCGTCTTCGGCGCCCTGCAGCAGCTGCTCGATCTTGCGACCGATGCGGTCCTTGCCGGCGCTGCCCGCCATCGTCGGATCGCTGCCCGGCGTCAGCGAGCCGTCACCGGAGATCGCAAAAAGACTGGCCTCGATGCGCTCGCCGCCGGCGAACAGATGCACGGCGTCGATCGCGCCGTCCTCCGGCGCCAGGATCACGCCGCGCTCGACCAGGTTCTCCAGCTCGCGGATGTTGCCGGGCCAGTCGTAGGTCAGCATCGCGTCGATCGCGCGGGTGGTGAAGCCGGTGGCGGTGCGATTGTTGCGCGCGTTGAACTTGCGCAGGAAATGGTTCATGAAGATCGGGATGTCGTCGCGGCGTTCGCGCAGCGGCGGCACGCGGATCGGGAACACGTTGAGGCGAAAGAACAGATCCTCGCGGAAGCGGCCGGCGGCGACCTCGGCTCGCAGGTCCAGGTTGGTCGCCGCGACCACGCGCACATCGACCTTGCGCGTGCGCGTATCGCCCACCCGCTCGATCTCGCGCTCCTGCAGCGCGCGCAACAGCTTGCCCTGCGCAGTCCAGCTGAGGATGCCGATCTCGTCGAGGAACAGCGTGCCGCCGCTGGCGCGCTCGAAGCGGCCGGCGCGTGCCTGCTGGGCACCGGTGTAGGCGCCGCGTTCGACGCCGAACAGCTCGGACTCGATCAGATCTTCCGGAATCGCCGCGCAGTTGATCGCGACGAAGGGCCCCTGGGCGCGCGGGCTGATCCGATGCAGCGCCTGCGCCAGCACTTCCTTGCCAACGCCGCTTTCGCCGAGGAAGAGCACCGAGGCCTGTGTGTCGGCAACGCGGCGTACCATGTGACAGACCGCGTTGAAGCCGGCCGAGGCGCCGACGACGTTGCGGTCATCGAGCAATGTCTGGGCGTCATTGCCGCCGACCGCCGGCATCGGCGCCGCACTGCGGCGCGGGCTCGACAGGCCCTGCGTCAGGCTGTCGGCACGCAGGTAGCGAAGATCGTCCTCGGCATCCTCCCAGGCCTCGACCTCGCGGCCGACGATGCGGCAATGCGCAGCCCCTTGCGAGGCACATTCCACCTCGCGGAACAGCACCGGCCGGCCCATGAAGGCGCTGGCGAAACCCGAGGCGTAGCCGATCTGCATCCAGCATGCCGGCTCGGTGCCGACGCCATACAGCCGCATGTGTTCCTCGTCCTCGGCCGAGCCATGCCAGAGGAACTCGCCGTAGAAGCGGCCCTTCTCGACGTCGATCTCGGCACGCACCGGCTCGACCTGCGCGATGCCCTCCAGCATGTGCAGCTGCGCGCCGAGATAGACCGACTCGACCTTGCTCAACTCGGTGCGCAGCTTGCGCGTCAGCTCGGCCTCGCGCGCGCCGGCGTTGTAGCCCATCCGCGTCAACAGCCCGCGCGCACGCTCCACGCCGAGGCTTTCGATCAGCTCGCGGCGCAAGGCGCCCAGCATCGAGCTCTGCAGCAACAGCATCCGCTGATCGTCGAGCCAGATGCGCCCGTGCTGCGGCGTGAAGTGCACGCGCGACAGCAGATCGCTGATATCCGGATAGTCCGGCACGGCATCGCCGTTCTTCGCCGGGGCGGTGCCCCTGGCAGGGGTTCGGGTAAGCATCGTCTTCTCGCTCCTGCGGCCTCGCGGCGCTTACGCATTTGCTGAAAGTCGCGACGCCGTCGCAGCGCAGCATTTCATCTGCCGATGAATGCTTGCAACGCTGCAATGCAGCAATCAGTGCTCGCTCCGCGCCTCGGCGTAACCGCGCAAACGCAAGCCGCACCTGCATTTGCAGGCGCTGTGCAGGTTCTCTCCGGCATCACGCTGAGGCGCTGGCACGGACGGTGCTCCTGTAGCCCCACAGAGTCGCCCAGCGACCGCCCAGCCCAGAGCGAGGAGAACAGCATGACGATCGAGCCAGAGACGCCGGATGCGCAGCGCTATGTGCGCCTGCTGCGCCAGCGTGCCGACGGTTTCGTCGAGTTCGTGTTCTCGATCGACGATCCCTCACTCGGCGTCGAGCTGATCCTGCCGCGCGAGGCTTATCTGCAGTTCTGCCGCCACAACGCCGTGCGCTTCATCAGCGATGCGCAGGCCAGCCTGCTCGATGCCGAGGCGCAGAAATGGCGCTATGGCATTCCCGGCATCTACCAGTAACTCACTGAGGCAAGCCCCATGCAGGTCGACATCAAGACCCGCAGTATCGATCCGGTCCGCAACAACTTCGCGCATCTGCAGCGGCGCTTCGGCGACAAGCCGGCCAGCCGCTATCAGGAGGCGACCTACGACATCCAGCCGGAAATCAATTTCCACTACAAGCCGCTGTGGGATCCGGACCATGAGATGTACGACCGTCGGCGCACGGCGATCCAGATGCGCGACTGGTACGCGCTGAAAGACCCGCGGCAGTTCTACTACGGCGCTTACACCATCACCCGCGCGCGCTGGCAGGACGGCATGGATCGCCAGCTGGATCTGGTCGACAGGCGCGGCCTGCTGCGCATGCTGCCGGCCGATGTGCAGAAGCTGATCGTCGACACGCTGGTGCCGCTGCGGCATTACGAATGGGGCGCCAACACCAACAACGCGCACATGACCGCCTACGGCTACGGCGTGGCGATCACGCAGGCGACGATGATGAACACGATGGACCGGCTCGGCATGGCCCAGCACATCAGCCGCATCGGCCTGCTGATCGACAACAGCAGCGGCGAATCGCTGGTCGCCGCCAAGGCGCAGTGGCTGGACGCGCCACAGTGGCAGGGCCTGCGTCGCGAGATGGAGAACATGTTCGTCACCCGCGACTGGTTCGAACTGCTGGTCGCGCAGAACCTGGTCTGCGACGCCCTGCTCTACCCGCTGATGTACCAGCACTTCGATGCGCGCATCGGCGCGCGGCACGGCGCCGCGCTGACGATAATGACCGAGTACCTGACGCGCTGGTTTGATGAAACCGCCAAGTGGGTCGACGCGGTGGTCAAGACCGCCGCCGCCGAGAGCGAGCACAACCGCGCGCTGCTGGCGCAGTGGGCCGCCAAGTGGCGCGCGGCGCATGCCACGGCACTGCAGCCGCTGGCGGTACAGGCGCTCGGCGAGCAGGCCGACACCGCGATGCAGGAAGTGCTGAGCGCTTTCGATGCACGCATCGTCAAGCTGGGCATCGCCGGAGCCGCCGCATGAGCGCTTCCACCCAACCGGTATTCATCGCCCTGCAGGCCAATCACGACACGCAGCCGGTGATCGACGCGATCCGCGCCGACAACCCGCAGGCCACGGTGCACGAGTATCCGGCGATGGTGCGCATCACCGCGCCCGGACATCTGGTGATCCGCCGCGAATCCGTCGAGGAACGGATCGGCCGCGACTTCGACCTGCGCGAACTGCAGGTCAACATGATCTCGCTGGGTGGCGAGGTCGACGAAACCGAAACCGAATTCACGCTGCAGTGGCGCAGCTGAGCAGGAGAACGACATGGCCGATGGAAACTCCAAACCCGCCAAGAAGCTCAGCCTCAAGGAGAACTATGCGCTGATGACGCGCGGCCTGGGCTGGGAAACCAGCTACCAGCCGATGGACGAGGTTTTCCGCTACCTCAAGTTCGAAGGCATCAAGATCCACGACTGGGACCAGTGGGAAGACCCGTTCCGGCTGACGATGGACGCCTACTGGAAGTACCAGGGCGAGAAGGAGCGCAAGCTCTACGCCATCGTCGATGCCTTCCAGCAGAACAACGGCGCGTTCAATGTCACCGACGCGCGCTATCTGCAGGCGCTGAAGATCTTCATCACCGGCTTCTCGCCGCTGGAGTACACCTCGCACCGCGGCTTCGCGATCCTGTCGCGCGAGTTCGCCGGCGTCGGCCCGCGCGTCGCCGCGCAGATGCAGTCGATCGACGAGCTGCGCCACGCGCAGACGCAGATCCACACGCTGAGCCCGTACAACCGCTATTTCGAGGGGATGTCGGAATTCCGCAGCATGTACGACCGCACCTGGTACCTGTCGATCCCGAAGAGCTTCTTCGAGGACGCGGTGACCGCCGGGCCGTTCGAGTTCATCACCGCGATCTCGTTCTCGCTCGAGTACGTGCTGACCAATCTGATCTTCATGCCGTGGATGTCCGGCGCCGCGCTCAACGGCGACATGGCGACGGTGAGCTTCGGCTTCTCGGCGCAGTCCGACGAAGCACGGCACATGACACTGGGCATCGAGGTCATCAAGTTCCTGCTGCAGCAGGACCCGGGCAACGTGCCGATCGTGCAGAAGTGGATCGACAAATGGTTCTGGCGCGGCTACCGCGTGCTGGCGCTGGTCGGCACGATGATGGATTACATGCTGCCCAAGCGCGTGATGAGCTGGGCCGAGGCCTGGGAGATCTACTTCGAGCAGAACGGCGGCGCGCTGTTCGCCGATCTGGCCCGCTACGGCATCCGCATGCCGCGGCACTGGGAAACCACCGTCAAGGAGAAGGGCCGGCTCTCGCACGAACTGTGGAGCATTCTCTACCAGTACCGCGACGCCGCCGGCTTCCACCTGTGGCTGCCGTCCATTGATGAGATGAACTGGTTCTCCGAGAAGTATCCGGACACCTTCGACAAACTCTACCGCCCGCGCTTCGAATACTGGCGCGAGCTGGAGGCCAAGGGCACGCCGTTCACCAACAGCAACCTGCCGTGCCTGTGCCAGACCTGCCAGTGGCCGATGCTGTTCACCGAGCCCGACGACCCGACGCAGATCTGCCACCGCGAGAGCACGTATCGCGGCGAGAAGTTCCACTTCTGCTCGGACGGCTGCAAGGACGTCTTCGACGACGAGCCGGAGAAGTTCGTCAACGCCTGGCTGCCCGTGCATCAGATCTATCAGGGCAACTGCTTCCCGGAAGGCGCCAACCCGGCCTCGCCGGATTTCAATCCGCTGGTCGAGGCGCTCAAGTACATGGGCATCAAGCCCGGCGTCGACGGCGGCCTGCTGAAGGAATCGGCCGACGCGCGCAATTGGGAACGCTGGACCGGACGGCCCTACAACAGTCAGTCGGGCAGCCCGTCGCCGGCACCGACGACGGGAGCGCAGTCATGAGCGTGCGCGCGATCACGCCGGACTACCACGGCGAGATGAAGGACACGGTCGACAAGTTCCACGGCAATCAGCTGCTCAACATCGGCTGGGACCGCCACCTGATGTACGCGGCGCCGGTCTGCATCCCGGTGCCGCCGCTGATGCCGTTCGGCGCGCTGGTCGAGCAGGTGTTGCCGGGCCTGTTCGGCAATCATCCGGACTTCGCGAAGATCGACTGGAGCACGGTGCGCTGGCTCAGCTCCGGCCAGCCGTTCGCGCCGGACGCGGCGAAGAGCCTCGCCGACAACGGCCTCGGCCACAAGGCGATGCTGCGCCTGCAGACGCCCGGGCTCGATGGCCTCAATGGCACGAGGAACTGAGATGGGCTTGCGCATGCCAGACCCTCACCCCAACCCCTCTCCCGCGCGCGGGAGAGGGGCTCGTTCTCCCTTCTCCCGGTTGCGGGAGAAGGTGGCGCGCAGCGCCGGATGAGGGCCGGGGACTCATGGGCCACCAACTGACCATCGAGCCGCTGGGCCAGACCGTCGAGGTCGAGGACGGCCAGACCCTGCTCGACGCCTGCCTGCGCGCCGGCGTCTGGCTGCCGCACGCCTGCTGCCACGGCCTGTGCGCGACCTGCAAGGTGCAGGTCGTCGACGGCGAGGTCGATCACGGCGAAGCCTCGCCGTTCGCGCTGATGGACTTCGAGCGCGACGAGGGCAAGACGCTGGCCTGCTGCGCGACGATCGAAGCGGACACGGTGATCGAGGCGGATATCGACGAAGAGCCGGACGCGCAGCTGATTCCGGTCCGCGACTTCGCCGGCACCGTCACCCACATCGAGACGCTGACGCCGACGATCCGCGGCATCTTCATCGAGCTGGATACGCCGATCACGTTCCAGGCCGGCCAGTACGTCAACCTGCAGATCGACAGCGAAGCCGGGCCGCTGCGCCGCGCGTTCTCGCTGGCGACGCCACCGTCGGCGGCAACGCGGATCGAGCTGAACGTGCGTCTGGTCCCCGGCGGCGCCGGCACCGCGCATCTGCACACGCGGCTCCAGCCGGGTGACCGCGTGCAGCTGTCCGGCCCGTACGGCCGCTTCTTCGTGCGCAAGTCGGCGGGCAAGCCGATGCTGTTCATGGCCGGCGGCTCCGGCCTGTCGAGCCCGCGCAGCATGATTCTCGATCTGCTGGAAAGCCGGGCCGGCACGCCGATCACGCTGATCTACGGCCAGCGCTCGCGCGCGGAGCTGTACTACCACGACGAGTTCGAGGCGCTGGCGCGCGAGTATCCGCAGTTCCGCTACGTGCCGGCGCTGTCGCACGAGCCCGAGCACAGCGACTGGAAAGGCTTCCGCGGCTTCGTCCACGAGGCGGCCAGGGCGCATTTCGACAACGACTTCCGCGGCCACAAGGCCTATCTCTGCGGGCCACCGCTGATGATCGACGCCTGCATCAGCACGCTGATGCAGGGCCGCCTGTTCGAGAACGACATCTACCACGAGAAGTTCATCTCGGCCGCGGATGCGCAACAGGCCAAGAGCCCGCTGTTCCGGAAAATTTAATGACCCAGACGATGATTCACTCGATCGCCATCCACGGCCAGAGCTTCCGCTGCCGCAGCGGCCATAGCGTGCTGCAGGCGATGAGCGACGCCGGCAAGGCGCTGCTGCGCATCGGCTGCCGCAGCGGCGGCTGCGGCATCTGCCGCGTGCGCGTGCTGTCCGGCCGTTTTCATACCGGCGTGATGAGCGCCGCGCAGGTCAGTGCAAGCGAACGCCGCGACGGTTACGCCCTCGCCTGCAGGCTTTATCCGGACAGCGACCTGCAGCTGGCACCTGCCCGCCGCATCGCCGGAGCCATGTCATGAGCCATCGGCAACCCGAGATCGCCGTCATCGTCGGTGCGACCGGCGCGATGGGCCAGGTGATCGCCGCGCGCCTCGTCCGCCGCGGCCTGCGCGTCATCGCCGTCGCCCGCTCCGCGGCCGCCGTCGAGACACTGGTGTCGTCGCTGGACGGCGCGCGTGCCTGCGTCTGCGACATCAGCCAGGACAGCGCGATCGCTGCGATCGCCGCGGCCATCGACGCACCGGTGCGCGCGATCGTCCACGGCCCCGGCGTGCAGGTCGTCGGCGGCGTGCTCGACGCGCCGACCGCGGCGATGGTCGACGCCGTCAACATCAAGGTCGGCGGCATGATGCGGCTGGTGCGCGCGGTCGACGCGCATCTGCAGCGTGGCTCGCGGCTGATCGCTGTCGGCGGCCACTACGGGCTGGAACCGTCCGCCTACGCGGCGACCGCCGGCATCGGCAACGCCGCGCTGCTCAATCTGGTCCGCCAGTACTCCTGGGCCTACGGTCCGCGCGGCATCACCGCACACCTGATCGCACCGGGTCCGGTCGACAGCGAGCGTCTGCGCCGCGTGATCGACGCACGCGCCGCGCGCGACGGCATCAGCGCCGCAGCGGTGTTCGAGCAGATGCGCGGCGAATCCGCGATCGGCGCGTTCACCACGCCGGAACAGATCGCCTGGGCGGTCGACACGCTGCTGGATCCGGAAGCCGACGCGCTGGCCGGCAGCACGCTGTTCATGGACGCCGGCCGGCGTCGCGGACTGCCATAGGAACGCCCATGCCCGTCCTCGAATTCCATCTCGCCGAAGGCCACTGCGACGACGCGCAGTGCGAGCGCCTGCTGATCGAATCCAGCCGCCTCTACGCCGAAGTGCTTAAAAGCCCGATCGAACGCGTGCGCGTGTTCATCCAGCTGTACAAGCCGACGCTGATGGCCAGCGGCGGCGTACCGCTGAGCCGTGGCGGTGCGGCAGCACCATTGTTCTATTTCCTGGCGATGCAGGGCCGGCCGATCGAAGAACGCCAGCGCCTGCTCGCCGGCTTCACCGATCTGCTGGTCGAGATCACCGGCGCCGAACGCGCGCAGGTGCGCGGCGGCTGCTGGCTGATTCCGCCGGAGGACTGGGGCATCGGCGGCAAACCGGCCAGCCAACTGCGCGCCGACGAAATCCGCGCGCGCGCCGCGGCCGCCGCCAATACCTGATCAGGACAATCGAGAGCGATGATGGAAACCCGCGAGTTCAAGCACTTCATCGACGGCGCCTTCGTCGGCAGCGCCAAGACCTTCAGCAAGCGCCGGCCGATCGACGACGCCGTGATCGGCCGCGTGCACGAAGGCGGCCGCAGCGAGATCGACGCTGCGGTAAACGCCGCGCGCGCCGCGCTGAAAGGCCCCTGGGGCAAGATGAGCATCGAGCAGCGCACCGCCCTGCTGTACAAGGTCGCCGACGAGATCACGCGCCGCTTCGAGGACTTCGTGCAGGCCGAGATGGCCGATACCGGCCAGCCGCGCTCGGTGATGGAACACGCCTTCATCCCGCGCGGCGCCGCCAACTTCAAGATCTTTGCCGACGTCGTCAAGAACGTCGCCACCGAGAGCTTCACCACGCCGACGCCGGACGGCCGCGGCGCGCTGAACTACGCGCTGCGCGTGCCCAAGGGCGTGATCGGCGTGATCTGCCCGTGGAACGCGCCGCTGCTGCTGATGACCTGGAAAGTCGCGCCGGCGCTGGCCTGCGGCAATACGGTGATCGTCAAGCCGTCCGAGGAAACGCCCGGTACCGCGACCCTGCTCGCCGAGGTCATGGACGCGGTGGGCATCCCCAAGGGCGTCTACAACGTCGTGCATGGTTTCGGCCCCGATTCCGCCGGCGAGGCGCTGACGCGGCACGACGGCGTCGCCGCGATCACCTTCACCGGCGAGACGCGCACCGGCGCGGCGATCATGAAGTCCGCCGCCGACGGCATCCGCGATGTCTCGTTCGAGCTCGGCGGCAAGAACGCCGGCCTGATCTTCGCCGACTGCGACTTCGACGCCGCCGTCGACAGCGCCGTGCGCTCGGTCTTCCTCAACTGCGGCCAGGTCTGCCTGGGCACCGAGCGCCTGCTAGTCGAGCGGCCGATCTTCGAAAGGTTCGTCGCCGCGCTGAAGGCCAAGGCCGAAGCGCTCAAGCCCGGTGAACCGGACGCCAAGGGCACCAGCCTGGGCCCGCTGATCAGCCAGGAGCATCGCCGCAAGGTGCTCGGCTACTACGAGAAGGCGCGCGCCGAGGGCGCCACCGTCGTCACCGGCGGCGGCGTTCCGGAGATGCCCGGCGCGCTTGCCAACGGCGCCTGGGTGCAGCCGACGATCTGGACCGGCCTGCCCGATACCGCAGCGATCGTGCGCGAGGAAATCTTCGGACCGTGCTGCCACATCGCGCCGTTCGATAGCGAGGACGAGGCCATCGCGCGCGCCAACGACACCGCCTACGGCCTGTCGACGACGATCTGGACCAAGGACCTGGCGCGCGCGCACCGCGTCGCCGCGCAGATCGAGGTCGGCATCACCTGGATCAACAGCTGGTTCCTGCGCGATCTGCGCACGCCGTTCGGCGGCAGCAAGCAATCCGGCATCGGCCGCGAAGGCGGCGTGCACTCGCTGGAGTTCTACACCGAGCTGCGCAACGTCTGCGTGAAGCTGTGAACGCCCTCATCCGCCCTTCGGGCACCTTCTCCCGCAAGCGGGAGAAGGCAAAAACCAACCCCTCTCCCGCTTGCGGGAGAGGGGCCGGGGTGAGGGTCCTCCTGTCCGCGCAGAACTCAAAATCATGACCCCGCAACAGATCCGCCACTACGGCGACGAGCTCCATGCCGCGCTCGCCGCGCGCAGCACCGTCGCACCGCTGACCGAGCGCGAGCCGGACATCACGATCGACGATGCCTACCGCATCCAGCTGCGCATGCTCGGATGCCGGCTGGCCGGCGGCGAGACGATCGTCGGCAAGAAGATCGGCGTGACCAGCAAGGCGGTGCAGGACATGGTCGGCGTCACCCAGCCGGACTTCGGCCAGCTGACGTCCGGCATGGCCTACGAGGAAGGCCAGGAGATCCCGCTCGGCACCTTGATCCAGCCCAAGGCCGAGGCCGAGATCGCCTTCGTGCTCAAGCGCGATCTCAAGGGTCCGGGCATCACCGCCACCGATGTGATCCGTGCCACCGACTACGTGGTGCCCTGCTTCGAGATCGTCGATTCCCGCATCAGGGACTGGAAGATCCGCATCCAGGACACCATCGCCGACAACGCCTCCTGCGGCGTCTACCTGCTCGGCAAGCACAAGTCGCATCCGACCAAGGTCGATCTGAATCTCGCCGGCATGGTGGTCGAGAAGAACGGCGCGCTGTTCGGCACTGCCGCCGGCGCCGCCGTGCGGGGCGGGCCGGTCAATGCCGTGGTCTGGCTCGCCAACACCCTGGGCCGGCTCGGCATTCCGTTTCTCGCCGGCGAGGTGATTCTGTCCGGCTCGCAGTCGGCGCTGGTGCCGGTGGCGGCCGGTGACCGCATGCGCTGCAGCGTCGGCGGCATCGGCAGCTGCGAAGTGGTGTTCAGCGGAGCCACGTCATGAGCCTGCCCGACTCCACCATTCGCGCCCTCGCACAGCATCTGCTCGCCGCGCAGGACGAGGCGCGCACCGTCGCCAAACTCACCGAGCAGCATCCGGCGATGAGTGTCGCCGACGGCTACGCCGTGCAGGACGAACTGGCGCGGCTGTGGGCCGCGCGCGGCGAGCGCCTGCTCGGCTACAAGGCCGGCCTGACCTCGAAGGCGAAGATGCAGCAGATGGGGATCGATGTGCCCAGCTTCGGCCTGCTCAGCAGCGCGATGGCCTGCGCGGAAAACAGCGCGATCCAGATCGGGCAGCTGATCCACCCGCGCGTCGAGGCCGAGATCGCCTTCGTGATGAAGGACGAGCTGCACGGCGAGGTCAGCGTCGAACAGGTGCTGGCAGCCACCGATTACGTGATTGCCGCAGTCGAGGTGATCGACTCGCGCTTCGAGAAGTTCAAGTTCGATCTGCCCAGCGTGATCGCCGACAACTCCAGCAGCGCGCGCTACGTCACCGGCGGCTGGCCGCGCGATCCGCGCGAGCTGGACCTGCGCAGCTGTGGCGTGGTGATCGAGAAGAACGGCGAGATCGTCGCGCTCGGCGCCGGTGCCGCGGTGCTCGGCCATCCGGCCGAAGCGGTGGCGATGCTGGTCGCCCACCTCGCCCGCCGCGATCGCGCGCTGCCGGCCGGCAGCTTCGTGATGACCGGCGGCATCACCGAGGCGATCCCGGTCGCGCGCGGTGACAACGTCTGCGCGCGCTTCCAGCACATGGGCAGCGTGTCGTTCCGCTTCGTCTAGGACACGCGATGTATTCACGGATCGACACGCATGAGTTCCCTCTCCCCGTTCACGGGGAGAGGGCCAGGGTGAGGGGCGCTCGGCGCGAGATGAAGCAGCCCCTCACCCCAACCCTCTCCCCGCAAGCGGGGCGAGGGAGATAAGCAGGAGAAGCCTGATGCCAATCATTCAAGTCAGCATGCTGGAAGGCCGTACTGTGGAACAGAAGCGCGCGATGATCGCCGCGATCACCGATGCCGTCGCAAGCTCCCTGGGGGCACCGCCCGATTCGGTGCGCGTGATCATCAATGAGCTGCATCCGGAGCATTACGGCGTCGGCGGTCGCAGCGCCGGTGCCGGTGCGCTGAAACACCGGAAAATCAGCGGGGAGGACGGCGCATGAGTACGTCCGGCAAGAAGATCCGCTGTGCGGTGATCGGCCCCGGCAACATCGGCACCGATCTCATCTACAAGCTCAAGCGCAGCGCGCTGCTGGAGCCGGTGTGGCTGGTCGGCATCGACCCGACATCGGAAGGTCTGGAGCGCGCCCGGGCGATGGGCCTGAAGACCACGCACGAGGGTGTCGATGGCCTGCTGCCGCACGTCGAGGCGGACGGCATCCAGATCGCCTTCGACGCGACCTCGGCCTATGTGCATCCGGACAACTCGCGCAAGCTCAATGCGCTCGGCGTGCTGATGATCGACCTGACGCCGGCGGCGATCGGGCCGTACTGCTGCCCTCCGGTCAATCTGGACAAAGTCGTCGCGCAGGGCGCGATGAACGTCAACATGATCAGCTGCGGCGGCCAGGCAACGATCCCGATCGTCCACGCCGTCTCGCGCGTGCAGGCGCTCGACTACGCGGAGATCGTCGCCACCACCGCGTCGAAGTCGATCGGGCCCGGCACGCGCGCCAATCTCGACGAGTTCACCTACACCACCTCCACCGCCGTTGCCGAAGTCGGCGGCGCCACGCGCGGCAAGGCGCTGGTGATCGTCAATCCGGCCGAGCCGCCGATCATGATGCGCGACACGATCTACTGCCTGACGCAAGGCGAGCCCAAGCGCGCCGAGATCGATGCCTCGGTGCAGGCCATGATTGCCGAAGTGCAGAAGTACGTACCCGGCTACACGCTGGTCAACGGCCCGGTCTACGACGGCAACAAGGTCTCGGTCTACGTCAAGGTCGAAGGCCTCGGCGACTACCTGCCGAAGTACGCCGGCAATCTCGACATCATGACCGCTGCGGCGACACGCACCGCCGAGCTGTTCGCCGAGCGCCTGCAGAGCGGCTCGCTGCGTCTGCATCCCACGCCCGCAACGAGGGCCGCCTAATGAAATCGCATCTCGAAGGCCGCAAGGTCCTGCTGCACGACATGTGCCTGCGCGACGGCATGCATGCCAAGCGCGAGCAGATCTCTGTCGAACAGATGGTCAAGGTCGCCACCGCGCTCGACGACGCCGGTGTGCCGCTGATTCAGGTCACGCACGGTGCGGGCCTCGGCGGCAATTCGCTGCAGCACGGCTTCGCGATGGCCAGCAACGAGGACTATCTGCACGCCGTAGTGCCCAGGCTCAAGCAGGCCAAGGTATCCGTGCTGCTGATTCCCGGCATGGGCACGATGAAGGAACTGCAGAGCGCCTATGAAGCCGGTGCGCGCAGCGTGCACGTGGCCACGCACTGCACGGAAGCCGACACCTCGCCGCAGCACATCGCCTACGCACGCAAGCTCGGCATGGACACCACGGGCTTCCTGATGATGGCGCACCTCAACAGCGTCGAGGGCATCGTCGCGCAGGCCAGGCTGATGGAGTCCTACGGCGCGCAGACCATCTACATCACCGACTCGGCCGGCTACATGCTGCCGGCCGATGTGAAGGCCCAGGTTGGCGCACTGCGGCAGGCGCTCAAGCCCGAGACCGAGATCGGCTTCCATGGCCACCACAACCTCGGCATGGGCATTGCCAACTCGATCGTCGCGATCGAGGAAGGCGCGTCGCGCATCGATGCCTCGGTGGCGGGCCTGGGTGCCGGCGCCGGCAATACGCCTCTGGAAGTGCTGGCCGCCGTCTGCGAGCGCATGGGCATCGATACCGGCTGCAATCTGTTCAAGCTGATGGACGTCGCCGAGGACGTGATCCTGCCGATGATGGATCACCAGGTCCGCATCGACCGCGCCTCGCTGACGATCGGCTTCGCCGGCGTCTATTCCACCTTCCTGCTGCACGCCAAGCGCGCCGCCGAGCGTCACGGCGTGCCGGCGCGCGACATCCTCGTCGAGCTCGGCCGCAAGAAGATGATCGGCGGCCAGGAAGACATGATCGAAGACACCGCGCTGACCATGGCGCGCGAACGCGGCATCCATACCAAGGCGGCGTGAAGACCGGCCCGACCCACATATGTGAGGAGAAACAGCAATGGCATTACGAGGCTTGCTTCGAGTAGGAGAAGTACAGTTCCGCGTCACCGACATCGCCGCCGCGCGGCACCACTACGGCCAGCGTCTGGGCCTGCACGAAGTGCTGGAAGACAGCGAAGGCCGCGTCTACTACAAGGCCTGGGACGAGCACGATCATCACAGCATCGTGCTGCGCCCGGCCGACCGGCCGGGCATCGACCACTTCGCGTTCAAGGTCTATGACGATGCGACGCTGACGCGGCTGGCACCGCAGATCGAGGCGTTCGGCCTGAAAGTCCGCGAGATCGCCGCCGGCGTGTTTCCCAAGAGCGGCCGGCGCCTGGCGTTCGAACTGCCGAGCGGTCACACGATGCACCTCTACGCAGAGAAGGAGCGCCTGGGCAACACGCTTGGTTACCACAATCCGGGCGTGACGCCGGACGAGGGCGTGATCCGCGGCCTGCGCATCAACCGCCTCGACCATTGCCTGCTCGGCGGCCCGAACATCGACGACAACGTGCGGCTGTTCCGCGAAGTCTTCGACTTCGACCTCTCCGAGAAGATCGTCGAGGCCGAATCGCAGATGTCGCTCGCGGTGTTCCTGAGCGCTTCGACCAAGCCTCACGACATCGCCTTCGTGCTGCAGCCGGAACCGAACAAGTTCCACCACTGCTCGTTCCTTCTGGAATCCGCGCACGACGTCTTCAAGGCCGCCGATCTGATCGGCAAGCACCGCATCCCGGTCGACGCCGGCCCCAACCGCCACGGCGTCACGCGCGGCGCGACGATCTACTTCTTCGATCCGTCCGGCAACCGCAACGAGGTGTTCGCCGAAGGTTACGTGCACTACCCGGACACGCCGACGCTGGTCTGGGACACCAACGACCTCGGTCACGCCTCGTGGTCGCAAGACAACGTCGTGCGGCAGAGCTTCTTCGATGTGCTGACCTGAGCACGGAGAGTCCGCGATGAGCACGAGCAATCAAACCCTGCCCGCCGGCTTCCGGGAGCTGCAGCCCTTCGTCGGCTACTGGGTGCGTGACAGCAACGAAGAACGCCGCGCCGCGCGTTCGACGGCACAGATGGGCGACATCCGCGATTTCTACGACGCAGTCACCGCCCGCGCCGAAGAGGCCATCAGCTATCTCGAACAGTTTCCGCTGAACCAGATGCCCGCCGATGCCGAACGGCTGTTCAAGCTGTTGCTGGCAATGAACCACGCGGCGATCGCGGTTGAAATGCATGGCCAGCCGCGCGCCCGCGACACCGGCTGGCCCAGCGCCGTGCACATCACGCGCGGCCCCACGCCGCACGGCAACGGCATCTGAGAAGGAGAGGAACATGAGTGCAGTCATGGACAAGCCGGCGACGCCGCGCCATGTCATTCCCGAGCACAGTTTCACCAAGGCCGCAGGTCTCGACACCGGACCGGTTCCGGTGGAGCCGTACCGCTCGGCGGAATACTTCGAGCTGGAGCGCGAGCGGATCTTCAGGCGCGCGTGGCTGTGCGTGGGGCGTGTCGAGCTTCTGCCGGAGACCCACAGCTACTTCGTCAAGCAACTCGACATCGTCAAGTCATCGGCGCTGGTGACGCGTGGCAAGGACGGCAGGATCCGCGCGTTCCACAACGTCTGCAGCCATCGCGGCAACCTGGTCGTCAACAACAGCTGCGGCAAGGCGGAGCGGCTGGTCTGCAGCTATCACAACTGGACCTACCGCAACGACGGCGAGCTGGTCGGCGTGCCGGACCAGAAGCACTTCTTCGACTTCGACAAGAAAACCTGCGGCCTGACGCCGATCGCCTGCGATGTCTGGGAAGGCTTCATCTTCCTCAACTTCCAGAAGACGCCTGAAGTCTCGCTGCAGGATTTTCTGGGGCCGTTCGGCAAGACCTACGCCGGCGTGCCCTACTTCAATCTCGAAGAGACCATCGTGATCCAGGCGGATTTCAACGCCAACTGGAAGCTGATCTGCGATGCCTTCGCCGAGCCCTATCACGTGCCGGCGCTGCATCCGGCGACGCTGGCACCGGGCTTTGCGCATCCGGAGGAGAACAAGTACGCGCGGCCGCTGAGCGCGCTGACGCACGGCATCCATCGCCACTTCTCGGCCTATGGCAATCCGCTGTACGTGCCGCCGCCGACGTCGAAAGTGGAGCGCATGGTCTACACGCAGGACACCGGCAGCGTGCTCGGCGGCGATTCGGCCGAGAACGCCGCGGCGCTGTCGGCGCATCCGGCGATCAATCCGTCCAAGAACCCCAACTGGTCGGCCGACGTCACCTGGATCTTCCCCAACTTCAACATCGATTACTCGCCCGGCGGCTTCTGGCATCACGAATTCTGGCCGGTGGCCTACAACCGCACCAAGTGGACGCTGACGATCTATATCCCCAAGACGATGTCGATCCGCCACCGCCTGCAGCTGGAGCACTACGCCTGCCGCTGGGCCGAGGTCGTGCAGGAAGACGTGACCAACTGCGAGCGCATCCAGCAGGGACTGGAGTCCGGCGCCAAGGATCACATGATCCTGCAGGACTCGGAGATGCTGATCCGCCACAACATGCAGGTGCTGGACCGCTGGATCAATGCCGATCGCGTCGCCGACGCAATCGCCTGAGGCGCATCCGTCGCGGTGCCCCCGGCACCGCGACAGACACTACAAGCATCGGCGTCTGACCGGTGCGGCGAGGAGGAGCAGATGGAATCGCACGACGACGAGCCGGGCGCGGACAGCGATGCGTCGCTGTCGCGGCGGCGGCGTGGACTGCTGAAATCGCTGTTGGCCGTGCCTGCGATGGCCGTCGCGGCACCGGCGGCAGCGACGAAGACAGGTGCCGCGTGGACGCAGACGCACGACGTGATCGTCGTCGGCAGCGGTGCGGCCGGCTCGGCGGCGGCGATCGCCGCGGCGCGCGGCGGTGCACGTGTGCTGGTGCTCGACAAGATGCCGTTCGCCGGCGGCACCACCGCCAAGTCCGACGGCATCTTCTGGATTCCGAACAATCCGCTGCTGCGCGCGCAGGGCATCGACGATGCGCGCGGCGACGCCCTGCGCTACATGGCGCGGCTGGCCTATCCGGTGCGCTATGCGCCGGAGCATCCGACGCTGGGGCTGGGCGACAACGAGTACGCGCTGATCGCCGCGTTCTATGACCACGGCAGCCGCGCGATCGAGCAGCTGCGTGCCGCCGGTGCGCTGCAGTTCGCGCAATGGAAGGACTGGAACGGCGAGAACTTCACCGACTATCACGCGCATCTGCCGGAGAACAAGGTTCCGCAAGGCCGCAGCCTGCTCGCCGCAGTGCCGAACCCGGGCTTCTCCGGCGGCGGCAACGGCGCCGAGCTGTTGCGGCAGTTGCAGGCGGTGTTTCCGGCACTGCGGATCGAGCTCAAGCTCGAACACCGCGTGCAGCGCCTGCTGCTCGATGCCGACGGCGGCGTCAGCGGTGTCGAGGTCGAGTGCGAGGACGGCATCGTCCGCCTGCGGGCGCGCAAGGGTGTGATCTTCTGCAGCGGCGGTTTCACGCACAACGCGGAGCTGTGCGAGCGCTTCCTGCGCGGCCATGTCTGGGGCGGCGGCGCGGCACCGGGCAGCAGCGGCGATTTCATCGGCATCGCCACTGCCGCCGGCGCCGCGCTCGGCAACATGAGCAATGCCTGGTGGGGCCAGGTGCCGGTCGAAGTCGCGCTGCAGACGCGCAGCGTGCCGGCCAATGTCTGGGTGGTGCCCGGCGACAGCGCGATCCAGGTCAACCGCTTCGGCCTGCGCTTCGCCAACGAAAAGGCGCTGTACAACGAGCGCACGCAGGCGCACTTCGGCTGGGATGCCGGCCGCGACGAATACCCCAACCTGCTCGGCCTGATGCTCTGGGACGCACGCAACGCGCGGCTGTTCGGCGGCATCTCGCCGATCCCGGCGCCGGGCAGCACGGCGGCGCACGTGATCGAGGGCGACACGCTCGACGAGCTGGCGCGCCGCATCGACGAACGCCTGGCCCGGCTGGCGGCGCACACCGGCGGCGCGCGGCTGGACGCGGACTTCACCGCCAAGCTGAAGGCGACGGTGACGCGCTACAACGGCTTCGCCCGCCAGGGCGTCGATGCCGATTTCGGCCGTGGCGCGACGCCGGCGCAACTGGGCTTCCATCTGTACGGCCGCAAGAAGGACCCGAGCCTCAATCCCTACCCGAACCCGACGATGCATCCGCTGGCCGAGCGCGGCCCCTATTACGCCGCGCTGATCGGTGCCGGCACGCTCGATACCAAGGGCGGGCCGATCGTCAACGCGCAGGCGCAGGTGCTCGACGTGCGCGGCCGGGTCATCGCCGGCCTTTATGGCGCCGGCAACTGCATCGCCAGCCCCGCCGGTCAGGCGTACTGGGCCGGCGGCGGCACGATCGGCCCGGCGTTGACTTTCGGCTATCTGGCCGGCGAACACGCGGCGGCGCGCGCAGCCGCTGGCGCAAAGGCCTGATCGCCCCTGTCTTGCAGCAGCGATAAACGAAGCACACAAGAAATGAAATCTGGAGAGAGAACGTGAAAGACGCAGACATCTCAAGCAATGACGAAAGCCGGCTGACGAACCGCCGCGACGTCCTCAAGGGCCTGGCCGCCGGCTCCGCCGCTGCGGCCGGCGCGCTGCTGCCGACGGTGACGCTGGCCGCCAGTGACAAGAAGACCCGATGGGCGCGCGAGGTCGACGTCATCGTCGTCGGCAGCGGTGCGGCGGGCTCGGCGGC
>CAMLDZ010000021.1 GCA_946478985.1 uncultured Solimonas sp.
TCATGCGCGCCGCCATCTCGTGCGAGAAGTGGCGGATCATCGTGAAGAAGCGCAGCCGCAGGTCTTCCGGGCGCAGGCTTTCGAGCAGCTTGATCAGCGCCGGCTCGTCTTCCGGCAGGATCGGCCGCACGCGGTAACGGGCGCCGTCGCGCAGCACAAGGGTGTGGCGCAGCTGTTCCGGGTACGGCGGCAGGATCAGCCGCAGCGCGGCCGGCGGCGGATTGGCATCGAGCTCGATTTCGGCCGCGGCGTCGCGCCGCAGGATGCCCTGCGGGTCCGGCCGCAGGCTCATGCGCAGCGACGACACCGCCGGCTGGTCGAGCGCCAGCTGGGCCAGCGCCAGCAGCTCGCGCGCCAGCACCGCCTGGATCGCCGGCGTCAGCGAAATCTGCATGGCCTCGATCATCCGCTGCACCAGCAGCGGGTCCAGCGGCGGGAAGGCGATGGCGGTGGCCGAGTGCAGCAGGGTGCCGTAGGTGGTGACGTCGAGATAGCTGCCCAGTTCGTGGTGGCGGCGGATGCGCAGCTCGAAGCGTCCGCCGATCGCCGTGCCGCCGAGCGGCGCGATACCGTAGTCGTCGAGCACGCGATGCACGGCGTCCTGGCTCAGCGCGCGATCGTCGCCGGCCAGCGCCGCCAGCAACTCCAGATGGGCGTCGCCCTGATGGAAGTCGCGCCGCTCGCGGTGCGGCGGTGTCTGCATCAGCAGCTCGCGCGTGCGCTGGTGCAGCCAGCGATAGTGGATGGCGCGCGCCGCGCGGTCGGCGGTGCCGAAGGTATTGAGGCCGGCCTCGCCGGCACGGCGCATCGCCGGCACCGCGGTCTCCAGCCCGAGCCAGATCGTCACCAGCCGCGGCCCGAGCTGCGCGGCGACCAGGGCCTCGACATACGGCG
Organism: uncultured Solimonas sp.; assembly: GCA_946478985.1. The sequence goes on from CAMLDZ010000021.1 coordinate 895, forward strand.
CGTGTGCGGCTTCCAGCGAGGGGCTGTGCATCAGCAGCAGGTAGTCGAGGCTGTCCCGCGCCAGCAGCAGGCGGCAGACCTCGGCCAGTGTCGCCGGCTCCAGCGAGCCGATGTCGAGCGCGCCTTCCAGCCGCCGCGCGCGCGTCGCCAGCGTGTGCACCGCGGCAAAGGTTTCGTCGTCGCAGGGCCACAGGCCCAGGCCGTGCTGCAGCACCGCGTCGACGCCCAGCGCGCACATGCCGGCGCCGTTGCCGAGCGTCAGCACGCGAGCCTCGCGGCGCTCCGGCAGTCGCGCCATCGCCGCCAGCGCGTCGAACAGGCCGTCGAGGGTCGCGCATTCGACCAGACCCGCGCGCGCGAACGCCGCGCTGCGCACCGGGTCCGGGCCGGACAGACCCTCGCGGCCGCCGACGCGGCTCTGCAGGACCACCACCGGCTTGAGGCGCGCGCAGGCGCGTGCTGCCGAAATGAACTTGCGGCCGCCGCGGATGCGGCCGACCTGCAGGATCACCGCGCGGGTCGCCGGGTCCAGCGCCGCCGCGTCGAGGCAGTCGGCGAGATCGACGTCGGCTTCGGCGCCGGTGCTGATCGCCCATGACAGGCCGATGCCGCGGCCGATCGCCCAGTCCACCGCGGCGGCGGCGATCGAGCCGGACTGCGTGATCAGCGCGATGCCGCCGCGCTGCGGCACCCGCGCGAAGGCGCCGGCGGTGAGTCCGCCGGACTGGAAGAAACCGGCGCTGCGCGGGCCGATGAAACGCAGCTGATGCGGGCGTGCCGCCTGCAGCAGCGCGGGCGGCACCGGTGTGTCGTGTGCCCAGACGATGCCGCGGCAGCCGTTGCGCGCCAGCGTGTCGATCAGCGCGGCGTCGAGCAGCGCGGGGGCGAAAACGACGGCGAGGCGGTCGTCGTCCGGCTCGGCGGCGAGCGCCTGCATCTCGGCATCGGTGTCGGCCTGCTGCAGCGCGCCGGCGCTGCGTTGCAGCTGCGCGTGCAGGCTGCGCTCGGCCGGCGTCAGCGGTGCGCCGATCAGCAGCGCGCGGCGGCTGCCGAGCAGACGGGCGAGGTTCTGAGCGCTCATCGCCGCGGCTCAGGCGCCGATGAAAGGCCGCACGAACGACTCCACCGAGCTGGCCAGCGCATAGGTGTCGTAGCCGCCTTCGAGCATGGCGATCACGCGTTCCTCGCAATGCTCGGCGGCGAAGTCGCGGATCTGCTTGCCTACCCAGTAGTAGTCGTCGTCACTCAGGCGCAGGCCGGCCAGCGGATCGCGCATGTGCGCGTCGAAGCCGGCCGAGACGAACAGCATCTGCGGATCGAACTCGGCGAGCGCCGGCAGCCATTGCTCGCTGATCGCGGCGCGGAATTCGGCGCTGCCGGCGCCTTCGGCCAGCGGCACGTCGATCAGCCCCGGCGCATCCGGATCGCCGGCCCAGTCCGGATACAGCGGGTACTGGTAGGTCGAGCACAGCAGCACACGCGGCTCGGCGCGGAAGATGTCGGCGGTGCCGTTGCCGTAGTGGACGTCGAAGTCGAGGATCGCCACGCGCGGGATGCCGCGCGCCAGCGCCTCGGCGGCGGCCACCGCGATGTTGTTGAAGAAGCAGAAGCCCATCGCACGGTGGCGTTCGGCATGGTGGCCGGGCGGGCGCACATTGCAGAACACGAAGCCGGCCTGCTTCTGCAGCACCAGGTCCACCGCGGCGATGCCGGCGCCGGCGGCGTGCAGCGCCGCCTGCGCGGTGTAGGCGTTCATCGAGGTGTCGGGGTCGATGCGCACCAGCCCCTCGGCCGGCCGCGTGCGCAGCACCGCTTCGACATGGTCTGCCTCGTGCACGCGCAGCAGCGCCTCGACCGAGGCTTCCGGCGCCTCGAAGCGTTGCAGGAACAGATCGACGCCGGTGATGCGCATGCGGTCCTCGATCGCCCACAGCCGCTCCGGCGACTCCGGGTGGCCGGGGTCCATCTGGTGACGGGCGCAGATCGGGTGGGAAATCCAGTACGAGGTCAGCACGCGGGCTCCAGCGGCTTCAGCGATCGGCAGCCTAAGGGGGCAGGCCATGATGGCCTTTGACCGGCATCAATAAAAGCGCCTTGCGGTGTGCACGCACTGCGCCGAGCATGGCATTCGGATTGTCGCGCGGGGCGCCGATGCGGATCGCGATCTTCAGCAGCAAGCCTTACGACCGCCGTTTCCTCGGCGCCGCCAACGCCGGGCACGGCCATGAATTGCTGTTCCTGGAGCCGCGGCTGACGGCGGCGACGGCGCCGCTGGCGGGCGACGCGGCCGCGGTCTGCGGTTTCGTCAACGATCAGTTCGATGCCGAGGTGCTTGGCCTGCTGGCGGCGCAGGGCACGCGGCTGATCGCGCTGCGCTCGGCGGGCTTCAACCACGTCGATCTGGTCGCCGCCGCGCGCTTGCAGCTGTGCGTGGTGCGGGTGCCGGCCTACTCGCCGCATGCGGTCGCCGAGCACGCGCTGGCGCTGATCCTGGCGCTCAACCGCCGCATCGTCCGTGCCCACAACCGTGTCCGCGACGGCAACTTCGCGCTCGACGGCCTGGTCGGCTTCGATCTCTGCGGCAAGACCGTCGGCGTGGTCGGCACCGGCGCGATCGGCAGCGTGTTCGCGCGGATCATGCACGGCCTGGGCTGCCGCGTGCTGGCCTGCGATCCGCAGCCGGCGGCGGCGCTCGACGGCGTCGTCGATTACGTGGAGATGGATGAGCTGCTGCAGCGCGCCGACATCGTCTCGCTGCATTGCCCGCTGACGCCGGCGACGCGGCACCTGATCGACTCAGCGTCGCTGGCGCGGATGCGTGCGGGCGTGATGCTGATCAATACCAGCCGCGGCGGACTGGTCGACACCCGCGCAGTGATCCAGGCGCTCAAGCGCGGTCAGCTCGGCTACCTGGGACTGGACGTCTACGAGGAGGAGCAGCAGCTGTTCTTCGAGGACCTGTCCGGCGGCGTGATCCAGGACGACGTCTTCACGCGGCTGCTGACTTTTCCCAACGTGCTGATCACCGGGCATCAGGGCTTCTTTACCGCGGAGGCGCTGCGCGCGATCGCCGAGACCACGCTGTGCAACGTCAGCAGCTTCGAATCCGGCATGGGGCCGATGCACCGTGTCGACCTCGGCGGCGTGCCCTGACACGGCGGCGCGCGCTGAACGTGCCGGGCTTCACAGCCCGCGCGCGCCCCAGCTCTTGAGTGCGGCGACCCAGTCGTCGAGCTTGTCGCTGTCGCCGACCTTGCCGATCAGCGTGGTGCGCACAGGGCCGATGCCGGTGAAGCGCAGGATGCTGCGGACCATGCCGCGCACGCCGTGGGCGAAGAAGAACAGCCGGTACCAGAACGCCGGCATGCCCATGGTCACCACCACGTGCGCGGAACGGCCCCTGAGGCGCTTGCCGCCGCCGCGGCCTTCGTCGATCGCAAAGCCAGGGCGCAGCACCTGTTCGAAGAAGGCCTTCAGCGCCGCCGGCATGCTGCCGAGCCACAGCGGATGGACGATCAGCAGCTGGTTGCACCAGCTGATCGCCTCCTGCGCCTGGCGCACCGCGTCCGGCAGCGCCGCGCTGCGCCATTGCGCCTGGCTCTGCAGCGGCGCGATGCCGAGATCGGCGATGCGCAGCAGGCAGACCTCGTGGCCGGCTTCGCGGGCGCCGTCGGCATAGGCCTGCGCGAGCGCATGGACCAGCCGCGTCGGATCGGGGTCCGGGTGGCCGTCGATGATGGTGATGCGCCGGTTCATGCGGTTCCCCGTGGACAAGGGCAACAGCTTCGGCGATGGCGGGCGTGCCGGCCTTGACGGCGGTCAAGCCGGCGCCAGGCATGCAAACGCCCCGTCGCGGCGGCCGCGACGGGGCGTTGTGGACCTCAAGCCGTATCCGGCTCGGAAGGCTCAGCCCGGCGTGTTGGTCGAGCTCGGTTCCTGCGGCGCGTCGGGCGCCGGGTCCGGGATTGGCGCCGACGGCGGCGCCAGCGGCGGCGGGACGTCGCTGGCCGGGGCGGCGGCCGGCTTGGCGGTCGGCTGGTCGGCCGGCTGCACGGTGGCGCCCACCTTGGCCGGGTCGGTGTAGGCGGTCAGCAGCTTGCGCGCGTCGTCGGCCTGGCCGTCGAGCTTGAGCTCGCGGTAGGACTTTTCGAGCTGGCGCAGTGCGTCCAGCGTCGCCGGTGCGCCCGGGAACTGCGAGACGATCTGTTCGGCGCGCTTGCTGGCGGCGACATAGGCGCCGCGGCTCATGTAGAAATCGACCACGGACAGCTCGTGCGCGGCGATGCGGTTGCGCAGGTCGATCATCCGCTGGCGCGCGTCGCCGAGGTACTTGCTGCTCGGGTACTTCTGGATCAGCAGGGCGAAATCGTCGAACGAACGGCGCAGGTTGGTGACATCGCGCTTGCTGACGTCGACGCCGAACAGGGCCTCGAAGCCCTTGTCGCGGTCGAAGTTGACCATGCCCTTGAGGTACTGGACGTAGTCGGCGTTGGGGTGGCGCGGGTAGTCGCGCAGGAAGTGATCGGCGGCGCTGATCGCGTCCTCGGGGTTGTAGCTGCGGTACTCGGCGTAGACACGCTCCAGCTCGCCCTGGATCGCGTAATCGGTGAACGGGAAGCGCGTCTTGAGCGTGTTGTAGCGCGTCACGGCGCCGCCGAACTCGCCAGAATCGAGCGCTTCGCGCGCAGCCCGGTACAATTCCGCCGCCAGCGCGCGCTGCTCGGCCGGCGCCATCTGCGATGCCTTGAGTAATTCCTTGGCTTCCTTCTCGGACTTGGAAGCGCAGGCCGAAAGGCCGGCGATGAGCAGCACCGCGGCGACGATCTTGAGTTTCATGAAGTTTTAAGCACCCTACGAGTTTCGCGAGTATAGCCTGATGACATCCGAGCAGCCGGACGTAGATGACCTTGCCTTGAGCGCGGAGGTTCCGGAGCGCCTGGCCGGGGCGCGGCTGGACGCCGCCTGCGCCAAGCTGTTCGACGCCTATTCGCGGGCGCGGCTGCAGCAGTGGATCGACGCCGGGCGGGTCCGCGTCAACGGCGTCACCGCGGTGCGCGGCCGTGATCCGGTCGAGGCCGGCGACCGCGTCGAGGTCGACGCCGAGCCGGAGCTCGACACCCGCGTGCAGGCCCAGGACATCGGCTTGCAGATCGTCCATGCCGATGCCTCGATCGCCATCATCAACAAGCCGGCCGGCCTGACCGTGCACCCCGGCGCCGGCCAGCGCGACCAGACGCTGCAGAACGCCCTGCTGCATCATTTCCCGCAGACCGCGGCGGTGCCGCGCGCCGGCATCGTCCACCGTCTCGACAAGGACACCTCGGGCCTGCTGGTGGTGGCGCTGACGCTGAGCGCGCACAACAAGCTGGTGGCGGAGCTGAGCCGCCGCGAGTTCGGCCGCGAGTACGACGCCATCGTCCAGGGCACCTTCATCGCCGGCGGCACCATCGAGGCGCCGATCGGCCGCCATCCGCGCGAGCGCCTGAAGATGGCCGTGATCGACGACGGTCGCCCGGCCGTCACGCACTACCGCGTGCAGGAGCGCTTTGCCCAGCATGCGCACCTGCGCGTGCGCCTGGAGACCGGCCGTACCCACCAGATCCGCGTCCATCTGGCGCATCTGCGCAAGCCCATCGTCGGCGATTTCCTCTACGGCGGACCGATGCGCGGCTCCGGCCTGCCAGTGGAGTTGCGCGAGACGCTGAAGGCCTTCCCGCGGCAGGCGCTGCACGCGCGCGATCTGGAGGTCACGCACCCCCGGACCGGCAAGCGCATGCAATGGGTCGCCGAACCGCCTGAGGACATGCAGAAGCTGCTGCGCATGCTGCGCGCGCACGCCGCGGCGGAAGAAGCCAGGCAGTGATCGGCTGGCTCGCCGCCGACTGGCCGGCGCCGCCGGGTGTCCGCGCCGGGCAGACGCTGCGCAGCGGCGGCCTGCTCGGCGGCATGTCCGACGGTGTCCATGCCGCGCTCAATCTGGGCAGCAATACCCGCGATGACCCGGCCGCCGTGGCGGCCAATCGCGCGCTGCTGCGCGAGGCGCGGCAGCTGCCGTGCGAGCCGGCCTGGCTGCGCCAGGTGCACGGCACCACGGTCGTCGACGCCGCCACGGTCGCCGAAGGCAGCGCCCCGGCCGCCGACGCCGCGCAGACCGATGAGGCCGGCGTGGTCTGCGCGGTGCTGACCGCGGACTGCCTGCCGGTGCTGTTCTGCAGCGATGACGGCCGCTGGATCGGCGCCGCCCACGCCGGCTGGCGCGGGCTCGCCAATGGCGTGCTGGAGGCGACGCTGCGGCAGGCGCCGCTGCCGCCGCAGCGGCTGCTGGCCTGGCTCGGCGCGGCGATCGGCCCGGTGCATTTCGAAGTCGGCCCCGAAGTGCGGGAGGCGTTCATGGCCGTCGATGCGGCGGCCGCCGACGCCTTCACGCGCGGCCGCGGCGATCGATGGCAGGCCGATCTCTACCATCTGGCGCGGCAGCGGCTGGCGCGCGCCGGCCTGAATCGCGTCTACGGCGGCGGCCTGTGCACCTATGCCGACGCCGCGCGCTTCTATTCGTTCCGTCGCGAACCGGAGACGGGCAGGATGGCGAGTCTGGTCTGGCGCGAGCCCTCACCCCAACCCCTCTCCCGCAAGCGGGAGAGGGGCTAGATCGCGATGCGTAGGGAGTTCCCCTCTCCCGCTTGCGGGAGAGGGGTCAGGGGTGAGGGTGCGTCAGCCAGCGCGCCGAGCCGAACACCAGCGCCATCGCCGCATAGCCCCAGACGTACGGCCAGGCCGGATGCAGGCTCAGCACGGTGTCGCCGTAAGCGTACTGATAGCCGTGCATCAGGCCGGTGGCGGACAGCAGGGCGGCGATGCCGCACCAGATCGCCGCGCCGCTGAACTGCCGCTCGATCACCGCGACGGTTGCCGCCGACAGGATCATCGCCGTGAACACCACGCCTTGTTCCAGCGCGAAGGCGCCGGCGATTGCACAGCGCGGCGACGACGAGGCCGGACAGCGCCGAATAGCCGCTGCGTGCGCCCAGCCGTCGAGATCACCGCGGACGAATGCGCGCATCAGCGGGCCCTAGAACGACACGTCGGCCGGCTGCGTCACGCGCAGCACCGATTCGTCGCCGGTCTGCTGCTTCCAGGCATGGCGGATCGCCTCGATGTCCTCGCGCGTCTGCGGGCTGTCCTCATGCAGCAGCACCAGCAGCTTGGAGCGCAGCCGCTCCGGCACTTTCTGCGTCGGTCCCTGCCACTGGCCGTAAAGGTCGATCACGCTGAGTCCGCCGCGGAAGCGCGGCGTCACCTCGCGGTCGAGAAACTCGCGCCACTGCGCCTCGCTCACACCCTCGTGTGGTGCGTCGGCCGGGCCGGTGCCGAAGTACAGCTCGGTGCGCAGCCAGTGCGGCGCATGGGCGGGATGCACCGCAACAGCGGGCTGCAAGACCTGCTCGGTGGCGGTGGTGGTGGCGGCGTTGCTGGCCGCCGCCGTCGCTGGCCGTGGCCTGCCGCCGTCGGCGCAGGCGCCCAGCAGCAAGGTCAGAAGCAGCAGCGGCAGAAGCTTGTTCATGGAGCGGATCGTCAAGGAGCGGAGGGCCAGATGCAGTGATGCGATTTATATGCCGCCGTCGATGACAGCGGTGGTGGCGCGGCGAATGCTTCCATCCTTATGCGCCCGCGCGGCCGGGCTTTCGGGCGTGCGCAGCTTTGCCCGGCAGACCGGGTATGGCTGCGCGCGGGCGATAGTGGCGTGCTCGATGCATTCCTACACTGCGACGGCATCACGGTCGAGCTGACTGCGAATGCTCATGGACTGCAGCACGACATTTGCCGGATCTCGCGATGTACGCGCCCACGCCCAGCCGGTATCGTGTTGCGGGGATCGACAACGACGCGTCGGAAGTGTTGCGGCTTGCGGATGAGCGCGCGCCTTCACGTTCATGAAACGCGCGGGGGAAGGAATGAAAAACGCTTCAATGTGGATGGCGGCGCTGCTGGCGGCCGGTGCCAGCCTGCTCGCGCATGCGCAGGATGGCGAGGTGCCGGCGCCACCGGTCCGGCCGATGCCGGCCGAGATCATGCCGCTGACGCCGAAGTCTCTGCTGCTCGATATCGACCGCGCCGGATCGCGCTATATCGCCGTCGGCGAGCGCGGCGCGATCATCGCCTCGCGCGATGGTGCGCAATGGGCGCAGCTGCCGGTGCCGGTGCGCTCGGCGTTCACCAGCGTCAGCTTCGTCGATGCCGAACACGGCTGGGCCGCCGGCCATGACGCCGCGATCGTGCGCAGCGAGGATGGCGGCCGCAGCTGGCAGCTGCAGAACTTCCAGCCGGAGCTGAACAAGCCGGTGCTCGACCTGCTGGCGCTCGACACGCAGCGGGCGATCGCCGTCGGCGGCTACGGCCTGATGCTGAGGACGCAGGACGGCGGCGCGCACTGGCAGCAGGTCGAACTCGCCGCGGCCAATCCCGACGAGATGCATCTCAACGCCATCGCCCGGCTCGGCAATGGCGATCTGTTCATCGCCGGCGAGCAGGGCTTGCTGCTGCTGTCGGGCGACGGCGGCGCCAGCTGGAAGAAGCAGAACACGCCCTACGAGGGCTCGTTCTTCGGCGTGCTGCCGCGCGGCGACAAGGGCGCGCTGATCTTCGGCCTGCGCGGCAACATCTACCTCAGCGACGACGTGCGCGCCGGCAGCTGGCGCAAGATCGAGTCCGGCACCGTCGCCTCGATGTTCGGCGGCACCGCCACGGCCGAAGGCGGCGAGGTGCTGGTGGGGCTCAACGGCGTGGTGCTCAAAATTACCGCGGGCGGTGCCGTACAGCAGCTGCGCGCGCCGGCGGGCACGCCGCTGTCGGCGGCGATCGTCGATCCGCGTGCCGGCCTGATCGCCGTCGGCGAATCCGGCGTGCAGCGCATCGCGCTCGAAACTCCATAAGCGGCATTGACCTCATGAGCGAAGAAGAAGCCGGTCTGAGCCGCACCCAGCGCATCCTGCGCGCGATCGAACCGCTGATCTATGCGCGCCGCGCTTTGACGATGGCGGTGCTTGTCCTCATCACCGTGCTGCTGTTCTGGCAGATGCTGCAGATCCGCCGCGACGCCGGGTTCGACAAGTCGATCCCGCTCGGCCACGAGTACATGAAGGTGCTCAAGCAGTACATGAGCGAATTCGGCGGCGCCAATACCGTGCTGGTGGCGCTGATCAACAAGCCCGGCGCCGACGGCAGCCGCCGCGACATCTACAACGAGAAGTTCCTCGGCTCGCTGAAGGCGGCGACCGACGAAGTGTTCTTCCTGCCCGGCATCGACCGCTCGCGGGTGTCGTCGATCTTCACGCCGGACGTGCGCTACATCGAGGTGGTGGAAGGCGGCTTCGCCGGCGGCAATGTGATTCCGGCCGATTACCAGCCGACGCCGCAGTATTTCGACATCGTCCGCGCCAACGTCGGCAAGGGCGGCCACGTCGGCCGCTACGTCACGCGCAGCCAGAACGGCGCGATGATCTACTCCGAGCTGCTGGAGGTCGATCCGGTCTGCGGCGGCAAGCTCGATTACGAGAAGGTCGCGCGAGGTCTGGAGGACAAGCTGCGCGGCCGTTTCTCCAGCCCCAAGAAGTATCTCTACAAGCTCAAGTCGGCGCATGGCGAACATGCCGCCGGCAGCGTCGTGCAGGAAGGCTTCTCCGCGCCGGGCTGGACGCTGGCGCTGCAGCGCTTCCCGCTCGGCAAGGCTGCCGGCTGCGATGCGAAGCCGGAGACGGTGCGCGGCACCGATATCCAGGTCGAGGTCGTCGACAATCCACAGTACAACCCGGATATCGACGTCCACATCATCGGCTTCGCCAAGGTCGTCGGCGATGTCATCGACGCCACCATGCAGGTGGTGTTCTTCTTCCTCGTCACGCTGGTGCTGACCTTGCTGCTGCTGTGGCTCTACCTCGGCAGCTTCAAGCTGGCGCTGCTGCCGCTGGTCTGTTCGATCACCGCCGTGATCTGGGAGTTCGGCCTGCTGCGCCTGCTCGGCAAGGGGCTCGATCCGTTCGCGATCCTGGTGCCGTTCCTGATCCTCGCGGTGTCGGTCAGCCACGGCGTGCAGTACGCCAACGCCTGGGTCGGCGAGATCACCATCAACCACCGCAACCGCTTCGAGGCCTCGCTGGAAACCTGGCGACGCCTGGCGGTGTACGGAACGATGGCGATCATGACCGACGTGGTCGGCTTCGCGCTGATCGGCCTGATCCCGATCGACATCATTCGCGAGATGGCGCTCAACGCCACGCTCGGCATGATCGCGATCATCGTCACCAACAAGCTGATGATGCCGATCCTGCTGACCTGGGTGGACATCGGCGATCCGGACCTGTTCCAGCAGAAGCAGGACTGGCGCGACAAGGCCTTCGAGCCGCTGTGGCAGCGCCTGGCCGGCATCGTCCAGCCCAGGGTCGCGGTGACGGCGATCCTGCTCGGTGCCGCGCTGTTCGGCTGGAGCCTGTGGAAAGGCGAGGCGCTGCAGGTCGGCGACAGCCAGGCCGGGGTGCCGGAGCTGCTGCCGCACTCGCGCTTCAACCAGGACATGGCGGCGATCAATGCCAACTTCGCGGTCGGCACCGACATCTTCAAGGTGATCGCCGAGATGGACCCGGAAGCCTGCGTCCGCTACGAGATGATGGAGCAGATCGACCGCTTCGACACCCTGATGGAGAACACGCCCGGCGTGCAGTCGGTGCTGTCGCTGCCGTGGGCGGCCAAGCAGGTCAACGCGGCCTTCTCCGAAGGCATGCCCAAGTTCCGCGTGCTGCCGCGCAACCAGTACGCGCTGGTACAGGCGACCACGCCGATCCCGGCGTCGAGCGGCCTGCTCAGCCCGGATTGTTCGGCACTGGCGATCTTCGTGTTCACGCAGGACCACACCGCGGCGACGCTCAAGCGCATCGTCGACCGCACCAATGACTTCAACGCCAGTAACGCCGCCGAGTACTTCGCGGTGCACCCGGAAGTCGACGCCAAGTACTGCGAGGCCAAGACCGCGGCGCGCCGCGAGGTCGGTGAGGCGCGCGCCGCGCTCGACCGCGCGCGCGAGAAGCTGCGCAAGCGCGAGCCCGGCATCAGCGACGACGCCGTCGCCGCCGACAAGGGCGTGGCCAAGCGCGCCACCGCCTACGACGAGGCCAAGGCCCGGCTCAAGGACATGAACAAGGCCTGCCCGGTCAACTTCGCGCTGGCCTCCGGCAATGTCGGCGTGATGGCGGCCACCAACGAGGAAGTGCACCGGCTGGAGAAGCCGATCCTGTTCATCGTCTACTTCGGCATCGCCATCTGCGTGTTCCTGTCGTTCTTCGAGGTGAAGTCGATCATCGCGATCATGCTGCCGCTGGCGCTGGTCTCGTTCATGGCCTACGCGGTGATGGCGATTCTCGGCATCGGCATGAAGGTGGCGACGCTGCCGGTGGTGGCACTGGCCGCCGGCATCGGTGTCGACTACGGCATCTATGTCTACGCCACGCTCGCCGACGCCACCGCCGGCGGCTACACGCTGCGCGAGGCCTATCTGAAGACGCTGAAGCTGACCGGCAAGGCCGTGGTGTTCACCGGCATCACGCTGGGCCTGGGCGTCGCCACCTGGCTGTTCTCGGGCCTGCAGTTCCAGCGCGACATGGGCAAGCTCCTGGTGTTCATGTTCACCGCCAACATGTTCGGCGCGATCCTGTTGCTGCCGGCGATCGCCTCGTTCCTGCTCAAGCCGAGGGAGCTGGCGCCGGGCGAGGAGCCGGTGTTCAAGCCGCGCCACTGACGATGCACGCGAGGCCGGCGCCGCCGCGACGAACGGCCGTGGCGCCGGGTGCTGGCGGAAGCGCACACGGCGATTTCGCACGGGACAAGCCAACGGGGCTGCGGCGATAATGCGCGGGCCGCGCGACCTCCGGGTCCGCGCGGCTTTCGTTTTTTTCGGGTGCCAGTTTCGGGGAATCACAGGAATGCTTCGACCCGTAGGGAGTTGGCGGCTCGGTCGCGTCGTGCTGAGCGCTGCGTTGATGCTGCCGCTGATCGCGCTGGCGCAGCAGGCGGTGCCGCCGCCGCTCGTCGATCTGCCGGCGCCGAACGATGGCCCCGCCGACCTGCTGACGATCTGCAACGACGCCCTGCAGTTCAACCCGACCTATGCCGCGGTGCGCGCGCAGTTCGAGGCGGCCAAGGAGCTCAAGCCGCTGGCGCGCGGCAAGCTGCTGCCGCAGCTGGGCGTGCGCGGCCAGCTCGATTGGGTGCACCAGAGCATCGAAGGCACCTACTACGGCATCATCGATATCAATGCCTCGGACACCTTCACGCGCACGCTGTACGGCGCGCAGCTGACGCAGGCGCTGTACCGGCCGGATCTGTTCCTCGGTCTCGACAAGGCCGAACTGCAGCAGAAGCAGGCGTTCTTCGCTCTCGACGCCGCGCAGGAAGCGCTGCTGGTCGGCGTCGCCGAAGCCTATTTCGCCTTGCTGGCGGCGCGTGACGCGCAGGTCTTCGCCAAGGCACGCAAGGACACGCTGTACCAGCAGCTCGACTACATCCAGTCGCGCACCCAGGCCGGTCTGGCCACCGAGGCCGACCAGAAGGCCGGGCAGGCGGCCTACGAGCTGGCGTTTGCCGATGCCGCGGCCGCCGACAGCGCGCTGCGCGCGGCGCAGATCACGCTGGAATCGATCACCGGCCGTGCCTACGGCGAGCTCAAGGTGCTGCCGCCGACGATCGCGCTGGCGCCGCCGCAGCCGGCCGTCGAGAGCGTCTGGGTGGAGCGCGCGCGCGACGAGAACTCTGCGGTGCTGGCGGCGCGCGCCAACGTCGAGGTCGCCCGCGTCGACCGCCGCCTCGCGCAGCGCAGCCGTTATCCCAAGCTCGACATCAACGGCACCGCGTACTCGCTCGACAACGGCGGCGGCATCACCGGCGATCGCAAGGAAGAGGACGCCTACATCGGCCTGCAGCTCAACGTGCCGATCTACAGCGGCGGCCAGGTGTCGGCGGCGATCCGCGCCGCCGAGCAGCTGGAAACCAAGGCGGAGGCCGAGGCCGAGGCGGCCACCACCAAGGCCGTGCGCGACACGCGCATCGCCTTCCTCAACACCTCCGCCGGCCTGCAGCGCGTGCTGGCGTTGCGCCGCGCGGTCGAGGCGGCGGTCGACGCCGAAGCCACCGCGCGTACCGGCATGGAAGTCGGCACGCGCACCAACGGCGACGTGCTCGACGCCATCGAGAAGCGCTACCAGGCCGAAGCCAACTTCGCCGCCGCGCGCTACAAGTTCCTGGTCAACACCCTGCAGCTCAAGCAGCTGTCGGGCAATCTGCTGACCGCCGACCTGGCGCTGATCAACCGTCTGCTGCAACCGGCGCCGCAGGTGGCCAGTCCGCTGGCGCCGAAGGCCGAGCCCGCCAGCGACGAGCAGGCGATCGGGCCGAAGGCGCGTTGATGCGGGCTTTCCCTCACCCCAACCCCTCTCCCGCAAGCGGGAGAGGGGCTTTCCCGCTCCCCGCTCCCGCTTGCGGGAGAGGGGTTGGGGGTGAGGGCCCGTGATCCGCCCCTACCGCCAGCTCATCGTCGCCCGCGTCGGCGAGCTCAGCGCAGGCCAGCATCTGCTGTTCGCCGATGCCGGCGACGCGCCCGGCCTGCGCCTGGACGCCGACGACTGGCAGCTGGCGCAGCTGTTCGACGGCGAACGATCCGCGGTGGAGCGTCTCAAGGCTGCGCACGCGGCGGGCCTGGCAGTCGGCGCGGCGCGGCTCGAAGGCCTGGCTGACCGGCTGACGCGCGCCGGCCTGCTGCGCCGCGGTGCGCGCGAGCCGCTGCCGGTGCCGGCGCAGTCGATCGACGAGGAGCGGCAGCTGGGCTGGACCGACGGCGGCCTCGGACGCGCCGGCCGCAGCATGGCCGCCGGCGCGCTGCCGCCATCGTCGATGCCCGGTTCGCGCGTCAGCCCCGGCCTGCTTGGCGGACTGGCCGGCCTGATCGGCCGCCGCGGGCGCGCCAACCGCATCAGCCTGCCGCTGGCGCCCGGTTTCTTCGTTGCCCTGGGCGCGCCGTTCGCGGCGCCGATGGCAACGACGGCGCGGCTGTACCTGCTGCTGTTCACGGCGCTGGGGCTCGGCATCGCCTTCTTTGAGCACCGCTACGCGGCACTGCCGGGGCTCAAGCCGCTGCTGCTGCCGTATCCCTTCGTGCTGACGGCGATCGGGGCCGGCTATCTGATCAACCTGCTGTCGATGTCGGCGCGCGCTGCGGCGATCGTGCGCTGGACGCCGGTGACGCCGAAGCTCGGCATCCGCTTTGGCCTGCTCGGCATCCCGCATCTGTTCGTCGATACCGGCGGCGGCGCCGAACTGGCGGATCGCGCCGCGCGGCTGCGCATCATCGGCGCGCCGCTGGCGGCGACGCTGCTGCTGTTCGTGCTGGCCGTGGTCTACTGGTTCATGAGTCACGCCGGCGGTGCACCGCTGGCCGGTCCGGCGGTGGTGGTGATGGCGCTCTGCGCCAGCTCGCTATTCATCCGTGCCAATCCGGCGGTGCGGCGCGATGGCTACTACCTGCTGCTCAACCTGTTCAAGGTCGGCGATGTGCGCGAGGCGGCGATGCTCGCGGTGTTCGGCGGCAAGCGGCGGCCGTGGGCAACGGCGCGCCGCGACGTGCCGATGAAATGGCTGAAGTGGTATGCGGCGCTGGTGGTGGTGTTCTACGTCGCGTTCATCGCGCTGGTCATGGCGTTCACCGGCAGCTGGCTGGTCGAGCGTCTGCGCGGTTTCGGTTTCCTGTTCATTGCGGTGGTGATGGGGGCGTTCATGTACAAGCAGCGGACCAACTCGGTTCCGAGTCGCAGCAATCTCGGCTGGACCTATTCGTGGTGGCCGTTCTCGGTGAAGACCACGTGGATCGCGCTGACCGTGCTGCTGATCGGCCTGATCCCGTATCCCTACGAGCCGGCCGGCGATCTGGTCCTGCTGCCACGCGCGCAGGCCGATGTCCGCGCGCTGGTCGCCGGCGATGTCCGCGAGGTACTGGTCAAGGAAGGCGACGAGGTCAAGGCCGGGCAGGTGATCGTGCGCCTGGCCGACGGTGCCTACGCCGCCAAGCTGGCCGCCGACGAGGCGCAGCTGGCCTCGCTCAAGGCCGATCTGGCACTGGCCGGCAAGGGCGGCAAGCCGGCCGAGATCGAAGTGGCGCGGCAGGCCGTGGCGACCGCCAAGACCAAGGCGGAGTTCTCCAGGATCAACGCCCAGCGTCTGGCCCAGGCTTACCAGCGCAAGGCCGTCACCTCGCAGGAGTACGACCGCGCGCGTGGCCAGGCCGAGGTCGACGCGCAGATGCTGCGCGAGGCGCAGCAGCAGCTGGCGCTGGTCTCCAGCCCGGCCGCCAGTGACCGCATCGAGTCGCTGAAGGCCGACATCCAGCGCGCCGAGGCGCAGCTCAAGTTCAGCCGCCAGCAGCTGTCGTATACCGAGGTCAGCTCGCCGATCGACGGCCGCATCGTCTCCGGCACCCTGCAGTTCGCGCGCGGCAACTACCTGGCGATCGGCGAGCGCGTCGCCGTGGTCGAGGACGCCGGCGAGAAGCTGGCCGAGATCAAGATCCCCGAGGCTTCGATCGGCGCGGTGGCGGTCGGCAAGCGCGCCGCGGCCAAGTCCTGGGCGTATCCCTGGACCTCGTTCCCTGGCACCGTGCACGCGATCGCGCCGGCGGCCGAGGACAGCCCCTACGGCAAGATCATCCGCGTGCAGATGCGCGTCGACGATCCGCGCGATCAGCTGCGCTCCGGCATGACCGGCAGCGCCAAGATCGACGGCGGCCTGTCGCTGGCCGGCATCGTCTTCACCAAGGCGCTGGTGCGCTTCGTGTTCGTTGAGGTCTGGTCCTGGCTGCCGTGACACGCTCGTCGCGCAGCGACGCCACCGCCCCTCTCCCGCAAGGCGGGAGAGGGGGGAACCGTTTGCGGAGCAAACGGTGGGGTGAGGGCGCGCCGCAGGCGCGTGCGCGGTCTGCCGCCGCTCCTCATCCGCCCTTCGGGCGTGGTTGGCTTAACTCGTGCTGCCACTGGCAGCACTCGCCGGAGCCAACCACTCTCCCCGCAGGCGGGGAGAAGGGAAAAGCGTCAGCGATCGCACCATGAGCCATATCGTGCGCCCCCTCCACGAAGCCGATTTCCGCCTCACCTGCGACAACGGTTTCGGCGACGGCTGGAACCACTACGCGCACAGCATGGCCTGGTTCCGCGGCCGGCTTTACGTCGGCACCACGCGCGCGACGATGGCGATGAACAAGTACAACATCCCGCGGCCGCCGATCCGGCCGTGGCCGGTCGATTGTCCGGACGATGTCTACGAAGTGCCGCGCCAGGCCGAGATCTGGGAATACACGCCGGAGACCGACACGTGGCTGCGCGTCTACCAGGCGCCACTGGTGAAGGGGCGCAACGGCCGCATGGTGCCGCGCTACATCGGCCTGCGCGGCATCACCGTGTTCCAGGGGCCGCAAGACCCGGCGCCGTGCCTGTACGTATCGACCTGGGCGCCGATGCTGGCCGAGCCGCCGGACATCCTGCGCAGCGAGAACGGCCGTGATTTCGGCAACGTGCCGCGGCCGCCGTGGGCGCCGACGGTGCGCTCGTTCCGCACCCTGCAGATCTTCAAGGGTCGCGTGCACACCACGCCGACGCATGCCGCGGTCGGCGTCGGCCGCGCGCAGGACGCGATGGGTTCGGAGGCGACGATCTACGCCTGCGACGACCTCAGCACCGGCCAGTGGCTGCCGGCCAATCCGGAAGGTTTCGGCCGCCGCGCCAACGCGACGATCTTCGAGATGGCGGTGTTCGACGACCACCTTTACGCCGTCACCGTCAATCCGCTCGACGGCCTGGAGTTGTGGAAGACGCCGGGCGGCGATCTGCCCTACCAATGGACGCGGGTGCTGACGCGCGGCGCCGGCCGCGGCGCGCTCAACGAGACCGGCGGCTGCCTCTGCGAATTCAATGGCGCGCTCTATGTCGGCACCGGCATCGCCAATGGCGGCTATCACCGCGCCGTCAACGTCGGCCCGGCTGCCGCCGAACTGCTGCGCGTCTGGCCGGACGATTCCTGGGACCTGCTGATGGGCGAGTCGCGGCTGTCCGACGAGGGCGTGCGCTACCCGCTGTCCGGCTACGCGCCGGGCTTCGATTCGCTGTTCAACGGCTACCTGTGGCGCATGGGCGTGCACGAGGGCCATCTCTACGTCGGCACCTTCAACTGGGCCAACATGCTGCCGTACCTGCCCACGCACACCTGGCCGGAAGACGTGCTGGCGATGGTGCATCGCTGGGGCGAGGAGAACATCCTGCGCCGCTTCGCCGGTGCCGAGCTGTGGCGCAGTGCCGACGGCCTGCGCTGGGCGCCGGTGACGCGCAGCGGCTTCGGCAACAAGTACAACTGGGGCGTGCGCAATCTGGTGTCGACGCCGCACGGCCTGTTCGTCGGCACCGCCAATCCGTTCGGACCTACAGTGGCGCAGCGCATCGACCGCGAGCGCTGGCAGTACGTGCCCAACGCGCGTGGCGGCTGCGAGGTGCTGCTCGGCGTGCCGGGCTCCGGTGCGGCGGCGGCCGGCACATGAGCGCGGCGCCGATCTTCATTCTCGCCGCGCCGTTCTCCGGTGCCGCGGCGCTGGCGGCGCGGCTGGACGCGCATCCGCAGCTCTGCGCGATCAGCGAGACCAGCCTGTTCGTCGCCGACACGGTGGCCGAGCTGCTGGAGATCTTCGAGCTGGGGCAGGGCGGCCACGGCGACGGCCTGCTGCGCGCCATCGCCCAGCTCGAATCCGGCGAGCAGAACGAAACGACGATCGATGAGGCCGCGCGCTGGCTGGCCGAGCGCGCGCACTGGCGCTGCAGCGCGGTGCTGCAGCATCTGATCGAGCGCGCCGCGCCGCGGCGGCTGGTGATGCCGGATACCGATGCGGTGCTGCGCCCGGACGACCTGTGCCGGCTGGCGCGCGACTTTGCGCAGGCCGAGCTGATCCAGCTGCTGCGCCATCCGTGGACGCAGGGCGCGCTGTTCGCGCGCTGGCTCGACGACCGTCTGTTCGTGCCGGCTGATTTCCGCGATCACGCGCAGCAGCCGGCGCCGATCGACCCGCAGCTGGCCTGGCTGCGCATCCAGCGCAACATCGCGCAGTGGCTGCAGCCGGCGTTCGGCGCGCGCCTGCGCATCTGCCGTGATGAAGACCTGCGGAGCGACGAAGCCTTGCGCGCCTTGTGCACGGGCCTGCGACTCGATGCTGCGGCGCTGACGTCGCAAGCGATCGAAGACTGGCCATTCGCTGGCTACGGTCCGCGTAATGCGCCCTATGGTGTCGAAGCCGAGCTGGTCGAGGACACACCACCGCTACCTGACTGGCTGCAGATGCCACGGCTGGAGGCCCCCCTGCCATGGCGGGCCGACGGTCGGGGCTTCTCGGCCGACGTCATCGCGCTGGCGCGGCAGTACCGGTACTGACAAAGGCCCCGCGTCGGCGGGGCCTTTTCACGCAACGTCATTCGTAGCGACAGACGCCCGCGTTGAATCAGAACTTCCAGTCCAGAGCGGCGACGAAGTTGCGCGGCGCCGCGTAGTAGCCGACCTGGTAAAGGCTGGTGATGTACTTTTCGTCAGTCAGGTTGTTGAGGTTGAGACGCACCGTCAGTGCCTTGTTGATGTCGTAGCGCGCAAAGGCGTTGAGCAACACGTAGTGGTCCTGACGGATCATCACATTGGTGTTCTCGTCGAGTTTGGCGATGTCGCTCTGCCAGCGACCGCCGACGCCCAGCGTCAGGTCGGTCGCGCCCGGCACCTGGCTCGACAGCTGCAGGTTGACGGTGCGGCGCGGCACCCACTCGTAGACGTTGTTGCCGGTATCGCCATGCAACTGCAGCGCGGTGAAGCCGAGCACCAGATCGACGTAATCGTGCGGCTTGCCGGTGACTTCCAGCTCGTAGCCCTTCGACTCCACATCGATGCCCTGGTAGTAGTACTGGCCGGCGCTGTTGAGGCCGGCGAAGGTCGCCAGCTTTTCCTGCTTGGCGGTGAACCAGGCCAGCGTCGTCAGCAGGCGCTTGCCCATCCAGTCGGCCTTGACGCCGACTTCGTAATTCACGCCCTTGGACGGGTCCAGATACTTCTGGTTGATGTCGTATTCGTCCTGCGGTTGGTAGATGTCCGAGTAACTGGCATAGCCGAGCAGGTTGTCGATGATTTGATAGGTCAGGCCGGCGTACGGCGCGAGCTTGCTCTCGGTTTGATCATAGGGGCCGCTGAATACGCCGTCGCCGTCACGCTGAAACTCCGACCAGTTGAAGCCGAGCACGGCTTTGAGCTGGCTCGTCAGCGCGAGGCGGCTGGCTGCGTAGGCGCGCGTCAGGCGCTGTTTGCTGAGGCTGTAGAAAATCGTTTCGCCCCACTGCGGCTCCGGAAAGATGTCGCCCGGATACGGGAACGCCGGCAGCGCACCCCAGTTCGGATCGGTGTCCGGCACGGGACGCCAGCGCATGTTCTCCTTGCTGGTCGACTGGTTGATGCCGACGATCAGTTCGTGCGTCCGGCCGAACAGCTCGAAGTTGCCGTCGAGATTGAGGTCGAGCAGGTGCGCGTGGTTCTTGCTCGGATAGCTGCCCGGGTTGCCATACAGGCCGGTGGCGGTGTCCGGGTCCAGACCGGTGAGGGTGTAGACGTAGAACAGGTACGCATCGTCCTTCACGTGGCGGAAGTTGTAGCTGGCCTTGAGATTCCAGTCCGGCGACAGCGCATACGTGTATTCGGCGAAGGCGGTCTGCGTGGTGGTGTCCCAGAACGTCCAGTCCAGCGAGGTCGACGCGCTGCGCGGGAACTCTGCCTGCGTGCCGTCGCTGTTGGACAGCACCAGGGCACCCCAGAGGTTGCCGTCGGTGTTGGCCTGCTGGTGCGAGTAGCCGAAGGTCAGCGTCGAGTTGTCGCCGATCTGGCCGTCGATGACGCCGTAGAAGAAGGTACGGTCGTCGCTCTTGCCGCGCAGCCAGGAATCCTTGTCCTCGGCGGCGACCACGACGCGGCCGGCCCAGCTGCCGTCGGCGGTCAGCGGCGTCGAGTAATCCGCCTCGATGCGCTTGAAGTCCCAGGAGCCGAACGACACGCCCAGGCTGCCCTGTGCCTGGTTGGTGGGGCGCTTGCGCACGTAGTTGATGGTGCCGGCGGAATTGCCGACGCCGGTCAGCAGGCCGTTGGCGCCGCGGATCACTTCCAGCTTCTCGTAGCCGAACGAGTCCATCGCGCCGGTGACGATGCCCCAGCCGTTGGGCATGCCGACGCCGTCGATCTGCGTGCTCTTGATCTCGAAACCGCGCGCGATGTAGTTGGTGCGATTGGTTTCCCATTCCTCGACATTGATGCCGGTGGCCAGGCGCAGCGCGTCGTTGAGGTTGTAGGCGGCGAAGTTCTCCATCTGCCGGCGGTCGACCGTGCTGATCGACTGCGGCGTCTCCGCGATCGAGATGTTGAGGCCGGTGGCGCCCTTGCTGACGCGATCCTCGCGCTTGCCGACGATCAGGATCGTCTCGATCTCGCCTTCGCCGTCCGCCTGCGCGACCTCGGTGGCCGGCGCGGCGCCGGCTTCCTCAACCGCCAGATCCTCTTTGCCGTCTTGCACGTCCTGCGCGTGCAGCGCGCCGCTGATGCCGACGCCCAGCAGGGCGATGGTGCTGCTCAAGCCGAAACGCATGTCTTCAATCTCCAAGGAAAAGCGCTGCAGTGCGGGGCCTTGCCCCATGCCGGACCCCGGGCGTGCCCCCTCGGCATCCGGCATGGCCTGCCCGCGACACACCTGTATTCACAGACGTTAATGATATTGATTATCAGTTATGTGTCGTGTCCACGGCAATGCCCGCCGTCCAAACGGTCGGGTGCAGCTCGGCGGCGAGGCGTCAGGGATTTACAGCGAGGCTGTTGCGCAGCGGGCGGATGTGCGCCTCGCGGGCGCGCAGGCGGGTGTCGCGGCAATCGCCGGACGAGGCGCGGCCGTCGGCGCGCGGCTGGAAAAAGCGGCGATCGAACGGCAGGCGCGGCTGTTCGCTCAGGCGCAGCGCAACCGGCGGTTCGGCGGCCGCCAGGCCGAGACGCCGCGGCGCGGCGGCGCGGCGTGCGGATGCAGCGCTACAGCAGCCATTGCAGCGGAGGCTGCCGTGGCGCATCGACGGCAGCGGGCGGAGCAGGCAGGCGTTGCTGGCGCCGCGCCGGATCGAAAGCGCTGTGCGCCGCCCGGCCGCTGATGCCGAGTGCCCACAGCGCTGCGTACTTCTGGTGCGCGTATTGCGCCAGCAGCAGCGCCAGTAGCAGGCCGCGGCTGCCGTCGAACACCAGCCCGCGGCCGAAGTACTGCAGCAGAAATTCGAAGCTGCCGCGCAGCGGCGCGTACCACACCGCGCAACGGTCGCCGCGGGCATGCTTTTCCTGCGCCAGCAGCCAGGCGTACTGCGCGTGCTTGTCGACCGCGTGGCGGTAGTCGCGGAAGCTGTCGTGCTCGATACGTGCGCCGAGCTGCCCGACCGGGCCGGGCGGGAAGCTGACATTCTCGTGCACCTGCGCCGGCGCATACCAGGCGCCGTCGCGGCGAAACAGGCGTTTCTGCGGTGCGGCGTAGCGGCCACCAAAGCGCAGTGCCTTGCCGAGCAGCAGCGGCTGCCAGCGGATCGTCCAGGCCACGGCCGCCGGTGCGACAGCCGACAGCGTGCGGTCGATTTCCGCGCGCAGCTGCGGCGTCACCCGCTCGTCGGCGTCGAGCGCCAGCACGTAATCGCCGCGTGCGGCATCCAGCGCGCGCTGCCGCTGTGCGCCGTAGCCGGGCCAGTCAGTGATGCGCACGCTGTCCGCGTAGCGCTGCGCGATCTCGACCGTGCCGTCGCGGCTGCCGCTGTCGAAGACGATGATCTCGTCCGCCCAGCCGGCCACCGACTGCAGGCAGGCCTCGATGCGGTCCGCCTCGTTGTGGCAGATCAACAGCACCGACAACGAATGGCGGCGCGGCGAGCGGGGCAGAAGCGTGGACATGGCGCGGCCGTGACAAGGGCCTTGCAGCTTAGCGGCCGTGTCGCCTGCGGCTGGATTTGCTGAGAAGACGGTCTGAGCTTAGACCGTCGGTACCGCCCGCGGCTGCGTCAGCCGTTGCGCCGTAGCCGCTGGCGGTCGCTGCGCTGCAGGCGCTGTGCGAAGTCGGGAAAGTCCAGCCCGTGCACCTCGAACAGCGCGCTGGCGCGCTGATGGATGCGCGGCCAGTCGATCGCCTGCTGCGGCGCGTTGAAGGCGAACAGCAGGCGGTTGCCGCCGCGGACCTGCAGCGTCAGGCAGTTGCCGTCAAAGGCCTCGGCAACGGTGGCGACGACGGCGCCGATGCGGTTTTCCAGGCCGATCAGGTTGATCACCGCCAGCCCGTGCGGATGCAGCCGCGTCTTGAGGGTTTCGTAGAACGCCGGCTCGCCGAACACGGCGGCGGTACCCCAGCGGTCGCAGCCGTCGATCAGCACCACGTCGGCGCGCTCCTCGGCGCTCGCGAAGTAATCGGCGGCGTCGGCGTGAACCAGTCGCACGCGCGTGTCGTCGAGCGGCAGCTCGAACAGCTCCGACAGACCGATGACGTCGGCGTCGATCTCCACCGTCGTCACCCGCGTCAGCGGCAGCTGGCGCGCGCAGTAGCGCGTCAGCGAGCCGCCGCCGAGACCGACGATCACCACGTGGCGCGGCTGCGGGTGGAACAGCAGGAAGGCCATCATCTTGCGCGTGTAGGCGAAGCCGAGCGCCGTCGGATCGCGCAGATCCATCTCGCTCTGCACCGAGCGCAGGTCGAAGTGCAGGGTGCGGGTCACGCCGTCGTCGAGCACGAACGGCCGTGCGTAGGCGCCGCTGCGCAGCTGCTGCAGGATCTCGCAGAGGTCGGTGCCGGCGGGCTCGCGCAGGCGGATCACGCCGTCGTGATGCAGCACCGTGCCGGGAATCTCGAACCAGTGGTCCTCGGCCTTTGCGCTGCGCTTGCGCCGCTGCAGCGCGCCGCGGCCGAGCCGGCGGGGCGTTGCCGGTGCCGGTGGCGGTGGCGTCGGGTCGGTGGCATCGCTCATGTCAGAAACGCCGTGAGGATCTCGATCGTCCGCTGCGGCTGGCTGATCGGGAAGAAATGCCCGGCGGCGATGCGCTCGTAGCGCGCCTGCGGCAGCAGGCCGGCGAGCGCACGGCCGGAGATGTCGTTGCGGCCGCCGGCGGCGTACAGCAGCAGCGTTGGCAGGCGCAGCGCGGCGATCGCTTCTATGCTCGCGCCCGGCTCGCGGAACTCCGCCATCGCCGTGGTGTTATCGATCAGGCGCAACCACTGCTGCGCGGCGCGCTGCGCACCGCGGCCTTCGCCAAACGGCGTGAACTCGTCGCGCGCTTCGTGCTGCGTGCCGGCCACGTGCAGCCGCGCCGCCGCTTCCAGAAAGCGCAGGCCGACTTCGGTTTCCGCCTCCCAGTCGTAGCCGAATGCGGCGCTGCTGCGTGCGGCCGTCTCCTGCTCGAACGGCGTCAGCACCTCGACGTCGCGCAGGCGCATCTGCGGCTGCAGCCGGTGCACGCGGGCGTCGAGCAGGGCCAGATGCGTGAAGCGCTGCGGCGCGATGACCGCGGCTTCCAGCGCGCAGGAACCGCCGTAGCTGTGGCCGATCAGCGCGGCGCTTTCGATGCCGGCCTGGTCGAGCAGCTCGTGAAGGCCCTGGCCGAGCGCGCCGGCGCTGTAGCCGGACAGCGGCATGGCGCTGTAGCCGTGGCCGGGTAGGTCGAACAGCGTGACGCGGTAGCGGTCGCGCAGGCTGCTGGCGACACTGCCGTACCAGAACGCGCGATTGGTCGCCAGGCCGTGGACCAGCACCAGATCCGGGCCTTCGCCCATCTGCTGCCAGGCGATCTCGTGGCCGCCCAGCGTCGCCGTCGGCATTACTTCACGTAGGCCGTGAGGAAGTCGGCCAGCTGGCCGAGCGTGAGGTCATCGACGTAACGGCCGTCCTTCATCAGCAGCTTGTCGAACGGCGTCTTGTGCAGGCCGAAGTCTTCCTCGATCGCGACGATGAACTGGATGATGTCGATCGACTCGAAGCCCAGGTCGGCGAGCAGCTTGGTATCGCGGCTGTAGCCCTCGTCGAGGTCCTTGTCCCAGTCCTGCGTGAAGTCGTCGAGCAGGGTGCCGAGCTTGTTGAAGATATCGTCGCTGCTGGCCATCGGTGCAATGTCTACCAAGAGAAAAGCGGTTGCGGGAGCGCCTCGATCGTCAAGCCTTCGGGCTTGCGCGCCAGGCTGAACGTGGCCGGCTGCAGCGGCTGCAGCTGCCCTTCGGCGAGACGGCTTTCGAAGAAATCGAGCGTGGCCTCGACCTGCTGGAAGTCGACGGCGGTCTTGAACGGGGCGAGATCGTAGCGCCACCACTGCAGCTTTAGGAAGCGCTCGACGAGCGCATCGGCGAAACGCATGCGGATCACCCGTGCCGGCGAGCCGACCGCGATCGCGTACGCCGGCACGTCGCGCGTCACTACGCTGCGTGCGCCGACGATCGCGCCGTCGCCGATCGTCACGCCGCGCTTCACGAAGCTGGCGGCACCGACATAGGCCTCGTGGCCGATGATCGTGTCGTTGGGCATGGTGTCGACGAACGAGGGGCCGGGGATCTCGTCCGGCGCCAGCCGCGCGAAATCCTCGAACTGGTAGATGTTCGGCATGTAGCGCGGCCGTGTGAACGCGAACGGGTGCGAGCTGAACCAGTCGTTCGGATGCTCCGGCGGGCCGATGATCGACGACTCGCCGATCTGCGAGTAACGCCCGAGCGTCACGCGGTACAGGCTGGTGTTGCCGGCCGCGTTGAAATACGTGAACGCGCCGACCTTGCAGTCCTTGAGACGGTGGCCGTAGATCCACGCCGGCCGCTCGAAGCGCAGGCTGCCCTGGATGCCGAGCGGCGCGCTCAGCATCAGGCCGTAGTCGTGCAGTTCCTTCGGCGTCTGCAGCGGGGTGCTCATGCCCTCACCCCAACCCCTCTCCCGCGGTGCGGGAGAGGGGCCTTTCCTTGCCTTCTCCCGCTTGCGGGAGAAGGTGCCCCGCAGGGGCGGATGAGGGCCGGTCGAACCGGAACACGCCCTTCACTCCATGTAGCCGAGCATCTGCAGCTGCTCGATCATCTTGGCCTTTTCCTCGGCGTCCATCTGCTCGCGACCTTCGGTGTCACGTTCCAGCCGCGTGCGCGCGCCTTTCTTGACCGGGTGCGCGGCCCAGAATTCCGGCGTGAAGAACGACTCCGGCACCTCGCCTTCGAGATCGGAAGGAATCGACACGCCGAGGCTGTAGAGCAGGGTGGAGGTGACGTCGACGATCTTGCGGCGCTCGACCATGCCGGTTTTGGCGATGCCCTTGCCGTAGGCGATGAAGATGCCGTCCGGATGGTGCGTGCCGGCGGCGTGCGGGCGCTGCACGACGACCGGCGTCAGGTCGCGGATCGACACGAAGCCGTTGTCGCGCAGCACCAGCGTCAGGTCGCAGGCGCGCTTCATGTGCTGGCCGGGGAACCACTCCTCACGCTTGAGCACGTCGACCACCACCGGCTCGCCGAACTCGTTGCGCAGTTTCTTGAGATCGGCGATCAGTTGCTCGCGGAAGGCTTCGTACTCTTCCGGCGGCACGCCGTGATCGCCCGGCTTCTCGGCGACGCGGATGTGGATGCCGTTCGACGAGGGCGTGCGGCAATAGGCGCGTGTGCCGCTCCAGTCGAGGTTGGCGAAGTTGGCGGCCTCGCGGCGCATCGCCATCTCGGTGCCGTCGTTGACGGCCCATTTCAGATAGCCGAGTTCGGCCAGATAGGCGTTGATGCGCAGCACCTCGGTCGACGCCGTGAAGCCGTGATCGGAAGCGAAGAACACCTGCGTGTCCTCACCGGCCATCGTCACCAGCGTCTCGATGTAGCGGTCGAGGTTCTGGAAGTATTCGAGCACCACCTCGCGCATCAGGCGGTCATGCTCGCTGGGCTCGGCCTTCAGCAGTTCCGGGTCCAGCCACGGCCAGGCCTGGTGCTGGATCTTGTCGGTGCCGTCGAACATCACCGCCATCAGGTCCGGACGATCCTGGCCGAGCACGAACTTGGCGATGTTGAACCACTGCTCCTCGCGCGGCAGGTGATAGCGCACCCACTTGTGTGTCTCGTCGGCGGACAGCGATTCCATCGCCTGCTGCTCGTTCTCGAAGTCCCAGGCCAGCTCCTTGGGATCGAAGCCCTCGACCTCGTTCTTCAGGCGCTCGAACAACTCGCGCGGATGCGTGTTGCGGCGCAGATGCTTGGCCGGCGTGAAGCCCGGGATCACGGCGCCGTTGATGTTCTTCGGCGGCGGCGCGGTGACCGGGAAGTTCAGCGCCGCGCAGCTCAGCTTCTTGCGGCTGACGATCGACCAGATCGTCTCGGCGTCGATGTCGCGCGAGTCGTACAGCGTCCAGTAGACCTCGCCGCCCTTGTCCTCGGCGTTGATGAAGTCGAACACGCCGTGTTCGCCCGGACCCTTGCCGGTCATCAGCGAGGTCCAGGCCGGCGGCGTCAGCGGATTGGGCGTCGAGCGCAGCTTGGCGCGCACGCCGTTCTCGATCACCTTCTTCATGAACGGCATCGTCACGCCTACGCCGGGCAGATCGCGCGTCATCTCGTCGAGCACGGTGAAGGTGCAGCCGTCGAGTCCGATGAACAGCGTCTTGGTCTTGCGGGGCGTGGCGGCAGCGTCCATGTGTTCCTGAAACTTTCCGTGAAGGTTTTAGATGAGGCAGAGCGCGACGATTTCGGCGTCGCCCGAGAAATGCAGGTCGACGGTCTGCGCGGCGCCGGCATGTTGCACGATCGCACGCGCGCGTGTCGGATCGATGTTTTCGTAGCCAGTCACGTGCCAGTCGAGCGGGCGGCCCTGCAGGCCGCTGCCGAGCGCCTTGGCCAGCGCTTCCTTGGCGGCCCAGAAGGCGACGATGCGGCGTGCGCGTTCGCCGCCGGAGGCGCCCGCCAGCAACTGCTGTTCCGCGCCGCTCAGCGCGCCGCTGGCCACCGCCTCGGCGTCGACGCCGTCGAGCCGCTGCAGGTCGATGCCGACGCGGCGATCGGTGGGCGCGCTGACAGCGACGGCGATGCCGCGGCTGTGGCTGATCGAGATTGACGGCGCTTCGGCCAGGCCGGCGATCGCGGCGAGCGGTCGGCCTGCGGGTTCGGCACCGATCGCGACGTCGGCGCAGGCCGGCAGGAAGCCGCGCTGCGTGGCCCAGACGCGTACCGCGTCCTTGGCGGCGACGCGGCCGAGCAGCCATTCCTCGCGGCGAGGGCCGGCGGCCGGCAAGGCGTAGTAGGCCGCCAGCTCCGGCTCGCTGAGGGTCATGTGCGCCAGCACGCGCTTCCAGATCGCAAAACCCTGATCGAGGAAGCCAGCGGGGAAGCCGTCGACGCGGCGGGCGATCACGCCGTCCGGCAGGTGGCCGGCGAGCCAGTCGTCGCTGAGGAACTGCTGCGGCGGATCGAGACGGAAGTCGACGAAACGCGGCGGTGCCGCGAACTTGCGGTCCTCCCAGCCGTCGATGCGCAGCAGCACGCGGCCTTGCGCGTCGAGCAGATCGAAGTCGGCACGGATCACGCCGTCGCCGGTGTTCTGCACGTCGGCGCGGCACAGCGCGCGCGTACCGGCGGCGGCCGGCGCGCTGTAGAGATCGACGCCTGCGACGCGGAACGGGAAGCAGTTGGCGCTCCAGCCCTCGTGCTCGGTGACCCAGTAAGCGGCGACGCTGCCGATCGCATCGAGCTGCGCCGCATCGCATTCGAAGCGCGGCGTCGCGGTGGAATCGAAGTAGGCGTCGGTCGCCAGTGTTTCGATGGTCGCCTCGATGCTGCGTTCGCCGACACGGTCGAGGCGCTTGACGCCCTGCAGGCGCGGGCCGTGGAACATGCCCTGCGCGTAGAGCCGCGCGTTGTCGTTGACCCGCGGCGCGCGGCTGTCGCGCGAGGCCCAGGCGCGCGCCGCCGGCGCGGCCGGATACTGCGCCGCCAGCCGCACTTCGCCCTCGAACACCAGCACGGCCTTGTCGCCGTCGAGCGCGAAGATGCGTGCGGCGACATGATCGGCGTCGCGGCCGCGTTCGGCGACCACGCGCACGCGCAGGGTCTTGCCGTCGAGCGCCAGCCAGCGGCTGCCGCGCAGATTGGCGAAGCCGGTGACGATGCGCTGGCCGCCATCGAAACGCACTGCGGCCTCGGCCAACATTTCCATGCTGAAGGTGAACGGCAGCACCGTCAGCGGCAGCAGATGGCGCTGCAGGCGGCTCGGCGTGCCGCCGATCGCGTGATCCTGCAGGAACAGGTCGCGGTGATGGTCGAGCACGCGTTCGGTGACCAGCTTGCCGGCGCTCTGCTCGACGATCTCGCCGAGCAGCGGAAAGCGCTGGGCGGCGGCGTTGAACCCCCTCTCCCCGCCCGCGGGGAGAGGGTTGGGGTGAGGGGCGCGCGAAGCACCGGCAAGCTGCTCCTCATCCGCCCTGCGGGCCCCTTCTCCCCGCTCGCGGGGAGAAGGGAATCCCGCTGCGGGAGAAATCTGGCCGCCGCCGAGCGCAGTCAGCACGCGGGCCTGACTGTCGAGGAAATCCTGCATCAGCGCGAAGTGCGTCTGCAGCGCCTGCGCACGCGGATCGGCGATGGGTGCCGGCTCACGCGCCTTGAGCGGGACGACCTTGGGATGAGCGGCGCCATCGACAGCTTCGTCATGACGCGCGGGTGGCGGCGCGACGGCGGGAGCCGCCGGCGCGCGCTGTGCCGGCGCCCAGTCCGGCGGCAGCGACAGGTCCGGCATTTCCAGGCGCATGCGGATGCCGCGACGCTTCGGTACCGGCGGCGACGCCATGAGGTCCGGCGCGTCGATGTCGCGATGCGCATACAGGCCGGCCGGCTCGAAGGCGATGCCGGCCGCGAACACCTGTGCCAGCGCGTGATGGAACTGCAGGATGCCGGCGCGGCGGCGGCTGTTGGTGGCTACCGCGACGACGTCGTCGTGCGCGCGCAGGGTGTCGGTGACGAACGAGCTCAGATTGCCGGCCGGGCCGACCTCGACAAACACGCGATAGCCATCCTCGTAGAGACGCTGCAGCGTCTCGGTGAAGCGCACGCGGTTTTCCCATTGTTCGGCGGCGAGCTTGCGGATCGCATCGGCCTTCTTCGGAAACGGACCGGCACTGCGCGCGCTGTACAGCGTGCAGCGGCCGGGGCCGAAGTCCTGGGTCTTGAAGTACTCGCGCAGCGCATCGGCGAAGGGCTTGAACTTCGGCGTGTGATAGGCGCGGCCGAATGGCAGCGCCGCGCAGATCGCGCCCTCCGCCGCCATCTCGGCGCGCAGTTTCTCGGCGGCTTCTGGCGTGCCGAACAGCACCAGCTGGTTCGGGCAGTTGTCCATCGCCACGATCAGCTCGCCGCTATCGTCGGCGTAGCGGGCGAGCAGCTGCTCGCGCATCTCGCCGCGTAGCGCGCCCAGCGTCAGCAGCGTGCCTTCCTCGATGCGGCCTTCGCTCTCCAGCCGCCGCGACAGCGCATTGAGCGTGCGCACCGCGTCGGCCAGCTCCTCGCGCTTGTGCACGCGGATCACGCCGCAGGCGGTCATCGCGGTGTTCTCGCCAGTGCTGTGGCCGAGCATGGCCTCGGGCTCGAAGTCGAGCGCGTTGAGCAGATCCTGCAGGCCCAGGGCCGCCGAGAACACGCTTTCGGCGGCGACGTCCATCGCATACAGCTGGTCTTCCAGCGCGCGGCGCGCATCGGCGGACAGGCCGCTCGGCGCCGGGAACAGCACCGGCGCGCGCGCGCCCATGCCGTTCGCAAGCCCCGTGCTCTCCATGAAGTCGAAGCGCTCGCGCACCTGCGGGAAATGCAGGCTCATGTCGGCGAGCATGTTGGGGTACTGCGCGCCCTCGCCGGGGTAGAGGAAGCACAGTTTGCCGGGCGCCTCGCCCTGGCCGTAGTAGACGCCGCTGCGCGTCTTGAACGGCTGCACGTCGTCGCGCTGCAGTTTCTCCAGCGCCTGTTCGAGTTTCTTGATCAGGTCGGCTTCGCCGTCGGCGACGATCGCCAGGCGGTGCACGCCGCGGGCCAGGCGGCTGCTGGCCTTGGCGATCTGCGCCAGCGTCGCCGGCTGCGCGGCGCGCAGATGCGCGAGCGCCTGGCGGATCTTGGCGAGCAGCGCGGCGTCGGTATCGCCGGCCAGCGTCACCAGTTCCGAGGGCATCGGCCGGTGCAGGATCGGCCGCACCGCACGGCGGCGCTCGCGATACTCCTCGAGGATCACGTGCGCGTTGATGCCGCCGAAACCGAAGGCATTGACGGCGGCGCGGCGCGGATGCTCGGCGCCGTGCACCCAGGGCCGCGTCTCGTTGTTGATGTAGAACGGGCTGTCGTCGAGGCCCAGCGCCGGATCGGGTTCATCGCACAGCGTCGGCGGCAGCACCTTGTGATAGAGCGCCAGCGCGGTCTTGATCATCGACGCGCTGCCGGCCGCCGGCAGGCAGTGCGCGATCATCGACTTGACCGAGCCGACCGCCACCTGCGGCCCGCTGCCGCGTGCGCCGAAGATCTGCTTGAGCGTCTCGATCTCGGTGAGGTCGCCGATCGCCGTGCCGGTGCCGTGCGCCTCGATCAGGTCGATCGTCAGCGGATCGATGCCGGACGATTCGTAGGCGCGCTGCAGCGCCATCACCTGGCCTTCGAGGCGCGGCGTCAGCAGGCCCTTGGCGCGGCCGTCGGAGGCCGTGCCGATGCCCTTGATGACGGCGTAGATGCGGTCGCCGTCGCGCTCGGCGTCGTCGACGCGCTTGAGCACCAGCATGCCGCAGCCTTCGCCGAGCAGGGTGCCGCTGGCGCCCTTCTGGAACGGCCGGATGCGGTCGTGCGTGAGCGCCTGGATCTGGCAGAACTGGATGTACAGCTGCGACGGCGTCTGCGACTGCACGCCACCGGTGATCATCAGGTCGCAGCGGCCGCTGACCAGTTCTCGGCAGGCGTTGTCGAGGGCGATCAGGCTCGACGCACAGGCGGCGTCGACGATGTAGTTGGGCCCCATCATGTTGAGGCGGTTGGCGATCAGGCCGGCGATCACGTTCGGCGTCAGCACGCTGACCATGTCGGCGTTGTAGACCGGCAGCTGGCCGCGGAAGTGCTGGTGCAGCTCGTCCAGCTCGGCTTCGCTCAAATCCGGGCGCAGGCCGCGCACCATCGCCATCGCCTGGTCGACGAACAGGCCGCGCGCCAGCATGCCGCCCATGCCGCGATTGCCGTAGGTGCCGCGGCCGATGACCACGCCGGCGCGTTCCGGATCGAAGGCGCGGCCGCCCGGCCCGTAGCCGGCGTCGCGCAGTGCGGCGCCGGCATGCTTGAGCGCGATCAGGTGATCCGGATCGCCGCCTTCGGCCAGGCTCGGCAGCACGCCGAATTCCAGCGGATCGACTTCGATCGAGTCATGCAGGAAGCCGCCGAGGTTGGTGTAGATGCGGTCCGGTACCGTGCCGCTCTTGTCGAGGTATGGCCCGGTCCACTGCGCGCTCGCCTCGGTGACGGCGTCGACCTTGTCGAGGATGTTCTGCCAGTAGCGTCGCGTGTCCGGGGCGCCGGCATAGGCGCCGGACAGGCCGACGATCGCGATATCCAGCGGCTCGCTCAAACGACGACTCCGGCGACGTAGTCACGGTGATCCGGCGAGATGCGGTTGAGCGAG
This sequence comes from uncultured Solimonas sp., assembly GCA_946478985.1. The sequence continues at coordinate 32,664 of CAMLDZ010000021.1, forward strand.
GCGCTCATCGTGCTCGCGCCGTCGCTGAAGGCCAGGCGCACCTTGCCGTGCCGGTCGACGATCTCGGCGTCGTAGGCGATCGCATGCTCGTGCGGCGCTTCCTTCAGACGCATGCGCAGCGTCAGCGGCCCGGACAGCGGCGCGCTGCCGTAGCGGCGTACCTCGCCGAAGCCGGCCGGCAGCGCGCCCTTGTCGTGCAGCACGCGGCCCCAGACCAGCGCCAGCTGCGGCGGCACGTCGACCAGCGCCATGTCGAACAGCCACTGGCCGGGGCTGCCGATGAAGTCGGCGACGGTCGACGGCGTCAGCCGGGCGTCGATGCCGCTGACATCCAGGGCCTCGATCTTGTCGACGCGGCGGAAACGCGGGCCGTGGAACAGGTAGTCGCCGTAGGTGGCCTTGGCGTCGATGCTGCGGCCGCCGGCGGGCAGGGTCCCCAGCTGCGAATCCGGCGCCGCCGGCAACGTCTGCAGCAGGACGGCGGTAGCGCGGTAGAACGGCAGCTTGCGCGCCGGGTCGATCATCTCGACGGTGATGGTCTGGCCGTTCTGATCGGAGTGCGAGGAGGCGCGCGCGCGCAGCTGCACGGCGCGCGAACCGCCTTCGAGGATCACGCCGTTCATCTGCTTGAGGTCGCGCATCGCCACCACGTGCCAGCCGGGCCAGGCCAGCGACACGAACTGCGCCATGTATTCCAGCGCGCCGGCGGCCGGCAGCACCGCCTTGCCGTCCATGCAGTGATCGAGCAGGTAGGCGTCGGACTCATGCGTGAACAGGTGGTCCAGCATCATGTTGCCGCCGGGGCCCATGCGCAGGGCGCCGCGGATCAGCGGGAACGTCTGTCCGGCGCCTTCGGCGGCGGGCGCCGCGTCGGCCTGCTGCGCCGGGCCGAGCGCCTGCCACGGGCCCTCGCCGGCGACGATCTCGACGTCCTGCTTGCTGCCGTACATCAATTCTTCGACGAAGAAGCGGCGGCCGGCCGGCACCGGGATCGGCTCCAGGCCCTGCGCACGGAACGCGCGCTTGACCGCGTCGCTGGCCATGCCGGCGTCCCACGGACCCCAGTTGACGGCGAACACGCGCGTCTGCGGCCAGTCGCGCGCCAGCGACCAGGCGATGCGGTTCAGCGATTCATTGGCAGCGGCGTAGTCGATCTGGCCGCGGTTGCCGTAACGGCCGGCCACCGAGGTGAAGAACGACAGCCACTTCAGCGAATCCGGCCTGAGCCGGGTGCTCAGCGTCCACACCGGATCGAGCTTGGTGCCCCAGACGCGTGCGAACGAGTCGGCGGTCTTGTCGACCAGCAGCTTGTCCTCGATCACGCCGGCGCCGTGGATCACCGCGTCGATACGGCCGTGGCGGGCGTAGAGATCGTCGATCACGGCGCCGAAGGTGCCGGCGTCGCGGACGTCGCAGGCCAGGTATTCGACCTCGGCGCCGCGGGCGCGCAGCCTGGCGAGCGAGGTGCGGATCTCGCGATCCGCCATCAGGCGGCCGAGCGCGCGGTCGATGTCGACCGGCTTGGGCTTCTCGCCGCGCGCGCGCGCCTGCGCCAGCAGGGCCTTGCGCAGCTCGCCGGTATCGGTGATTTCGGCGGTGGCTTCGGCTTCCGGAGCGGGTTCGGCGCTGCGGCCGAGCAGCACGAGCTTGAGGCCCGGTACGGCGAGTTCTTCGACGATCTCGGCGGTGATGCCGCGCGCGCCGCCGGTGACCAGCAGCACCCAGCCGGCCTGCGGCTGCAGCTGCGGCGCGAAGGCGTGGTCGGCCGCCAGCGGCTGGGCGACGGTGATGCTGCCGTAGCGTTCGGCGCCGACATAACCGGCTTCCGGCTGCGTATCGCTGGCCAGCACTTCATCGGCCAGGTACTGCGCGATCTCGGCATCGGTCTGACCGTCGAAATCGACGCTGCGGATCGCGCTGTGCGGGTATTCCTGGCGCAGGCAGTTGGTGATGCCACAGACGCCACCGGCCAGCGGGCTGCCGGCACCGAAGGCGTCACGGCCCAGCGTGCCGCCGAGCCGCGTCGCGGCGATCAGGCGGATTCTTGCGAGCTGCGGCTCGACGAGCTTGGCGGCGTGGAACAGCGACAGCACGCTGCGCTCGCCCAGCGCCTGCCATTCGGCTTCGCTGCTCGCACTGGCGGCGTCGAGACCGTGCAGATGCAGCAGCACCTTGGCGGGGCCGTGCGCGGCCTGTGCGGCATTGATGGCGCTGGCCAGGCCAGCGGCATCACTGGCATCGACGACGTAGGGCGACAGGCCCTGCGCCTGCAGCGTCTGGCGCAGATTCGCGACGATCGTCGCCGGGCCACCAAGGATCAGCGCCAGGCCGCGCAGCGCCGCCCGCGCTTCGGGCAGCGGAGCGAGCTGGGGTTTGACGAGATAGCGCGGGATACGGTCGCTAATGGAGAGGCTTGCGGCCGGTTCGTGAGCAGTGGCCGGCATGGCCGTCGCCGCCGTCGCCGCTGTGCCTGCCAGCGTCGCGAACTGCTCCAGCATCGCACTCAGCGAGCGCGCCTTGGTGAAGCGTTCCATCGAGCTCTGCATCGCCGCTGCGGCATCGGCCGGCACGGCTTTCTGGAAAGCACCGAGAATTTCGACGCGCTTGATCGAGTCGATGCCGAGATCGGCTTCCAGATCGGCGTCGAGTC
>CAMLDZ010000022.1 GCA_946478985.1 uncultured Solimonas sp.
ACCCTCGTCCTCATCGCCGAGGCATTACGATAGTGTCAACAGGCCCTAGCGCAGCTTGATGTCGAACAGCACGTCTTCGCCGAAGTCGAAGCGCCGCACCTGCGGGCGCAAGGCCTCGGAAAGCCTCTGCACCGGCGGCAGCTGCAGGCCGCGGCGACCTTCGCCGAGGATCAGCGGGGCGACGGTGACGAGCAGCCGGTCCAGCGCACCGGCGGCGAGAAAGCGCGACACGGTGACACCGCCGCCTTCGACCAGGACACGGCGCACGCCGCGCGCGTGCAGCCGTTGCAGCAATGCCTGCGGCGCGAAATCCGCCTCGTCCAGCTGCAGATGTTCGCCATGCGCCAGCGTGCGCAGCGGCGTGGACTTGCGCGTCAGCAGCAGCGTTGGTGCGGCGCCGTCGTGGAACAGCTTGCGCTCGGCTGGCACGCGGCCGCGCGGATCGAGCACCACGCGCAAGGGATGGCGGCCGGCGACGTGGCGCACGGTCAGCTGCGGGTCGTCGGCGATTACGGTCTCGGCGCCGACGATCACCGCGTCGCACAGCGCGCGGACGCGGTGCAGGTGGGTGCGGTCGCAGGCGCCGGTGACGTATTGCGAATCGCCGTTGTGGGTGGCGATGTAACCGTCCAGGCTCTGGCCGAGCTGGGCGACGACATAGGGCGTCTGCAGCAGCGGCGTGTACAGCGACAGCAGCTGCGCGGCCGCGCTGTCGGCGGCCTGCGGCCAGCGCGTGGCCGCAGGTTCGCGTGCTTCGGAGCGGCGCCGGAGCAGCGCCCACATGGCCTCTTCGGCCAGCGCTTGCTGCGGCAGTGAGTCCGAATCCGGCATCGAGTACGGTCCTGATGGGTCAAACGCAGGATAATAGGGCCGCTTCGGCGGCTGCTGAGCAGCATGCCGAACGAGTCATAAGCGCCAACAACAAATGCATAAGCAAGCGGCAGTCCCGATCGACCCTCCATCGTCCGCGGCGGACCTGGTGTTCATGCGCCACGCGCTGCTGCTGGCGCGTCGCGCGCAGCAGGCCGGCGAGGTGCCGGTCGGCGCGGTGGTCGTGCACGAGGGGCGCATCGTCGGCGAAGGCTGGAACCGGCCGATCGGCGAGCACGATCCGAGCGCTCATGCGGAAGTCGTGGCGCTGCGCGCGGCTGCCGAGCGCCTGCGCAACTACCGGCTCGGTGGCAGCACGCTGTACGTGACGCTGGAGCCCTGCGTGATGTGTGCCGGCCTGATCACGCATGCGCGCGTGCAGCGGGTGGTGTTCGGTGCCTGGGACCCGCGCGCCGGCGCGGTGCGCTCGGTTTACGACGTGATCGCCACGCCGCGACTCAATCACCGGGTCGAGTGGAGCGGCGGCCTGATGGAAAGCGAATGCGCCGAGCTGCTGCGCAGCTTCTTCCGCGCGCGCCGCGCGCAGAAGAAACAGGTGCCGGGCGACTCGGGCGGCACTCACTCAGGCGTGAGCTGATTTTCGTCCCCCTCTCCCGTGTGCGGGGAGAGGGTTGGGGTGAGGGGCGCGCCGCATGCGGGGTGCGTATTTGGAAGCTGCCCCTCATCCGCCCTGCGAGCACCTTCTCCCCGTACACGGGGAGAAGAAAATGAGCCCTAGTTGCCGGCCAGTTCCAGCAGCGCAGCGGTGCCCAGATGGCCGCGCTCGCGGGCGATCTCGGCGGCGGTCTTGCTGTCCTCGGTCTGCAGCTGGCGATCGACGCCGCGCGCGATCAGCAGCTTGACCAGCCCTTCGAAGCCGCGCGACGCCGCCAGGTGCAGCGCCGTGACATTGCTGCCGCCAACGTAATGGATGTCGGCGCCAAGGGCGATCAGCAGCGGTGCCAGGCTCTCGCCGGCCGGGCCGGCGATCGCCGCATGCATCGGCGTATTGGCCATGGGGTTGCCGGAGATCGCATCCAGCGGAGCCCCCAGCCCGACCAGCGTCAGCACCGCGCGCTTGGCGCCGAGGAAGGCCGCCAGATGCAGCGGTGTCCAGCCATCGACGCTGTGCGCCTGCAGCGCGGCCGGGTCGGCGATCACCAGCTCGGCGACACGGCGTGCGTCGTCGATCGCTGCGGCTTCGAACAGGTCCAGCGGGCGGAAGCCGGCGAGCAGCGCGGCGATATCGTGCGCGCCGTTGTAGAGCGCGAACATCAGCGGCGACAGGCCGCCCGGCAGCGCATCAGTGGCCTGCGTGGCATCGCGCTCCAGCGCCGCCTTGGCGGCTGATAGATCGCGGTTCTGGATCGCCAGCATCAGCGGACGCACCTGGCTCATCGGCACTCTCGGCTCAAAAACGGACGCGCAGCCTAGCGGCGAAATGCTGCTGGCGCCAGCGCCGCCGCGCGCCTCAACGCGTGTAGCGAGCGAAGAAATCCAGCAGGGTGGCGCTCGCCGAGATGTCAGTGCTGGTCTTGCCGATCACCGAGACCGGCAGATACTGCCAGCCGCCCGGCCAGGCGTGTCCACCGCCGTTGACGGTGTAGCCGATCACATCGCGGCCGGAGCCGCAGACCTGGTGGATCGTCTGGCGCACCGTGGTGCCGTCAGCGGTGCTGTCGGGCAGATCGTTGATGATGGCGGCGGAGGCGATGCAGCCATTGCGCGCGGCCCAGAATGCCAGCGTGGAGTCCGCCGAGCGGATGTTGCCGGCGCCGGCGTAAGGCACGATCGGATCGGCGCTGCCGACGATGAAGCTGATCGGCCGCGGCGTACCGCCGCTGCAGGCGGTGGCCAGGCCGTTGCGCAAGGCCGCCGCGACCACGCCGACCGCGGCGATGCGATCGGAAAGCTGGCAGGCCAGGCGCTGCGCCATGAAGCCGCCATTGGACAGGCCGGCCGCATAGACGCGGCTGGCATCGGCGCCGTAACCGCCGACGGCAATATCGATGACGCGGCCAAGGAAGCCGACGTCGTCCTTGCTGGTGTCGGGACTGGACGGGTCATCGGTCCAGACACCGTCCGCGGCTTCCGGCAGGAACACCCAGACGCCGCGTGCGGCGACCTGCGGGGCGATCACCGACAGATTGGCCTGGTTCTGCGGCGAGCCGCTGTTGCCATGCATCATCAGCACGGCCGGCGCTTGCTGCGTCGCCGGTTCGGGGCGTATGACGATGAGCTTGCGGCTGCGGCCGTTGTGGGTGAACTTCAGATCAAAAGCGGCGGTGCCCGGCGTCAATTCCAGCGCCCGATCCTGAATGCGGATAACCGTGCGCGACAGCCATTTCGATGCGACCTGCGTGGTGCCGACCTGCACGCCGGCAAGCGGATCGTTGGAGGCGGCAAGGCCGATACTCGTCGCGATCGACAGGCAGATGCCGATCAAACCTTTGAACCATGGCAGTTTCATGTGATCGCGCCCCTCAAGGCCCTGTGCAGATGCGGCGTCCGGAGAACGCAGGGGTTCTCCCACCGGCAACGGCAGCCTAGATGTCGCGGACGTTTGCAGGCGTGCTGACCGGACGACCGGCCGCATCGGGCGCCTGCGCGGCAGCAGGGGGGCGCCGGGGCGGCATTTTCAGCCGCTGCGCAGGACCTCGCTGATCTGCTGTGGTGCCAGATCGGTCCATTTCTCCAGCACGGCACGGGTGTCGCTGCCCAGCGGATGGCTGGGCTGCAGCGGCACCGGGGGCACCCCGTCGAAACGGAAAACCGACTGCTGGACGACCAGAGGGCCGAACTCCGGATGCTCGATGCGGCGCAGCGAGCCGCGCGCATGCATGTTCTCGTCTTCCATCACCGCGTCGAGCCCGCGCACCGGCGAGCAGGGGATGCCGGCGGCGATCAGGCGCGCGAACAATGCAGCAGTGTCGAAGCCGGCGGTCCACTCGCCGATCAGGCGGTCGACCTCATCCATGTGGGCGACGCGCTGCTTGAGCGAGGCGTAGCGCGCCTCCGCGAGCAGGTCCGTGCGCTGCATCACCGCAAGCAGTTTCTGCCATTGCGGCTCGCCGACGCAGATCAGCGCCAGATGGCCGTCGCGGGTCGGATAGACGTTGTACGGACACTCGGCGAGCCCGCCATGACGGTTGCCGGTTCGCATGAATTCGCTGGCGCCACCCTTGAACCAGTGCATGCCGAGATTGGAGCTCAGCGACGCGTAGATGGCGTCCTGCATCGACACCTCAAGCCGTCTGGCGACGCCGCTGCGCTCACGTTCGTAGAGGGCGGTGACGATGGCGCCGTAGAAATGGATGCCGGCAAGAAAGTCGGCGATCGCCGGGCCGCATTTCACCGGTGGCAGATCGGCGTAGCCGGTCACCTGCAGCGCGCCGGACATCGCCTGGATCGTCAGATCCATCGCCGGATATTGCGCGTAAGGGCCATCGCGTCCGTAGCCGGAACTCGACGCGTAGATCAGACGTGGATTCAGCTGCTGCAGACGTGCGGCGCCCAGACCCAGGCGGTCCATCACGCCGGGCGCGAAATTCTCGGCGAGTACATCGGCTTTCAGCGCCAGCGCTTCGAGGGCTTCGCAACCGGCCCTGGTCTTCAGATCGAGAACGATGGCGTCCTTGCAGCCGTTGATCATCGCGAACGGCAAGCCGGCTCCGCCCACGGTGCAACGGCGCCGCAGCGCCTCGCCGCCCGGCGGCTCGACCTTGATCACGGTGGCGCCGGCGAGGGCCATCAGATAGGTGGCGTAAGGGCCGTTGTAGATCTGCGTGAGATCGACGACCAGCAGGTCCTGCATCGGAAATGGCATCGCGGACACGAGGCTGTGGGCGGGGGTTGCGAATGCTATGTTTGGCCCGCGGCCGCGGAGAACCAAGACTCCGTTATGCCCGTCATAGCGGCTTCGCATGGCGCGGCGACAAAACATCAGATGCCGCGAGGAGAAGCAGATGGATATCCGGCAACTGCGCTACTTCGTCGGCATCGCCGACTGCGGCAGCCTCATGAAAGCCAGCGAGCGGCTGCACGTCGCGCAGCCGGCGCTGAGCGTGCATCTGAGCACGCTGGAAACGCAGCTGGGCGTGGCGCTGATGCGGCGCAGCAGCCGCGGTGTCGAACTCACGGCCGAAGGGCGCGAGCTCTACGATCGCGCCACCACGCTGCTGCGCTACTACCGCGAGACGATCGAGAGCGTGAAATCGCATCGCTCGCGCGCCAGCGGCACGGTATCGCTGGGTATGCCTTCGAGCTGCTCGCCGCTGCTGGTGCCGGAACTGTACCGGCGCGTGCGTGCCGAGCTTCCCGATGTATCGCTGTACATCACCGATGCCAGCACGGCGATGCTCTACGAGTGGCTTATAGACGGACGCATCGATTTCGCAGTGCTGTTCAGCGTGCCGGACGATGCGCACATCGACAGCACGCCGTTGCTGATCGAGGAGTTCTGTCTGGTCAGTCGCGCCGATGGCAAGCCTTATGCGCCGACCATCGATTTCGATGACATCTTCGACCTGCCGCTGGTGCTGTCCTGCCGCTCGACCACCTGGCGCAAGATTCTCGACGACGTCGCCGAGCGCAACGGCAAGCGCCTGCAGGCGCCGCTGGAAACCGAGTCCGTCAGTGTGATCAAGTCCGTGGTGCAGTCCGGCGAAGCCTGCGGGCTGTTGCCGGCCTCCTCGGTGCAGGCCGAGCGGCTCGACGGCAGATTCCGCGTGCAGCGCATCGTCAAACCGGAGATCCGCGGCGTGCGCTCGCTGGTCTGCCTGCGCAGTGTGCAACCCACACCCGCGATGCGCGCGGTGCGCGACTTGCTGATCGATATCGTCAAGCGCAATGGCGTCACCTGGGATCGCGATGGCGAGTTCGACCCGAGCCGGGTCACGCCGATCCTGCGGGCGCTGCCCAGCAAGCTGCTGCCGGTCAGCCGTTAGGGCTGCGTCGCGGTTTCGTGTACCAGCACGGCGCGGCCGGTGACGCGCCCGGCCTTGAGATCGAGCAGGGCCTGTTTGCAGAAGTGCAGATCGGAATGGCAGACGCCGGCGTGCGTCACCTCGACCAGCACCTCGCTGCCGCGCGGCACCGGCGTCGGCAGCTCGAACTTCTGCAAGGGCTCATTGGCCTTCACCACCATCCAGGCATGCATCGGCGATCTCCTGCACGCTGTCGCGCAGGACCTCAGTGTCCATGGAAGGCAAGCGCCGAGGCGCGGGGATCACTGCGGGGCGGCGCGTAGCCTCGCAAATAGGGTTTGCTTCTGCCTCCGATAGGGACTTCGTATGACCGGCGCTGCGATGGGCATGCTTATAGTCCGCAGCATCAAAAACCAGGACCTGCCCGCCGTCGCGTCGTCGCGCCGCCGGCGCAGCGTCGAACGGCGCCGGTGGCCAAGGCGGCGCCGGCGCATGGAGAGAGGCGTGAAAGACGAACTGGAGATCCGCAGCCTGATCGAAAACTACGCCGACGCCGTCAATCGCCGCGACGGCGCCGCAATTGCCGCGCTATGGGCGGAGGACGGGCGCTGGAGCGTGCCGGAAGTCGAAGTGCTCGCAGACGTCCGCGGTGCGCAGAACATTCGCGCGACCTGGGAGGCCCTGATGGCGGCGATTCCCAAGGCCTTCTTCATCTGCATGCCGGCCGGCATCCGTGTCGACGGTGACGAGGCGACAGCGCGCTCCTATGGCACCGAACTGGTGACCGACGGCGAGGGCGCCACGCGCTACGGCTGCGGCTTTTATGCCGACCGCTTTCGCCGTCAGGACGGGCGCTGGCGCTTCACCGAACGCGTCTGGACCACGATCGACCGTGTGCTGATCCCGTCCTGATGCAGCGGCGCACGCAGAAATAGACTGGAGAGAAGCAATATGTCACCGCAAGCCGACGCCGGCGATCACGCCGTCTGCACTTACGATCTGATCATCGTCGGCGCCGGCGTCTCCGGCATCTACGCGATCCGGCACGCGCTGCAGCGCGGCTGGTCGGTTCGCTGCTATGAAGCCGGGTCCGGCGTCGGCGGCACCTGGTACTGGAATCGTTATCCGGGCTGTCGTGTCGATATCGAGGGGGCCGAGTATTCGTACTCGTTCTCGGAGGAATTGCAGCAGGACTGGACCTGGAGCGAGCGCTATCCCTCGCAGCCGGAAGTCGAGCGCTACTGCAAGCACGTTTGCGAGCGCTTCGGCCTGTTGCCACATGTCACCTTCAACACCCGTATCGATGCGGCGCATTTCGACGAGGCGGATCGCGTCTGGATCGTGCGCACCGACAGCGGTGCGCGTGTGCGGGCCCGCGTAGTGGTGATGGCGGCAGGACTCTATTCGCAGCCGTATCGGCCCTCTTTCGCGGGCCTCGACGATTTCGAGGGCCAGAAGATCTACAGCTCACGCTGGCCGGAGCGGCCGGTGGATTTCACGGGTAAGCGGGTCGGCCTGCTCGGCACCGGTGCCTCCGGCGTGCAGCTGGCGCCGATCATCGCCGCCCAGGCCGGCCACCTGAGCGTGCTGCAGCGGACGGCGACCTACACCGTGCCGCTGCGCAACCTGCCGCTGGACGAGGGGCAGACGCGCCGGCTGAAAGCCAACTATCCGGCGCTGCGTGAGGCCGAGCGCGTCTCCGGCATCGGCTTCACGCACCTGCACATGCGGCCGACGCCGCCGCCGTCGCTGTCGGCCCTCGCGGTCAGCGACGAGGAGCGGCTGCGCATCTATGAAGACCGCTGGGCCTCCGGTGGCCTGAGTTTCTACTACACCTTCATCGACCTGCTGAGCGATGAAACCGCCAATCGCACGCTCGAACGCTTCCTCAAGGACAAGATCCGCACGCGGGTGTCCGATCCGGAGATCGCCAGAAAGCTCACACCCGGACCCGAAGAGCCGGTGATGACCAAGCGTCTGACCGGCGACACCGGCTACTGCGAAGCGATGGAGCGAGCCAACGTCGAACTGGTGGATCTGCGCGCCGAGCCGATCCGCCGTTTCACGCGCAAGGGCCTGATCGTCGGCGAGCGCGAGATCGCGCTGGACATCAGCGTCTTTGCCACCGGCTTCGACTTCGGCAGCGGCGCACTCGCACGCATCGACATCCGCGGCCGCGGCGGCCGGGCGCTGAAAGACCATTGGGAGCAGGGCGTGCGTACGTATCTGGGCATGATGTCGCACGGCTTTCCCAACCTGTTCTGGATCTCCGGGCCCGGCTGTCCGTTCTACAACCCGATGTTGCTCGCGCAATACCAGTTCGCGCAGATCGAGCGTTTTCTGGACGGGCGCGAAGACGCCCAAGAGCCTTTGGAAGCGACGGCGGAAGCGGAGGCCGAATGGACAGCGCTGCACCATTCGATCGCCGAACAAACGCTGTTCCTGAAAGGGCAGAACTACTTCGTCGGCGCCAACATTCCGGGCAAGCGGCGCGAAAGCTCACTGTTCCTTGGGGGCTTTCCGCTCTATGTCGAGCATTGCGACAGGGCAGCGTCCAAGCGTGAAGGCTTCGTTGGCGCGCCCCGGGCCGCAGCTGTCTGCTGAATCCCGGTTGCGGCCCGCGCCGGCGCGGGCGTGGCCACAAACGAAAACGGCGCCGACCGTGAGGAAGGCGCCGCAGACGTAGCTATGAACTGGTGGACGGTGAGGGTTTCGAACCCCCGACCCCCGCCGTGTGAAGGCGATGCTCTACCGCTGAGCTAACCGTCCAAAGGGGCGCGAATGATAGTCAGCCGGCCCCACAGCGTCAAACACTCCGGCTTCTTCAGTGCGCGTGTTCGCTCAGGCCCTGCCAGCTGAGCCCCACCGGTACGAAATCCAGCGTGATGCGCTGGATGATGCGAGCTTCGGCGAGATCGACGACGACAATCTGTCGGGCGCCCGGATCGGTGATGAAGGCCTGCTCCGCGGCATGGCTGACGGCGATCGCCGGAACCTGTCCTTCAGCAACCGCGCCGCTGACCGCCAGACTGGCGCGATGCGCCCAGTTCTGCGCCGGATCGAGCAGGTGCAGCGTGCCGGCGCTGTCGAGAATCAGGAAGTTCTCGCCGTGCGCGTCCATGGCGTGCGCCAGCTTGCTGACAGCAGCGCCGTCGCTCCAGTCGACCCGCGTCATGCTGCGCGCGGCGACGTCGATCGCGTAGAACTCGCTGCCGGCGAAGCCGCCGAAGCCTGCCAGCTCGTGATGGCCGACCAGCGTGCCGATCCGCGCGCCGGCGGCCAGGCCGTCGGGATTGGCGATCTTCACGGCGGTGAAGTCATCGCCCGTCACCGCGAGCACGCCGTCGCTGCAGCCGAACACGCTGTAGTCGTCCGACGAGAAGCTGCCGTGCAGGCCGGGGCAGCCGGATTCGATGCGGCGCAGATGGCGGTAGCCGCTGCCTTCGCGCTGATAGAGATCGACCGCGCCGGGCAGCGTGCCTTCGGCATCGGCCTCGCGGTGCGTGGTTAGCAGGTGCTCGCCGCGCGGCTCGGCGGTGCCGTGCATCGCCACCGGCAGCGTCAGCGTTGCCACGCTGCCGCCGTTTTCCAGGCTGGCGTCGGACAGCACGGCGACGCTGGCGTTCTGCGCCGCGGCGGCATTGCCGTCGAAGAACAGCGCGGCGAGGCCGTCATGCGTCTCGTAGTGCGTCGGCCGCGCGCCATCGAACTTCAGCGCCAGCAACAGCGGATCTTCGCGGTAATCGTGCAGGTGATCGCCGTGATCTTCCTGCCAGAGGCCGGCGTCGACGAACTGCGTGCGGTCGTTGCTACGCGACAGGACCACGGCGTAGCGGCGCTCCGGGCTGGCGTAGATGGCGTTCGCGGGAAAGTCGAGGGTGAACGACTGCAGGATGCGTGCATCGTCGAGATCGTAGACGTGTGCGCGGGCCGCGTTGGCCTCGCCGAAGACCAGGCGGCCCGAGGTCTCGACCGGTTCGTGATCGTGGTCGTCGGCAGGCAGCGTGTCCTTGTCGTTGCAGGCGCTGAGCGCGCCGCTCAAAGCGAGCAGGGCGGCAGCCTGCCAGCGGAACTTCTGACGTGAGAAAGGTGAGGCATGCATGGAATGAACTCCTTGTACTAGGGAGGCGGCGGCGCGCAGCGCGCGGCCGCCGCGGATTCGGCAGTGAGGGACGACAGGCGACGTACCGCACGGCCGTTGCAGCACGGCCGCATCGGGAGCGGAAGGCATCGGCGTTGCGGCCGTATCGACACGTCGCGCGCATCGCAGGGCGCGCGCGAGGTGCCAGATCAGGCCGGCGGCTGGAAGTCGATGCGGATGCCGGTGTAGATCGAACGCCCCGGCTGCGGTGCGACGTCCTTGAGCACGGACGTGCTGAGACGTTGCTTCTCGTCGAGCAGGTTGCGGCCGCGCACGAACAGCGTGGCGACGCTGCTGCCCAGCGCGAAGCTGTAGCCGAGATCGGCCGACACCAGGTCATGGCCCGGCGTGTCGGTCTCCAGCGCCGCGGTGCGGTCCTGGCGATCGGCGCGCAGGTAACGCAGCGAAGCACTGAAGCCGCGGTACGCGGTGTCGGCACCGATGCCGGCGCGCATCGGCGTCATCCGCGGCAAGTTGCCACCGTCGCGCAGGCGGCCGCGCACGGTATCGCCGAAGGCACGCAGGTCCAGCGTCCAGGCAGCGTGGTCGATGACGCGGTAGCCAGCACTCAGTTCCGCACCGTGGAATTCGGCGTCGCGCTGGCGGTAGTCGAGCAGCAGCAGTTCGCCGTCGGTGGAGAAGTGACCGGCTTCGTCGACGCGATCGGCGCGGCCGTCGGCTTGCACGCTGCCGTCGCCATCGGCGTCGAGGCCGAGATCGGTTTCGGACAGGAAGATGTAGTCGTTGATGCGGTTGTAGAACGCGCTCAGCTCCCAGGTGAAGCGGCCGGCGTCGCGGCCGAGCGTCAGTTCCAGGTTGTTGGCGGTTTCCGCGTCCAGATCCTGCGCGCCACGCTCGAACGAGCTGGTCGCCAGATGTGCGCCATAGGCATACAGCTCTTCGGCGGACGGTGCGCGCTGCGCGTGCTGGGCGTTGACGCGCAGGTGCAGGTGCTCGGCCAGCGCAAAGGCAGTGCCGGCCGAGAAGCTCAGCGCCGTGAACTCCTGCTTGCGCAGCGTGGCCAAGGGGCCGTCGGCAGCTGCAGTGGGCGTGTGGCGCGTCTGGTCGACGCGCGCGCCGAGTTCGAGGCGATGCGCGCCAAACGATCGCTGTTCGACCAGGAACAGGCCGAGCCCGCGCGTGGTCACCGGCGGAATGAAGGCTTCCGCGCCGACCGCCTCGAAGTCGCGGTCGCCGACCTGCACGCCGCCCACGCCCGTCCATGCACCGAGCGGCAGGTGCGTGAGTTGCGCGCGCGCCTCGGTCTCCTGGACGTCGAAGCGCGTACCGATATCGCCGCCGGCCTCGATTTCCTGATGCTGGTAGTCATTGATGCCGGCGCGTACTTCCAGCGCGCTGAAGCCGGGCAGGGGCGCGCGCAGCAGGCCGCGCAGATCGACGCGAGTCTGTTCGAGATCGATACGCACGCCGTCATGGCTGTGCGCTGCCTCCTCCTCGTGCTCCTCTTCGTGCGCATGCGAGTGGCCGGGCACGCCGTAGTTCGTTTCCAAGCGCGTGACTGCAGCGCCGAGCATGCCGCGTTCGCCGATCCATGCCGCCGAGGCGCCATAGCTTTCCGCGCGCAGACTGCTGTTGTCGAGGATGTCGAAGCTGTCGGCGTCATGGTCATCGTGGTGGTCATGATCCTCATGTCCGCCGTCGGCGTGCTGGCGCACAGCAAAACCGGGTATCGAAAAGTCGCCGGCGCTGCGGCGGCCATACTGCGCGCCCAGCTGCAGCGATGACAGGCCGTAGCGCGTCTTCACGCTGCTGGTCTTCTCGTCGGCGTTGCTGCCATAGGAGAACGCGCCGCCCAGGCGCAAGCCCGGCGTCAGCTGATCGCTGAGTCGGTCGTCGACCACATTGACGATGCCGGCCGAGGCTCCGCCACCATAGATCAGTGTCGCCGGGCCCTTGATGATCTCGATCTGCTCGGCATGCAGCGGATCGACGGCCACCGCGTGATCGGCGCTGATCGACGAGGCATCCATCGAGCTGATGCCGTTGTCGAGCACTTGCACGCGGGGACCGCCCTGGCCGCGGATCACCGGCCGGCCGACACCGGGGCCGAAGCTGGCGTTGCTGACGCCAGGGCGGTCGGCGAGTACATCGCCGATGGTGCCGCCGCGGCGGCGTTCGAGCTCCTCGCCGGCCAGCACGTCGACCGGCTGCACGAGGTCCTCGGCGCCGCGGCGGAACGGGCTGGCCTCGACGATGATCGTTTCGAGTTGCGGTGCTTCAGCGGTGGGTGATGTCTCTTGCGCGCCGAGCGGCAGCGGCAAGACGAGCGCGGGGGAAAGGGCAAGGGCGATGCGGTGCAGCGTGAAACGCGCACGCGGCGGCGGCGGGCGTGCGGTTTCGCACGCCGCCACCAGCGCCGCGATGCGGCGCGAGGCAGGGGAAATCATGGGGGTTCATCCAGTTCTGTCGAATGAGCAGCAGACACGCCCGCATTGCGGACGCGCCGGGACCACAGCCGTGCTTACATCAGCGGCTGAGGTGGGCCCCGGATTGGATGGCGATAGACCCGCGCGCTGCCATGCGCGGCGTCGAAGACATGCGAGGGCGCCTCGTAGCGGCCGACCAGCGCCAGCAGCAGAGGCGCCGGCGGCAGCGCAGCGCCCGAGGCCTGGGCGTGCGAGCAGACGTGGCAGTGATGATCCGCGGCAAGCGAGGGATGCTCGAAGGCGTGCGCAGCCGTCAGCCATTGTCCCAGCAACAGGACAAGGGCCAGCAACAGATGGCGGGTCGGCTTGGAGCGCATGAGCGGGAACTATAGAACGCGAGCGCGGCCAGCACCAAGCCTGGGGTTCGGCCGCACTGTCTACTGCGCGTCCAGGGCGCCGCTGGCCGCCAGTTGGCGGATGCGCAACACGGTGTCCTCGTCGGCCTGGCGATAGGCGCCGCGTACCAGCTCGCTCAGCGGGCTGTGCGCATGGTGATCGGCCGACTGCGCCGTGTAGGTGAAACGCACGAACAACGCGCCGGGTTGCGGCGCCTCGATGCGCATGGTCAGCGAGAAATGCGTGCCGCTGGCGGCGGCCTCGACGTCATAGTGCACTGCCGCGTCGTCGTCGAAGCGCACGCGATCGTGCACTTCATAGTCGCCGAAGCGCAGCAGGCGGCGCAGGGTGCCGTCGTCGGCGTTGTCGATCCGCGCATCATCGAGCCAGGGGATGAACAGCCGGGGCGTGCAAGCGCGCAGCTGCAGGCCGCGCCACAGCTGTTCGCGGCTGATCGGCGCGATGCGCTGGTCGCGTAGATCGTTGATCTGTACCAGATGCTCGAAGCGCAGCGCGTCGTCAGCATCCGCGCCCGTCATGCCAGGCGCCGGTGCTCGACCAGCAGGCAGCGGTCCTGGACCACGGCGATGCCGGCCTCGCGCAGCACCTGCGCCGCCGCGTCATTGCGGATGCCGAGCTGGAACCATACGGCCCTGGGCTTCTTGGCAAGGATGTCGTCGAGGTGCTGCGCGATGTCCTGCGGGCGACGGAACACGTCGACCAGATCGATCTGCCCCGGGACGTCGATCAGGCGGCGGTAGACCGGCTGGCCGAGAATGGTCTGCACCTGCGGGTAATAGACCGGCACCGGCACGATCTCGAAGCCGGCTTGCGCCAGATACTCGGCGACGTAGAACGCCGGCTGGTCGGCCTGCGCCTCGGTCTTGATGCCGAGCATGGCGATGCGGCGGGTGGCGGCGATGATGTCGCGAATCTGCTGATCGCTTGCGGTGTTCACCCGCGGTTCTCCAGTCGTCAGGCGCGTGAACGATCTTAGCAAGCGGCCGCGCCGTGCTGGCCGGGCACGTCCGATGCCGCTAGGCCCGCCGAAGACAGAGGCGGACACCGGCGGCGCCACGATCGGGCGCGCGTTCCTGTCGAGAGCAGAAACAAAGAAAGCCCTGGACGGGCTTTCAGAAATCACCACTGCGAAACGATTTGGTCGGGGCGAGAGGATTTGAACCTCCGACCACCTCCACCCCAAGGAGGTGCGCTACCAGGCTGCGCTACGCCCCGACACGTGAAGCTTGATGCGATGCGACGGATGAAGCGGGGCGCGCAGTGTACTCGAACGGCGCCCGCATTTTGAAGGTGATCGAGCGCGACTACTCGGGGAACAGCCGCAGCAGCGATTCCAGCTCGCTGCACAGATCCTTGATCTCGGTCTCGCGCTTGGGCACGCGCGACTTGGCCAGCGCCGCCGCAGCGGCGGCACGTGCCGATTCGACCGCGACGCCATGATGGACCTGCGCGGCTTCTTTCAGACGCTGCCGTGCCCCACCGATCGTGAAGCCCTGTTCGTAGAGCAGGCTGCGGATGCGGCGCACCATCTGCACGTCATCCTGCTGGTAGTAGCGGCGGTTGCCGCGCCGCTTGAC
This sequence comes from uncultured Solimonas sp., assembly GCA_946478985.1. Next base: position 14,318 of record CAMLDZ010000022.1, read on the forward strand.
CGGGCGCAGTTGCGGGAACTCCTGTTCCCAGTAGCGCAGTACATGCGGCTTGACGTCGCACAGTTCGCTGACCTCGCCGATGGCGAAGTAGCGCTTGCGAGGAATCTCGGGCAGGACCGGCAGCGGCTTGTCAGCGGGACGCATCGGCCTCCACTCGCAGACGGAGCTTCTGGCCGGGGCGGAACGTCACCACGCGGCGGGCGGAAATGGGGATCTCTTCACCGGTCTTCGGATTGCGGCCGGGGCGCTGGTTCTTGGAGCGCAGCTCAAAATTGCCGAAACCCGACAATTTGACTTCTTTGCCGGATTCCAGCCGGCCACGAATCTCTTCGAAGAAGAGATCGACGAATTCCTTGGCCTCGCGCTTGTTCAGACCCAAGTCTTCGAACAAGGCTTCCGCCAATTCTGCTTTGGTTAAAGCCACTGGATGGACCCCCTGATCATCACTGCCGAGTAGCCGCGCCCAGTTCCTGCGTCAGAGCCTGCGCAATCCTGGAGCTGGCGGTGTCGATCTCTTCCTGGTTGAGGGTGCGCGAGCTGTCATTGAAAATCAAGCCCATTGCGACACTTTTGTAGCCCGATTCGAGGCCTTTTCCGCGATAAATGTCGAAAATCCGCGCCTGCACCAGCACGCTGCCGCCGGCGCGCCGGGCGCTGTCGAGCAGGGCGTCGGCGCTGACCGACTCGGCGACCACCACCGCCAGATCGCGACGCGAGGATGGAAACTCCGACAGCGCAGCAGGCCGCGGCACGATGACCTCGCGGATCGCATTCCAGTCCAGTTCGAAGACCAGCGGCGCTTCGGGCAGGTCGAGCTCCTGCACACGCTGTGGATGCAGTTCGCCGATCCAGCCGACGAACAGCTCGCCGCGGCGGATTTCGGCGCTGCGGCCGGGATGCAGCGCCGGGTGCGAGACCGCGGCAAAGCGGTACTCGTCGGCCGCGCGACCGAACAGCGCAAGGACTTCGGCCTTCAGATCGTAGAAGTCGACGGCGCGCGCGGCGCTGGCCCATTGCTCGGGCAGGGCGCGGCCGGCGAGCAGGCCGCCGACGCGCAGGGTTTCGACGACGTGCCCCTCGCGCAGTTCGAAACAGACGCCGGCCTCGAACAGGCGCAGGCGGTCCTGCTGGCGCGCGCGATTGTAGAGCCAGCTGCCGATCAGGCCCGACCACAGGGTCGTGCGCATCAGGCCGAGGTTATCGGCGATCGGGTTGTCGAGCGGTACCGGCGTGACCTCCGGCAGCAGGCGGTTCTGCAGCTTGGCGTCGGCAAAGGCCAGGTTGACCACTTCCTGCCAGCCGCGCGCGGCCAGGGTTTCCTTGATCTGCTGCAGCGTGCGCGCGGCTTCGCGCGGCTGCGACGGTGCCAGCTGCGCCGCGTAGGGCTTGCCCGGAATGCGGTCGTAGCCGTACAGGCGGCCGACTTCCTCGATCAGGTCGGCCTCGATGCGCAGGTCGTAGCGATGGCTTGGAATCTTCGCCAGCCAGCTGTCGCCGACTTCGGCGCGCAAGCCGATGCCGAGGCGGCCGAGCAGGGCTTCGGTCTCGCGCGGCGCGATCTCCACGCCCAGCACCTGCGTGACCCGGCTGCTGCGCAGGCGCACGCTGACCGGGTCCGGCTGGTTGCGGCCGGCCTGGGTGACCGGATGCACCTCGCCGCCGCAGATCTGCAGCACCAGCTGCGTCGCGCGCTCCAGCGCCTGGCGGTGCAGGGCGGGGTCGACGCCGCGCTCGAAGCGATACGAGGCGTCGGATGAAATCTTGTGACGGCGCGCGGTGCCGGCGACGGCAGCCGGCGCGAAGCAGGCCGATTCCAGGAACACGCGCGCGGTGCCGCTGTGGACCGAGCTGAGCAGGCCGCCCATCACGCCGGCCAGCGCGATCGGTCCGCTGTCGTCGGCGATCAGCAGCTCCTTGTCGCGGCACTCGATCGTCTGCTCGTTGAGCAGGGTGATCGTCTCGCCGGGCTTGGCGCGGCGCACGCGCACGCTGCCGCTGAGCTTCTCGGCGTCGAAGGCATGCAGCGGCTGGCCGAGCTCGAGCATCACGTAGTTGGTGATATCGACCAGCGGGTGGATCGCGCGCAGGCCGCTGCGGCGCAGCCGCTCGCGCATCCAGTCCGGCGTGCGGGCGCGGACATTGAGCTTGGAGATCAGGCGGCCGGCGTATCCGGGGCAGTCGTCCTGATCGTCGATCTCGACCTTGAGCTGCTGGTGGCCTTCGACCACTGCCTGCGGCAGGTTGGGGCGCTTCATGTTGACGGCGAACAGCGCCGACACGTCACGCGCCAGCCCCAGTACGGACAGGCAATCGCCGCGATTGGGAGTGATTTCCAGATTGAGGATGTTGTCGGCCAGCGCCAGATACTGCTCGATCGGCGTGCCGGGCCTGGCGTCGGCGTCGAGTTCGAGCAGGCCGTCGGACTTGTCGGCCAGCGCCAGCTCCTTGGCCGAGCACAGCATGCCGGCCGAGTCGACGCCACGCAGTTGTGCCTGCTTGATGTCGAGCCCGCCGGGCAGCTTCGCGCCGACCTTGGCACAGGGCACCTTGATGCCCGGCCGCGCATTGGCGGCACCGCAGACGATCTGCAGCGGTTCGCCGCTGCCGACATCGACGCTGCAGATCTGCAGGCGGTCGGCCTGCGGATGGCGCTCGGCCTTGACGATGCGGCCGACGACGACACCGGTCGCCGCTTCGCTGACGGCCGGCTCGACTTCCAGTTCCAGGCCGCCCATCACCAGGCGCTCGGCGATCTGTTCGATCGAGGCCGGCGGGCTGACCCATTCGCGCAGCCAGTTTTCGCTGAGTTTCATTTGAACTGCTCGAGAAAGCGCAGATCGTTGTCGAAGAACAGGCGCAGGTCATCGACGCCGTAGCGCAGCATCGCCATGCGCTCGATGCCCATGCCGAAGGCATAGCCCGAATATTTCTCGGGATCGATGCCGACTGCCTCCAGCACCTTCGGATGGACGATGCCGCAGCCCATCACCTCCAGCCAGCGCGAGCTGCCGTCGGGCAGATGCCAGCGGATGTGCACGTCGGCGCCCGGTTCGACGAAGGGGAAATAGCTGGGCCTGAACAGAGCCTCGATGTCGCGCTCGAAGAAGCGTGTCAGGAAGTTCTGGATGTCGTATTTCAGATCGGCCAGCGAGACCTTGTCGGCGACATAAAGCCCTTCCATCTGGTGGAACATCGGGCTGTGCGTGCGATCCGAATCGACGCGGTAGACGCGGCCGGGACAGATGATGCGGATCGGCGGCTTGCGCTGCTGCATGGTGCGGATCTGCACCGGACTCGTATGCGTACGCAGCAGGCGCGCGCCATTGAGGGTGTAGAAGGTGTCCTGCATCGCCCGCGCCGGATGCGACTCGGGGATGTTGAGCGCCGCAAAGTTGTGGAAATCGTCTTCGATCTCCGGGCCTTCGACCGTTTCGAAACCCAGCTCGCCGAACAGCTCGGCGATGCGCTTGATGGTGCGCGTGATCGGGTGCAGGCCGCCGCAGATTTCACCGCGCCCGCCGAGGGTGACGTCGATCCGCTCCGAGGCCAGGCGCGCCTCCAGCTCGGCGCCGGCCAGGGTAGCGGCACGCGCCTCCAGCGCGGCGGACAGCGCTTCCTTGACGCGGTTGACGCGCTCGCCGAAGGCCTTGCGCTCGTCCGCCGCCATGCCGCCCAGCTGCTTGAGCAGTTCGGTGACGCGGCCCTTCTTGCCGAGCAGCTCGACGCGCAGGGCGTCGAGCGCACGACCGTCCGCGCAAGCGGCGATGTCCGCCTGTGCGCGTGTCTGCAGTTGTTCGAGTTCGTCGCTCATCGGCGCAGTAGGGAATCCGTTCGAGGTGACCCAGTTGAGGCGGCCCTGCTGAAGCCACAGGGCTGGCGGCAAAAAAAAGGGAGCGGCACCCGCCGCTCCCTTTCCCACAAACTTCGCGATCAGCAAACAGCGAAACGCGTGCGGCGTCTACTGCAGGCCGGTCTGCCCGAGGCGGCTGTCAGGCGGCGCCGAGCTGCGCTTTGGCCTGAGCGACCAGCGCCGCGAACGCGGCCTTGTCGTTGAACGCCAGGTCGGCGAGGACCTTGCGGTCGAGGGCCACGCCAGCCTTGTTCAGGCCGTTGATGAAGCGGTTGTACGACAGGCCCAGTTCCTTGGTCGCTGCGCCGATGCGGATGATCCACAGCGAGCGGAACTCGCGCTTCTTCACCCGGCGGTCGCGGTAGGCGTACTGGCCGGACTTGATGACCTGTTCCTTGGCCGAGCGGAACTGGCGCGATTTGGCGCCGTAGTAACCCTTGGCCTTCTTCAGGACTTTCTTGTGCTTGGCGCGGGCGGTGACGCCACGTTTTACGCGTGCCATATGTCTTCTCCTGCCTTAGGCGTAGGGCAGCATGTGAGCCACTTCGCGGACGTCGGACGCGTGCACCTGCGCCTCGCCACGGAGCTGACGGATACGCTTGCCCGACTTCTTGGTCAGGATGTGGCGCTTGTAAGAGTGACCGCGCTTGAAGCCGCCTTTGCCAGTCTTGGCAAAGCGCTTGGCTGCGCTCTTCACGGTTTTCAACTTCGGCATGTACTACTCCTTGTTGCATCGTTGCCGGCTTCACATCCCATGCACGGGAGTTGACCGGGCCTTCCCCGACGCAGGGAAGGACTTTTCTTCTTCGAGCCACCGTCGCCGGCGGCTCTGGGGAATCCGCGCGCCTTACTTGCGCTTGGCCGACAGCACCATGACGGACTGGCGGCCTTCCATCTTCGGGTGCTGCTCGACCTGCGCCAGCTCGACCAGCTCCGCCTTCAGGCGGGTCATCACTTCCATGCCCAGTTCCTGGTGCGCCATCTCGCGGCCGCGGAAGCGGACCACGATCTTCACCTTGTCGCCTTCTTCAAGGAAACGGGTGATGGAGCGGAACTTGGTCTGGTAATCGCCTTCCTCCGTCGTCGGACGGAACTTGATTTCCTTGACCTGGATCTGCTTCTGCTTCTTCTTTGCGGCATGGGCGGCCTTGTCCTTTTCATAAAGGTACTTGCCGTAATCCATGATCTTGCAGACTGGCGGGTCCGCGTTGGGGGAAATCTCAACGAGATCGAGTTCCGCCTCTTCGGCCTTTGCGATCGCATCACGCGTCAGCATGATGCCAATCTGCGCACCATCATCAGCAATTACACGGACGCGCTGCGCCGTGATCTGATAATTGCGCCGGTCTTCACGTTCAAAAGCGATTGGACGTCTCCGCAAGCGTCCGCCACGGGCGGACTGAGCATCTCGCGTGCCGGCACGGGCCGACCGTCGCGAGGACAAGGGCGCGCATTCTACGGGCGATGCCCGCCTATCTCAAGAGCAAACGGCGCAGAATCAAACGGTTCGACGGCGAGGCCGAGCGGGGCGGGCAACACGGCGATGATCTTGGATCTGCCGCGAGCAGTCGCCACTATAGAAGACCTGCGTTGCCACTTCCGCCAGCCCGCCCACACGGGGATATTCGATGCGTGCCCAGCCTTCCAGCTCCCCGGTGTCCAGTCTCTTCGTCTCGCATGGTTCGCCGATGCGGGCGCTCGGCGGCCATCCGACCTCCGCGGCCTGGGCCGCCGTCGGCCGGCGGTTACCCAGGCCGCGCGCGGTGATCGTCGCCAGCGCGCACTGGCTGAGTCCACAGCCGGTGGTCGGTGCGGCGGCTGATCCGCAGCTGATCTACGATTTCTTCGGCTTCCCGCCCGAACTCTACCGCCTGCGCTATCCGGCGCGCGGCGAGCCTGCGCTCGCCCGGCAGGTGGCGGCGCGGCTGCAGGCGGGCGGTTTTGCGGCGACGATCGATCCGGACCGCGGCCTCGACCATGGTGTCTGGGTGCCGATGCTGCATTTGTGGCCCGAGGCCGAGGTGCCGGTGGTGCCGCTGGCGGTGCAAGCGCAGCGGGATCCGCGCCATCACTTCGAGCTGGGTCGCTGCCTGCGTGGACTCGACGAGGACGGCGTGCTGGTGATCGGCTCCGGTAGCCTGACGCACAACCTCCACGACGCCAGACTCGGCGACGACGACGCCGCGAGCGCGCCGGCCTACGTCGCCGGCTTCCGCGACTGGATCGCGGCTGCGCTGGCCAGCGGCGACACCGCAGCGCTTTTCGACTATCGCCAGCGCAGCCGCGACGGCGTGCGCGCGCACCCGACCGACGAACACCTGCTGCCGCTCTACGTCGCCCTGGGCGCCGCCGGCGAGGCGCCCTACAGTGAACGCCTATACACGGCGATCACCGACGGCGCGCTGGCGATGGATCTTTACGCCTTCAGTCCGGCGGCGCAGGCCCGGGCCGCCTGAGCCACGGTCCTTCCGACCCCGACACGAGGATAAAAATGCAGACGGTCGCACTACCGGAATCCCTTCCGCATGCCGAGGTCCAGGTCAACGAACCGGGGCGGGGACCGCATATCCGCCACCTGCGTATGGGGGCGCACTTCGCGCTGGCCGACGAGCCGCGCGAGGCCGGCGGCCAGGACGCCGGACCCTCGCCGTACGAGTACCTGCTGGCGGCGCTGGGCACCTGCACGAGCATGACCGTGCGCATGTACGCCGACATGAAGAAGCTGCCGCTGCAGCGCGTCACCGTGCTGCTCAGGCACCGCAAGCTGCACGCCACCGACTCGGTGGAGACGGCGGGGACTGCCGGCAAGGCGGTGAAGATCGATCAGATCGAGCGCTACATCACGCTCGAAGGGCCGCTCAGCGACGAGCAGCGCCAGCGCCTGCTCGACATCGCCAATCGCTGTCCTGTGCACCAGACGCTGAGTTCCGACATCCGCATCGACACCGCACTGGTCAGCGACTGAGCGACGCGCGGGCGCCGCCGCCTTCATCGTCGAGACAGGCACGGCTTTCTACGGTGGCGGCTGCATTTCGCGGAGCCGTCCCATGCAAGCTCAAGATAAACGTCGCTGGCTATGGGCCGTGGCCGCCGTGATCGGCGCCGCCGTCGTCGTGCGCGCGGTGCTGCCCTTGTGGGTCGCGCGCGAGCTGAACCGGCGGCTCGACACCATCGGCCAGTATCACGGCCAGCTCGACAGCGTCGATCTGCAGCTCTGGCGTGGCGCCTACACGATTCATGCGCTGAACATCGTCAAGCGCGGCGGCGACGTGCCGGTGCCGCTGCTCGACGCGCCGCGCATCGACCTGTCGGTGGACTGGCGCAGCCTGCTGCACGGCCGGGTCGTCGCCGAGGTCGACTTCTGGCGCGCCGAACTGAATCTGGTCGATGGCCGGAGTGACAGCGACACGCAGAGCGGCCGCGGCGTCGACTGGCGAGACCAGCTCGAAGCCCTGCTGCCGATGCAGCTCGACGAGCTGCGCATCCACGACGGCACTTTGCACTTCCGCAACTTCAAGTCGAATCCGCCGGTGGATTTGACCGCCAGCGCGGTCGACGCCACCGTCAGCAATCTGAGCAATGTCCGCGACGCGCAGGGGCAGCGCGTCGCCACGCTCGATGCCAGCGCACAGGTGCTCGGCCAGGCGCCGCTGGAGGCACACGCGCGCTTCGACCCGCTGGGGTCGTTTGAAGACTTCTCGTTCGAGCTGCGCGTGCTGGATATCGAGCTGACGCGCGCCAACAGTTTTCTGCAGGCCTATGCCCAGATCGATGCCGCGTCCGGCCATGGCGATTTCGTGATGGAGCTGGAAGCCACCGAGGGCAAGCTCAGCGGCTACGCCAAACCGCTGCTGCAGGACGTCGAGATCTTCAACTGGAAGCAGGACATCGAGCAGCAGGGCGACAATCCGCTGCGGGCCCTCTGGGAGGCGGTGGCCGGCGGCGTCGAGACCTTACTGAAGAATCAGCGCGAGGATCAGTTTGCGACGCGTGTGCCGATCAGCGGGCGCATCGACCGGCCCCAAACCGGCACCTGGGATGCGATCGTCGCGGTACTGCGCAACGCCTTCGTCGAAGCCTTCAAGCCTCAGTTCGAGCAGCTGCCGGACCGCTAAGCGCCGCAGAGGGCGGAACCCCACGGCGGCACCGCTATCATCACGTCCATAACGACGAACGGGGATGGGGATGCGGCGCTTCTTTCTGTTGCTGTTGCTGTGCGCCTGGGGGCCGCTGGCGCAGGCCGCCGACGCCGACGCGGCCTTTCGTGCACGCTTCGGCGAAGATTTTCTTGATCGCTACTGGCAGCTGCATCCGGACGCGGCGATCGCGGTGGGCTATTACCGCTACGCAGACCGGCTGCCGGCGCCCAACGCGCCGCAGCGGCAGGCGCTGGCGAGCTTCCTGAATCAGCAGATCGCTGCGCTCGGACAGCTTCCGGTTGCCGAGCTCGGCCCGGCGGCGCGCACCGACTACGAGCTGCTGCTCAATCAGTTGCGTTACGAAAAATGGTTGCTGGAATCGCTGCGCGACTGGCAGTGGCAGCCGTCGCTGTATAACGTCGCCGACTCGTTCGCGCTGTTGCTGGGCACCGAATACGCATCGCTGGAAACGCGCCTGCGCACGGTTTCGCAGCGGCTGACGCAGGTACCGGCCTATTACGCGGCGGCGGCCCGCGCGCTGCGGCATCCGACGCAGGTGCATACGCAGCTGGCGATCCAGCAGAACGAGGGCGCGCTGGCGGTGTTCGGCGACGCCCTACAGCAGCAGCTGGCCGCGTCGTCGCTGCCGCAGCCGGAGAAGGACCGCTTCCTGCGCCGTCTGCACCAGGCGCGTGCGGCCATCGAAGGCTATGTCGCCGCGCTGAAGAAGCTCGACGCCAAGGAGACGGCGTATCGCAGCCATCGCGATTTCCGTCTCGGCCAGCCGCTCTACGATGAAGCCGCCGGCTTCCTGCTGCAGACCGGCGACACGCCGGAGGCGCTCTATCAGCGCGCCCAACGCGAGAAGGCCGTGCTGCACCAGCGCATGGGCGAACTGGCCGACCGGCTGTGGCCGACCTACTTCGATACGCCAGCGCCCGCCGACCGGCTGGCGAAGATCGCGCGGCTGATCGCCAAGCTGTCGGAGCAGCATGCGAGGCCGGCCGAGTTCTATCCGCAGATCGAGGCTCTGATTCCACGGCTGGAGGCCTGGGTCGACGAGCACCAGCTGCTGGCGCAGGACCCGAGCCGGCCGCTGGCGGTCCGTCAGACGCCGCCGCACCAGCGCGGCTATGCGATGGCGCTGCTCGCCGCCCCGGGCCCGTACGACCCCACGGCCCGCACCTATTTCAACGTCACGCCGCTGGACGATTTCGCGCCGGCCGAGGCCGACAGCTTCCTGCGCGAATACAACCGCTGGCTGATGCAGGTGCTGGCGATCCACGAGGCGGTGCCGGGCCATTACCTGCAGCTGATCTACGCCAACAAGTCGCCAAGCCGGATCAAGGCGTTGTTCGGCAACAGCGCGATGGTCGAGGGCTGGGCGGTCTATGCCGAGCGGCTGATGATGGAGAGCGGCTGGGGCGGACGCGAGCCGGAGATGCAGCTGATGTACGGCAAATGGCTGCTGCGCATCGTCTGCAATACCTTGCTCGACGTCGGCGTGCACGTGCACGGCCTGCAAGAGACGGAGGCGCTGCGCCTGCTGCGCGACGAGGCCTTCCAGACCGACACCGAGGCGCGCGGCAAATGGCGGCGCGTGCAGCTGTCCAGCGTGCAGCTGAGCTACTACTTCGCCGGCTACACGGCGATTTACCAACTGCGGCAGCGGCAGAGGGCACGGCTCGGCGCTGCCTTCGACCTGCGCCGGTTCAACGAGCAGTTTCTCAGCTATGGCAACGCGCCGGTGTCGATGATCGCGCAGTTGATGGAGGCCGGAGCCGACGGTGCTGCGCCGACGGCAGCGGACCCGCCTGCGCGGCTGCCGTAGCGGCCCGGCGCTGCGCCGAGGGGCTGCGGATGGCACCAAAAATGCTTATGCGGTTGTCAGCCGATCAATGTCGATCGCGTAAGAGGATTCGTTCGTGGCCGTTACCCCGCATAGGATCGCAGCGCAGCTCGCCGCATCGCTGTTTGCCCTGTTGACGAGTCCGGCGGTGCTGGCCGCCGCGGCACGGCCCAGCCTGGTCGAGGCCAGCCAGATCAATGGCGGTGACACCGCCTGGCTGCTGACCTCGACTGCGCTGGTGCTGCTGATGACGATCCCGGGCCTGGCGCTGTTCTATGCCGGGATGGTGCGCAAGAAGAACGTGCTGGCCACCGTGCTGCAGAGCTTTTTCATCTGTGCGCTGGTGACCGTGTTGTGGGTGCTGATCGGCTACAGCCTCGCATTCACGCCCGGCAGCGCCTACGTCGGCGGCTTCGATCGCGCGGCGCTGCAGGGGCTGGCCTTCTTCAAGGACAGTGCCAGGCTCACCGTTTCGCACATCGCGCCGACCGTGCCGGAATCGGTGTTCGTGATGTTCCAGCTGACGTTCGCGATCATCACGCCGGCGCTGATCACCGGCGCCTTTGCGGAGCGCATGCGCTTCGGGGCGATGGTGCTGTTCATGGCTCTGTGGTCGGTGCTGGTCTATGCGCCGGTCGCGCACTGGGTCTGGGAGCCGACCGGCTGGCTGGCCAGCCTGGGCGCGCTGGACTTCGCCGGGGGGACCGTCGTCCATATCAACGCCGGCGTCGCCGGCCTGGTTTGCGCCTACATGCTCGGCCGCCGCGCCCACTACGGAGCCGAGCCGTTCATTCCCTTCAACTTGGCTTTCACCCTGAGCGGCGCAGCGCTGCTCTGGGTCGGCTGGTTCGGCTTCAATGCCGGCTCCGCCGTCGCCGCCGACGGCCGCGCCGGCATGGCGATGCTGGTGACCCAGATCGGCGCGGCGACTGCGGTGCTGAGCTGGACCACCACCGAATGGCTGCTGCGCGGCCGCGTCTCGCTGCTGGGCGCCTGCTCGGGCGCGGTGGCGGGGCTGGTCGCGATCACGCCGGCATCGGGTTTCGTCAATGTCGGCGGGGCGCTGGCGATCGGTGCGGCGGCCGGCGTGGCCTGCTACTGGGGTGCGACGGGCTTGAAGAAGCTGCTGCGCGCCGATGACTCGCTCGATGTCTTCGGCATTCACGGTATCGGCGGCATCGTCGGCGCGCTGATGACCGGCGTGTTCGCCGATCAGGACATCAGCGGAACCACCGGCAATCTGCTCACGCAGGCGATCAGCGTCGCTGCAACCCTGGTCTACAGCGGCGTGGCGTCGCTGCTGATTCTTGTCGTTCTCAAATACACGATCGGTTTGCGCGCCACCGCCGACGAAGAGCTGACGGGTCTGGACCTTTCCCTGCATGGGGAGGCGATTCCCTGAGTCGAAGCAGTAAGAGGCCTCATTCATGACCGACAACGAACTGCTCAGTGTCGCCACCCGGCTGTATGTGCGCATGCGCGCCGGCGGCGGCCGCGTCATCGACGCGCTCTGGATGACCCAGAACGAGCTCTATGCGCGCGAGGTGCTACGCCTGGCGCTGATGAGCCCGGACGCCGAGGTCCAGCGTCTGGCGCAGCGCTTCGAGGAGATCATGTTCGGCGGCGGCGCCCGGCCAGCGGCCGCGGCCAGCGTGGCCGCCGCGCCTAGCGCGACGACGGCGGCGCCGGTCATCAATCGCTACGTCGGCGTGCTGCGCTAGGGCCGCGAGCCTCACGAGGAGCAGCTGACGCTGAGGTGCCGCGCTTCCGGCGGCGGCTCCGCCGCATAGGCTTCAAACGATGGCTGTTCGTCGAACGGCTTGCGCAGCACCTGCAGCAAGGTCTCGATCTCGGTGCTGTCGCCGGCTTCGGCCTGCTCGATCGCGCGCTGCGCCAGGTGATTGCGCAGCACGTACTTGGGATTGACCGCGTTCATCCGTGCCGCCCGCGCCGCGTCGTCGCTGTTCTCGGCGCGCAGGCGTGCACGGTAGTCCGGCAGCCACCGCGCGAAGCCTTGCGTGTCGTGAATCTCGTCGGCGAGGCGGCCGGCGGTGGCGTCGTCGGCACTGCCCACCTGTGACAGCGCGCGCAAGCTGCGCGTGAAATCGGTGCGGCCCTGATGCAGCAGGCTCAGGAAGCGGTTGATCAGCGCCGGGTCGTCGTCGCGGTGCTCGCGCAGGCCGAACTTGTCGTGCCAGATCGCCGTCATCGCCTCGCGATAGATGAGCGGGTAGCGCTCCAGCAGCTCCTGCGCGATCTCCACTGCGCGCTCCGCTTTGTCGGCCAGCAGCGGCAGCGTCGCCTGCAACAGCCGTGAGCAGTTCCAGTAGCCGATGTCGGGCTGGCGATCGTAGGCGTAGCGACCGGATTCGTCGCTGTGGTTGCAGATGTGGCCGGCGTCGAAGCCGTCGAGAAAGCCATAGGGGCCGAAGTCGATCGTCAGGCCGAGGATCGACATGTTGTCGGTGTTCATCACGCCGTGGCAGAAGCCGACGCCCTGCCACTGTGCGATCAGCCGCGCGGTACGCGCGACGATCTCGCCCAGCCAGCGTTCGTAACGGTCCGCTGCGCCGCGCAGCGCGGGAAAATGCTCGTCGATGACGTGATCGGCGAGCGGCGCGAGAAACTGGTGCTGGCCGCGGTAATAGAAGACTTCGAAATGGCCGAAGCGGATATGCGTCGGCGCGACCCGGCAGATCACCGCGGCGCGTTCCTGCGTTTCCCGCCGCACCGGCGTGTCGCCGCTGACCAGGCTCAGGGCGCGGGTGGTGGCGATCCCCAGATGGTGCAGTGCCTCGCCGGCCAGGTATTCGCGGACGCTGGAGCGGATCACCGCGCGGCCGTCGGCGAAGCGCGAGAACGGCGTGCGGCCGGCACCCTTGAGCTGCAGATCCCAGCTGCGGTCGGCGGGGTCGCGCAGCTGGCCGAGCAGGATCGCGCGGCCGTCGCCCAGCTGCGGCACGAAGACCCCGAACTGGTGTCCTGCGTACAACGTGGCCACGGGCCTGCCGCCGGCCAGTGGCCGGTTGCCGCACAGCACTTCGACGGCGGCCTGGCTGCGCAGCTGCGCGCTGTCCAGCCCCAGCTCGCCGGCCAGCTCGGTGTTGAGGTGCAGCAAGCGCGGCGCTGCCAGCGGCTCCGGCTGCACGGCGTGCGCATAGGGCTCGCCGAGCGCGGCGAGGCGGTTGTCGAGCGGCAGCGCGAACAAGGAAAAAGAAGAAGACTTCGACACGATACGTTCAGCCGGAAAACCTCACTCTACCCAATATGGGCGCTGTCCCGCCGGTCTGATATACAGACCGGCAGCGTCTGCCAAGGAGAGCACAATGAAAATCGAGTACGGCGGCTTGTGGGGATTGCTGGTTCTGATCGCCGACATCTGGGCGATTGTCAGCGTTGTGCAAAGCAGCGCCAGCACCGGCCGCAAGGTGCTGTGGATTCTGCTGATCCTTTTCCTGCCGGTGCTGGGCTTCATCATCTGGCTGCTGGCGGGGCCGCGCGGCCGCTAGAACCGGCCGCAGGCCGGTCAAGCACGGGGAGGGGACATGGGGGGTGCAGCCTTGCTGCGCGTGGCCGGCTGCGGGCTCCTGCTGTGGCCGCTGCTGGCCTTGAGCGAGCCCGATGCCGCGACGGTGCTCGCCTGCATGCGCGCCAATGTGCCGCAGACCCTGCAGATCCGCGAAGTCGAACTGCAGTCGCAGCGCGGCGACGGCGGCGAACGCCATCTGCGCGGGCGGCTTTACCTGAGCCGTGAGCAGGAGCAGCTGCGCGCCACGCTGAAAATCCTCGCCCCGGCCGATCTGGCCGGCGCTGCCTATCTGCTGCGCGAGCGCTCGCAGGCCGACGAGATGTACATGTACCTGCCGGCGCTGGCCAAGGTGCGCCGGCTGCGCGGCCTTGCCGCCGAAGGCCGGCTCTGGGGCAGCGATCTGAGCTACGGCGATCTCAAGGCGCTGAGCAACCGGTTCGATGCGGCCGGCGCGACGCTGGAGCGCAGCACCACGCTCGACGGTCGCGCGGTGCAGGTGCTGGCGCTGACATCGGGCGGAGCGGCCGGGCCGCCCGAGCTGATGCGGCTGTGGGTCGACGCGCAGAGTTGCCTGGCGCTGCGGGCTGAGTTCTACGCCGGCACCGTGCTGCTCAGGCGCATCAATGCTGATCCGCAGCAGCTGCGCCAGCAGGATCGCTACTGGTACGCCGGCAGCGTGCGCATCGACGATCTTGCGCAAGGCAGCCACACCACGCTCAAGGTGCTGAGCGTGACGCTGGACCGTCCGCTGAACCAGCGCTACTTCGATCCTGCGACTTTCCATCTGGGCGACTGATGCAGCGGCTGATCGCCTGGGCGGCCCGCCATCCACGCCTGATCGTGGTGCTGGCCATGCTGATCAGTGCGCTGGCGGCGCTGCTGCTGATCGATCCGCGCCACCGCACGCTGCGCCTGGCGGTGGATCCGTCGGTGGAGGCGCTGCTGCCGCCTGACGATCCGGACCTGCTGCTGCTGCAGCGCATCCGGCGTGAATTCGGCGACGCCGAGGCGATCATCGTCGCCGTCGATCTGGCGCCGCTGTTCAGCGCAGCCGCGCTGCGCAAGGTCGAGGCCCTCGAAGCACGCTACCGCATGCTGCCCGGTGTCAGCCGCGTCTTGTCCCTGGCCAGTGCCCCGAACCTGAGCGCCGACGGCGACGAACTGGACTACCGCAGCTTCACCGCGCAGGCGCGGCAGCAGCCGGCCGCGATCGCCGGTTTCGCGGCGCAGATCGCCGCGCATCCCCTGTATCGCCAGACGCTGGTGTCGGCGGACCAGCGCAAGGCGGCGTTCGCGATCTACATGAGGGACAGCAGCGTCGCGCACGTTCACGAGCACGACGTCGCGGCGCAGATCCGCGCGGCGACGCAGGAAGTCGCAGGCGCGGCGCCACTATGGATCACCGGCACGCCGATCGTGCGCGCGGCGGCCGCGGCCGCGGTGTTCGAGGCGCTGCGCTTCACCGTGCCGGCGGCCTTCGCGTTGATGCTGGGGCTCCTGTACCTCGCGTTCCGGCAGCTGCTGGCGACGCTGGCGTCGGCGCTGGCGATCGCGATGAGCCTGTTGTGGACGCTGGCCGCGGCCGTCGCGCTGGATCTGCCGTTCAACCTGATCACGGCGCTGGTGCCGGCGCTGATCGTCATCCTCGGACTGTCCTACACCGTCTATCTGCTGTCCGCGTACTTCTCGGCGCAGACGCGCGAACACCTGCAGGACGAGCAGACGCGGATGCGCTGGGTGATCAACCGTGCCGGCCTGGGTCTGAGCCTGTCGGCAGCGACGACCGCGGCCGGCTTCCTGGCGCTGCTGGTGCACGAACTGCCGGCGATCCGCGCCTTTGCGGTGCTGGCGACACTGGGCTCGTTCTTCGCGGCGCTGCTCACCCTGAGCTTCCTGCCTGCCTCGCTGCGGCTGATGCGCTGCAGCGCCGCCGGCCGTGCACCGCCGGGCGAGACTCGCTTTGCCGCCGCGGCGCGCGGGCTGGCGGCGTTCGACCAGCGCTGGCGCGGCCTGATCATCCTGATCGCGGTACTGCTGATTCCGCTGAGCGCGGTGCTGGCGACACGCATCGAGTCGCGCGCCGAGTTCAGCGGCAGCTTCGCCGCCGATTCGGCGATACGCCGCGACTTCGGGCAGATCAACCGGGACTTCGGCGGCGCCAACCGGCTGGCGATCCTGATCGACACCGAGGTCGACGATGCGCTGCTGGCGCCTGCGGCGATCGCCCAGCTCGACGGCTTCGTGCAGTGGCTGCGCGAACAGCCGCAAGTCGGCGCGGCGAGCTCTTACGTCGATCATCTCAGGCTGATCCACCGCGCCTTCAATGGCGATCGGCCGGACGCCGCCGGCGTGCCGGACGACGCCGTGGCGATCAAGCAGCTACTGGTGTTCGGCGGCGGCGAGTCGCTGGCGCGAGTGATCGATCCGCGCTTTCGTGCGGCCTTGATCGAGCTGCGCATCAAGGTCGATGACTCCGCCGCGGTCGCTGCGCTGGTCGAGCGGATCGAAGCACAGATGCAGACACTGCCGCCGGCGCTGCGCGGTACCGTCAGCGGCGCCAGCGTGCTGGCGACACGGGCGGTACAGCGCATCAGCTCGGGACAGATCGCCTCGATCGCCATCGCCACCGCGGCGATCGGCCTGTTGTTGAGCTGGATGTTCATGTCGCTGCGCACCGGCCTGATCACCTTGCTGCCGACGCTGGTGCCGGTGGCGATCTACTTCGGCACGCTGGGCCTGCTCGGCATCGCCCTGAGCCCGACCACGGCGCTGATCGCCTGCGTGGTGGTCGGCATCGCCGTCGACGACACCATCCAGTTTCTGGCCCGCTTCAACGTCGATGCGCGTGCCGGTGCCGCCGAGGCACCGGCGGTAGCCAGCGCGCTGACGGCGGTGCTGCGGCCGTTGAGCCTGAGCACGGCGGCGCTGTGCCTGGGCTTTCTGGTCTTCGCCGGCAGCGGCCTGAGTTCGCAGGTGCAGTTCGGCTGGCTGTCGGCCTTCACCCTGTTCCTCGCCTGGCTGATGAACATCACGCTGACGCCGGCACTCGGCGCAAGTCTGCGCATCGTCACCTTGTGGGACAGCGTGCGCGTCGACCTGGGCGAGGCGCCGCAGCAGACGATTCCGCTATTGGCCGGCCTGAGCCTGCGGCAGGCGCGGGCCTTCGCGCTGATGTCGAAGCTGGAACGGCTGGCGCCGCAGCAGCGGGTGATCCGCGAAGGCGAGCAGGCCAGCGAGATCTACGTCGTCATCGACGGTGAACTGGAGGTCTGGGTCGAGCGCAACGGCGAGCGGCGGCGCCTGGCGACGATGGGCCGCGGCGCGGTGATCGGCGAGACCGGCTACTTCGGCCAGCGCCGCACCGCCAATGTCGATGCGCTGAGCGCGGTGCGCGTGCTGCGCTTCAACGCACAGGATCTGGAGCGCCTGCGGCTGCGCTATCCGCGCATCGCCGCGCTGGTGTTGCGCAACCTCAACCGCATCCAGGCCGAGCGGCTGGCGCGCGCCACCGCGATGCTCGACTGAAGCCCGTGCCGCCGGGCGCGGGGCTTGACCTCGCGCCGCCGGTGCGGACACTGGCGTTCCGTCATTTCCCACGCTCACTGCCACACCATGTCGCGCTGGCGTCCTCCCGCTGAAAAATCCTCGCCCTACATCACGGCCGACGGCCACGCACGGCTGAAGCTCGAGTTCGACGGGCTCTGGCGGCAGCGCCGGCCCGAGGTGGTGCGCGCGCTGGCGGCCGCGGCAGCGGAGGGCGATCGCAGCGAGAACGCCGAGTACCAGTACCGCAAGAAGGAGCTGCGCGAGATCGATGCGCGGCTCAAGTACCTGACCACGCGGCTGCAGGACGTGCAGGTGATCCCCCCGGCGCGGCCGGGCAGCGGCAAGGTCTTCTTCGGTGTCTGGGTGGAGCTGGCGGACGAGGACGGCAATGCACGCCATTTCCGCATCGTCGGGCCTGACGAGACCGACGGCACGCGCGGCTGGATCAGTGTCGATTCACCGGTCGCGCGGGCCTTGCTGGGCCGCGCCGTAGGCGAAATGATCCGGGTGCGCCTGCCGGCCGGCGAGGTCGAGTACGAGATCATCACGGTTCATCATGATGAGCCGGCGGCGCGCTGAGCGCCGCGGCCCAGCCACAGGGACAGCATGACGAAGGCCAGGCAGGCGCCGATCGCGGTGGCGTTTTCACGCCACGCCGGCGACAGCACGAGGATGAAGCCGCGGTCCTTGATCAGCGCCGCGAAGCTGGAAACACAGAACGGCATCAGATAGAGCCGGAAGGTCTGCCAGCTGCGCAGCCGCACCGGCGCCGCGACGCTGAGCAGCAGGCCGCTGCCGATCAGGGCGCTGATGCCCAGCGAGTTGATCCACAACTTGGGCGCCGGCTCGAAGTGGTAGGCGAGCATCGTCAGATACCAGATCAGGTAGCACCACAGCACGCGGCGCGAGGGGCTCAGATGGGCGAGATAGCGCAGGATCGGCATGGCGCCATTGCATCAGCAAGAACTCCGCCGTCGCTCGGGGCTGCGACTGATCCTCGCAGCGCCCTCATGTGGCGGTGCAGCAATAGGCAGTTCATCGGGCGCTGCCGATAATCCCGACCATCCCATTGCCGCCTCATCCGGAGAATCACGATGAAACCCTACGGCCGCAAAGTCGCCATCGTCGGCGGATCGCGCATCCCGTTCGCCCGCTCCAACACCGCCTACGCGACCAGGTCGAACCAGGACATGCTCACCGCCGCGTTCAAGGGCCTGGTCGACAAGTTCCAGCTGCACGGCGAGCAGCTGGGTGAGGCGGCCGCCGGCGCCGTGCTCAAGCATTCGCGTGACTTCAACCTCTGTCGCGAATCGCTGCTCTCCTCAGGGCTGTCGGCAGCGACGCCCGCCTACGACCTGCAGATGGCCTGCGGCACCGGCCTGCAGGCGGCGATCAACATCGCCAACAAGATCGCGCTCGGGCAGATCGAGTCCGGCATTGCCGGCGGTGTCGACACCACTTCCGACGCGCCGATCGCCGTCGGCGAGAAGCTGCGCAAGATCCTGCTCGAAGCCAATCGCGCCAAGACCACCGGCCAGCGCCTGAAGGCGTTGGCCAAGTTCCGGCCCGGCATGCTGGCGCCGTCGATCCCGACCAATGGCGAGCCGCGCACACGCATGAGCATGGGCGAGCACTGCGAGCTGATGGCCCAGCAGTGGCAGATCCCGCGCGAGGCACAGGATCAGCTTGCCTTCGAGTCGCACAAGAAGGCCGCCGCCGCGTGGGAGGCCGGCTTCTACGACGATCTGGTGATTCCGTATGCCGGCCTGTCGCGTGACAACAACCTGCGCCCGGATATCTCGCTCGAAAAGCTGGCGACGCTGCCGCCGGTATTCGACCGCAAGTCGGGCAAGGGCACGCTCACCGCCGCCAATTCGACGCCGCTGACCGACGGCGCTTCGGCGGTGCTGCTGGCGTCCGAGGACTGGGCCCGCGCGCACGGGCTGCCGGTGCTGGCTTACCTCACGCATGCCGAGACCGCGGCGGTGGATTTCGCCAATTCCGGCGGCCAGCGCGAGGGCCTGCTGATGGCGCCGGCCTATGCCGTGCCGCGACTGCTCCAGCGCGCCGGCCTGAGCTTGCAGGACTTCGATTTCTACGAGATCCACGAGGCCTTCGCCGCGCAAGTGCTATGCACGCTCAAGGCCTGGGAGGATCCGAAGTTCTGCCGCGACAAGCTCGGCCTGGATGCGCCGCTGGGCACGATCGACCGCAGCCGCATGAACGTGAAGGGCGGCAGCCTCGCCGCCGGCCACCCGTTCGCCGCCACCGGCGGCCGCATCCTGGCGACGCTGGCGAAGATTCTCGACGAGGACCACAGGGCCAGCGGCCGCAAGGGCCGCGGCCTGATCTCGATCTGTGCGGCCGGCGGTCTGGGCGTGACGGCGATCGTCGAGCGCTCCGAAAGCTGATCGGCCGTCGGGCACAAGCCTTAAGATGTCGACGAAGCCCGGTCGCGCCGGGCTTCGTGCGTTGTGGGGCACGGCCCGCCGGCGTGGTTTGTGCATAATCGCGACAGACGAACAAGGGGATTTGCGAATGGCGGGAATGGCAGGCTTGATGCGCACCAAGGCGATCGATCCGAACGCCAATAGCGGACTGCGGCGCTGCCTGACCGCCTGGGATCTGACCTTGCTCGGCATCGGCTGCACGATCGGCACCGGCATCTTCGTGCTGACCGGTGTCGCCGCGGCCCAGCACGCCGGTCCGGCCATCGTGCTGTCGTTCATCCTGTCCGGCATGGCCTGCGGCTTCGCGGCGCTGTGCTACGCCGAGCTGTCGAGCGCGGTCGGCGGCAGCGGCAGCGCCTACGGCTACGCCTACGCCGGCATCGGCGAACTGGCGGCCTGGGTCATCGGCTGGATGCTGGTGCTCGAATACTCGGTCGCCACTGCCACGGTCTCGATTGGCTGGTCCGGCTATCTGGCCAAGATTCTGTCCGGCTTCTTCGGCATCGTCATGCCGGCGCAATGGACCTCGGCGCCCAGCGAAGGGGGCATCTGCAACCTGCCGGCGATGGCGATCGTGATGACGCTGGCCGTGCTGCTGTCCTGGGGCGTGAAGGAATCGGCGCGCTTCAATGGCGTGATGGTCATCGTCAAGGTGGTGACGATCCTGGCATTCATTGCGCTTGCCGCGCCGCACGTCGATCCGGACAACTGGGTGCCGCTGATTCCGGAGCGCGTCATCGATGCCGACGGCCACGGCCACTTCGGCCTGGCCGGCGTCACCACGGCGGCGGCGCTGATCTTCTTCGCCTACATCGGCTTCGACGCCGTGTCGACGGCGGGCGAGGAGGCTTTGCGCCCGCAACGCGATCTGCCGATAGGCATTCTCGCGTCGCTGGCGGTCTGCACGGCGCTGTACATCATCGTCTCCGGCATCCTCACCGGTGTGGTGCCGTACGCGCAGATCGACATCAAGGCGCCGATCGCCGCGGCGCTCGGCAGCCTGGGCATCAGCTGGGCGCAAGGCCTGGTCGCCACCGGCGCGATGTTCGGCATCACGACCGTGATGCTGGTGCTGTACTACGGCCTGACCCGCGTGGTGCTGGCGATGAGCCGCGACGGACTGCTGCCGGCCGGCATGGCCGCCGTGCATGAAAAGACGCAGACGCCGGTGCGGCTGATCATCGGCAGCGGCGTGCTGATCGCGCTGATCGCCGGCCTGTTTCCGATCGGCAAGGTCGCCGAACTGGTCAACCTCGGCACGCTGGGGGCGTTCTTCCTGGTCTGTGCCAGCGTCATCATCCTGCGCAAGACCCGGCCCGACATGCACCGCCCGTTCAAGACGCCGCTGGTGCCGCTGATTCCGCTGCTGGGCATGGCGTTCTGCGGCTGGCTGATGATCAGCCTGCCCAGCCTGACCTGGCTGGC
>CAMLDZ010000023.1 GCA_946478985.1 uncultured Solimonas sp.
GCATCGACCGCGTGCACCTTGAGCGCGGCGTCCGCCTTCTGCGGGTCGCCGCTGGCGATCCACTCGATCGCGGTGTCGGCGCCGACCAGGCGCGGAAAGCGCACGGTGCCGCCAAAGCCGGGAATGATGCCGAGCTTGACCTCGGGGAAGCCGAGCTGGGCGGTCGCGCTCATCACGCGGTAGTCGGTGGTCAGCGCCATCTCGAAGCCGCCGCCCAGCGCAAAGCCGTTGACAGCCGCCACGCTCGGATACGGCAGATCCTCGATCGCGCTGAAGGCCTTGTTGGATTCTTCCGCCCACCAGGCGATCTCTTCGGCGGACTTGAGGAACAACTGGCCGAACTCGGTGATGTCGGCGCCGACGATGAACACGTCCTTGGCGCTGGACACCAGCAGGCCCCTGATGCCGTCGGCGGCCTTCAGCGCCTCGCCGGCGGCGCGCAGCTCGGCGACGGTGGCGGTATCGAAGACGTTGACCGGCGCACCCTGGCGGTCGTAGCGCAGCTCGGCGATGCCGGCGGCGGCGCCGTCGAGCCGCAGCACCTGGATCGACTGCCCTTGGTAGATAGGGGGATTGGACATGCGATAGCACCTCATGTGGCAAAGGAAAGCGGCGGGCCG
This sequence comes from uncultured Solimonas sp., assembly GCA_946478985.1. The sequence goes on from CAMLDZ010000023.1 coordinate 621, forward strand.
GCGTGCCTTTCGGAAAACGCAGCGTCCGGCGGCGAAAGTGTTCTTTTGAGTGGCGGCCATGATAGCCGCGCGATGCCGTCGAGTGCTCGGCCGAAGCGCCATACCGCGGTGGGCGCACGCGCGCATGTGATTATTTTTTGACAATGTTTTGGGCGACGCCTACACTCGAACCCGACTTTCTGGGGGAAGTCAAGGGGAGCGAGATGGCTGGCCTTCGGACAGGTATTGACCGCTTTGAAAACGCCGAAAACGTGCTGAAAAGCCGTGCCGCCTATCGCCCTCGTCAAACCCTTGCGCCGCCTCCGGCGCTCACCCCGCACCACCGCAATTCCGCAGTCCGGCGCCATGCCGGTGTTGCTGCTTGTGCGTGGATTTTCGATCGCTCGCGCAGCACCGCTGCAGCACGCTGAAGACGCTGACGACGCGCATGCGAATTTCTGGCCGAAGAGGCCGTACACCCTAAGGAGCTTGTCACGCACATGAGTAAGTCCGCGAAGAAGGCACCCGCCAAGAAGGCCGTGAAAAAAGCCGCAAGCAAGGCAGTGGCGGCGAAGAAGGCAAGCAAGCAGGTCGCCAAGAAGGTCGTCAAGAAAGTGGCGGTGAAGAAGGCTGTGGTGGCCAAGAAAGTCGCCGCCAAGAAAGCCGCCGTCAGCAAGAAGGTCGCCGCCAAGAAGCCCGCGGCCAAGGGCACGCTGGCCTCGCTCAAGGCGCGCGCGCAGAAGGCCGTGGCCAATGCCAAGAAGGCCGTGAGCAAGGCCAAGACCGACGTCAAGAAGTCCGCCAAGGCCAACACCGCCAAGGTGAAGAAGGTCGAGGCCAAGGTCGAGGCCCGCGCCAAGAAGGCCGTGAAGCAGGTCCAGGCCGCCGCCAAGAAGCTGGAGAAGAAGGCCACGACCACGGTCAAGGCCGAGATCAAGTCCGCCAAGGCCGTCGTCAAGCAGGTCGAGAAGAAAGCCAAGAAGGTCGCTGCCGCTGTCGAGAAGAAAGTCGACGAAGCGGTGGTGGAGCCTATCGCCGCGGCCGCCGCGGCGATCACACCGTCGCCGCTGTCGCGCGCCTTCCTTGCCACCTCGCAGGGCAAGAAGGAAGCATCCGAGCACGGCGACGATGCGCCGGCGACGCCGGCCTCCTGAGCTGCGCCAAGTGCTGGTCGCAAAGCCCGCCGCATGGCGGGCTTTGTCGTTATGGCGCCCGGCAGGCGACAATCGCGGTCTGCCTTCCGCCCGACTCCCGCATGAGCCTCAGCCTCGAGCAAAGCACCGCGCTGTGCAGCCTGCTGTCCGATATCAGCCGCCTGCGGCTGCTATTGCTGCTGGAGCGCCACGAGCTGAGCGTGGCCGAGCTGACCGAGGTGACCGATCTGGCGCAAAGCCGCGTGTCCACGCATCTGGCGCGCCTCAAGCGTGCCGGCCTGGTCCAGGACAAGCGCGCCGGCAACGCCGCGTACTACTCGGCGGTGGGCCATGACGGTGATGCCGGCACCTTCTGGAATCTGATCCGCGGCCTGCTCGACGACCGCCAGGCGCGCGTCGACAGCGAGCGTGCCGAGCAGGTGATCGCCGGTCGCAAGCGCGGCCAGACCTGGGCGGAATCCGTCGCCGGCCGCATGGAGCTGCATTACTCGCCGGGCCGGACCTGGGAGGCGACGGCACGCGCGCTGATCGGCCTGCTGTCGCTGGGCGACGTGCTCGACATCGGTTGCGGTGACGGCGTGCTGGCCGAGCTGGTGGCTGAACGCGCGCACAGCGTCACCTGCGTCGATGTCAGCGCCACGGTGATCGCCGCCGCGCGCAAGCGCCTGCAGGATTTCGATTCGGTCAGCTTCGTCGAGGCCGACATGCATGCGATGCCGCTGCCGGATGCGCGCTACGACCACGTCTTCCTGATGCACGCGCTGGCCTACACACGCGAGCCGGCAGTGGTCCTCAGGGAAAGCGCGCGCGTGCTCAAGCCCGGCGGCAAGCTGCTCGTCGCGGCGCTGGCCGAGCACACGCACGAGGAGACGATGCGCGCCTACGACCACGTCAATCTCGGCATTGCGCCGGAACGCCTGCGCAGCCTGCTGGAGCAGGCCGGCTTCGTCGCCGAGAGCTGTCGCATCAGTTCACAGGAGCCGCGCGCGCCTTACTTCAGCGTGGTGACGGCGCTGGCACGCAAGGTCTAGCACGCGTGCCGGGCGGATCGGCGCGGAGCCTGCGCTATGCCGCCGGCAAATCCTCCGCCCACAGGCATTTGCCCTTGCCGGAAATCTTCTTCAGCCGTGCCTGGTGCGCGGCCACCTCCTCGCCGCTGGCGATCACTACCGGCAGGGCCGCCGGGCTCGGACCTAGCAGTTCGGCGAAGCGCGAGCGGCGCTGGGCGCCGGAAGCGTCCTCGTCGAGCGTCAGCGCGCTCTGGCCGCCGGTCATCGCCAGGTAGACCTCGGCGAGCAGCTGCGCGTCGAGCTGGGCACCGTGGAATTCGCGGTGCGAGTTGTCGACGCCGTAGCGCTTGCACAAGGCGTCGAGATTGACCTTCTGCCCCGGGTGCAGGCGTCGCGCCATCAGCACGGTGTCGGTGACGGCGCAGACCTCGGCCAGCTTCTGCGTGATGCCGGCGCGCGCGAACTCGGCATCGAGAAAGCCGATGTCGAAACCGGCGTTGTGGATGATCAGCTCGGCACCGCACAGGTAATCCCAGATTTCCCGCGCCTGCTCGGCGAACTTCGGCTCGCCGGCGACGCGCTCGTTGGTGATGCCGTGCACTTTCATCGCGCCCGGATCGATCTCGCGCTCCGGGTTGAAGTAGCGGTGCACGTCGTTGCGCGTCGGCCGGCGGTTGCGCAGCTCGATGCAGCCCAGCTCGATGATGCGGTGGCCCAGCTCGACTTCGAGGCCGGTGGTTTCGGTATCGAGCACGATCTGCCGCGTCATGACTGCGCCTCCAGCTTGCCGGCGAGCGCCTGCAGCACGCCTTCGTTGGCAAGCCGGTCGGCCTCCTCGTTGCCGGGATCGCCGGCATGGCCCTTGACCCAGCGCCAGTCGATCTGGTGCCGGGCCGCGGCGGCATCGAGCTGCTGCCACAGCTCCTGGTTCTTGACCGGCTTCTTGTCGGCGGTGAGCCAGCCGCGCTTCTTCCAGCCCGGCAGCCACTGGGTCAGGCCCTGCATCACGTAGACCGAATCGGTGAACAGCGTGATCTGGCAGGGTTCCTTGAGTGCCTGCAGCGCCTCGATTGCGGCACGCAGTTCCATGCGGTTGTTGGTGGTGTCGCGCTCGCCGCCGCACAGGCGCCGCGCCTTGTCACCGTATTGCAGCAGCGCGCCCCAGCCGCCGGGGCCGGGATTGCCCTTGCAGGCGCCATCGGTATAGACGGTGATCTGCTTCATGGCGCGCGCTTACCGCCGCGCAAGGCACGGACGGGCTTGGGGAGAGGGATAGGCATGCCGCGCATTTTAAGCGAGCGCGGCAGGCCGGCGGCGATCGCAAGTCCGCGGTCGGCTTGCGCGCGCTCAGGGCGGCGTCGGATTGGCGTCGCCGTCGATGTTCTGCCGCTGCGCAGCCGGTGCCGCCACGCCGACCAGCGGACGCACCTGCGCGCGCTGCGTGCGACCGACCAGATTGATCGGCAGCACCCGCTTGCGCGCTACCAGCAGGTAGGCCTCGGCGAGCGGCGCGACCAGCGCCTGCGGCGACCAGGGTTGCAGGCTGGAGCGAGAGGCCAGCCAGGGGAAGCCGGTGCCGAAACGGCGCAGGTCGGCGATCTCGAAATCGAGCAGCTGCAGCCAGTCGCCGACGCGACCGGCGCTGTAGAAGTGCGCATGCGGCGGAAAGCTGCGGCCGCGCAGGCCCAGGCGATTGCGCCAGGCGCGCATGCCCCAGGGACTGAAGCCGAGCAGGAACAGGCGGCCGCGATCGTTGAGCACGCGCGCCGCCTCGCGCAGCACGGCGTGCGGCGACTCGGAGAACTCCAGGGTGTGCGGCATGATCACCGCGTCGATGCTCTTGGCCGGCAGCGGCAGCTGCAGCGGATCGACGATCGCCGCGGCGCTACCGTCGGTGACGGTGCCCAGGACGGCGCGATGCAGGGTCTCGGCGCCCTGCAGGAAGCTCGCGTCGAGCGTCCAGCTGCCGATCTGCAACAAATGCCGGCCAAAGATGTCCGGCACCAGCCGCCGCAGCTCCTGCGCCTCGAGCGCGCGCAGGCGCATGCCCTGCGGCGAATCCATCCATTGTTCCAGCGCCGCGCGATCGAGCAGCCGCGCCCCATGGGGATGACGAAGTTCCAGCATCGCTTTACCCTCCTCCAAACCGCCACCTGCGGTCCGGATGATGACTGCCAGGCATCTTAACGCCGATGATCCCGCCTATCACCGTTCACGCCCTGCCCGCTTTCACTGACAACTACCTGTGGACGCTGGTTCGCGGCGACGAGGCTGTCGTCGTCGATCCGGGCGACGCCGCGCCGGTGCAGGCGTTTCTGCGCCAGCGAGACCTGCAGCTGCGCGCCATCCTCGTCACGCATCATCATCCGGACCACATCGGCGGCATCGCCGCGCTGCTCGAACGCTGGGCAGTGCCGGTCTATGGCCCGCGCTCGGAGCTGCCGCGCATCGATACGCTGAGCGCGCTGCTCGACGACGGCGACAGCGTCGAGGTCTTCGGCGAGCGCTACACCGTGCTGGACGTACCCGGTCACACGCGCGGCCATATCGCCTACTACGCCGCCACCGCGGATGCCGGTGATGGCCGCCTGTTCTGCGGCGATACCCTGTTCTCCGGCGGCTGCGGCCGGCTCTTCGAAGGCACGCCGGCGCAGATGCACGCCAGCCTGGAGCGCCTGGCCTGCCTGCCGGCGACCACGCGGGTCTATTGCACGCACGAGTACACCCTGGCGAACCTGGCGTTCGCCCGCGCGGTCGAGCCCGACAACGCCGACGTGCAGGCACGGCTGGCGCAGGTCCGGCAACTGCGCGCGGCGGACCGGCCCAGCCTGCCGAGCACGATCGCGGCCGAACGGCGCTTCAATCCGTTCCTGCGCACCGAGGAGGCCGCGGTGCGCAAGGCAGCGCAGGATTTCGCCGGCCGGATCCTCGACAGCAGCGCTGAGGTGTTTGCGGCCTTGCGCCGCTGGAAGGACGGCTTCCGCGGCTAGCTTCTTGCTTGCCCAGTGGCTCCGCCATGCACAACCCGCAGGCACAAGCTGGAGGCAACCATGACCCCATCAGGCTTCTGGCCGCTCCTGTTGATCGCAGCACTGCTGCCGTTACAGGCTTCGGCACAGGGCACGGATGCCGGCAGCAACGCCGGCGCGGCCTCGGTCGCCTCGGCCGCTGCCAGCGAGCCGCCGCTCGACCGCGAGCGCGAGCTGGCCCGGATGCGCGGCGAACGCGGCCTGCAGGTATGTCGCAAGTCGGCTGATGGCAAGCTGCAATACACCGGCACCACCGAAGGCTATGAGCGTCGCCAGATCAAGGTGCTGGTCAGCAGGATCGTCAAGGCCGAAACCGGCGAGCCGGTGACCGGCTTCCGCGAGACCAACATCTGGGACGATCCGGCCAACTGGTCGATCTGTTCCTGAGCGCCCGCCGCGGCGCCGCATGACGAAAAACGGCCGCGCCCTCGCGGGCGCAGCCGTTGCTGACCACAGCCGGCGAAGCGCTCAGTGCGCGCGCGAGCTTTCCTTGCTGGCGTTGGCATCATCGGCCACCGGCGCCGACTCGCTCGCCGCGCTAGGCTCCGGCACGCGCTCCAGCGCGATCCGCAGCACGTCCTCGACCCAGCGCACCGGCTCGATGTTCAGCGTCGACTTCACCGTCTCCGGGATGTCGGCGAGATCCTTGACGTTCTCCTGCGGGATCACCACGGTCTTGATGCCGCCGCGCTGCGCAGCCAGCAGCTTTTCCTTGAGGCCACCGATCGGCAGCACCTCGCCGCGCAGGGTGATCTCGCCGGTCATCGCCACATCGGCGCGCACCGGGATATCGGTCAGCGCCGACACCAGTGCCGTGCACATCGCGATACCGGCAGAGGGGCCATCCTTCGGCGTTGCGCCTTCCGGCACGTGCACGTGGATGTCGCTGGTCTCGTAGAACTTGGCGTCGATGCCGAGCTTCTTGCTGCGCGAGCGCACCACCGTCAGCGCCGCCTGGATCGACTCCTGCATGACGTTGCCGAGGCTGCCGGTCTGCGTCAGCTTGCCCTTGCCGGGCGCCAGTGCGGCTTCGATCGTCAGCAGTTCGCCGCCAACCTCGGTCCACGCCAGGCCGGTGACCTGGCCGATCTGGTTGCGCTCCTCGGCACGGCCGTAGCGGAACTGCGGCACGCCCAGATACTTGGAGACGTTGTCCGGCGTGACCTCGACGCGGCTCACGTCCTTGTCGGTCAGCAGCTCCTTGACGACCTTGCGGCAGATCTTGCTGACCAGACGCTCCAGCGAGCGCACGCCGGCCTCGCGCGTGTACAGGCGCACGATCTCGCGCAGCGCAGCGTCGCCCACCGTCAGCTCGCCGTCCTTCACGCCGTTGTTCTTCATCTGCTTGGGCAGCAGATACTGCTTGGCGATGGCGACCTTCTCGTCCTCGGTGTAGCCCGGCAGGCGGATCACCTCCATGCGGTCGAGCAGCGGGCCCGGAATGTTCAGGGTGTTGGCGGTGGCGATGAACATCACGTCCGAGAGGTCGTACTCCACTTCCAGGTAGTGATCCTGGAACGTCGAGTTCTGCTCGGGGTCGAGCACCTCCAGCAGCGCCGCCGACGGGTCGCCGCGGAAATCCATCGCCATCTTGTCGATTTCATCCAGCAGGAACATCGGGTTCTTGACCCCGACCTTGCTCATGTTCTGGATGATCTTGCCGGGCATCGAGCCGATGTACGTGCGCCGGTGGCCGCGAATCTCCGCCTCGTCGCGCACGCCGCCGAGCGACATGCGCACGAACTTGCGATTGACCGCGTCGGCGATCGAGCGGCCCAGCGAGGTCTTGCCGACGCCCGGCGGACCGACGAGGCAGAGGATCGGGCCCTTGAGCTTCTTGATGCGCGCCTGCACGGCCAGATACTCGACGATGCGTTCCTTGACCTTCTCAAGGCCGTAGTGGTCCTCGTCGAGCTTGGTCTGCGCCAGATCCAGGTCGATGTGCGTCTTGGTGCGCTTCTTCCACGGCACGCTGGTCAGCGTGTCGAGATAGTTGCGCACGACGGTGGCTTCCGCCGACATCGGCGGCATCATCTTCAGCTTGTTGAGTTCGGCAACGGCCTTGATCCTGGCCTCCTTGTGCATGCCGGACTTTTCGATCTTGCTGGCCAGCTCCTCCTGCTCGGAAGGGCCGTCCTCGTTCTCGCCGAGTTCCTTCTGAATGGCCTTCATCTGCTCATTCAGGTAGTACTCGCGCTGGTTCTTCTCCATCTGCTGCTTGACGCGCGTGCGGATCTTCTTCTCGATCTGCAGCACGTCGATCTCGTTTTCCAGCTGGTGCATCACGTGTTCGAGACGCGCCTTCGGATCGTCGATCTCCAGCACCTCCTGCTTGTCTTCGAGCTTGAGATTGAGATGCGCGGCAATGGTGTCGGCGAGCCGGCCCGGCGCATCCATGCTGGTCAGCGACGGCAGCAGCTCGGCCGGAATCTTCTTGTTGAGCTTGGCGTAGGCCTCGAACTGGGCAAGGATCGAGCGCGTGGCGGCGTCGACTTCCTTGTCGTCGGTGGTCAGCAGCTTGTCGTCCGGCAGCTGCTGGCATTCGGCGGTGAGGAACACGCCTTCGAAATCGTAATTGACGATGCGCGCGCGGCTGACGCCTTCGACCAGCACCTTCACCGTGCCATCCGGCAGCTTGAGCATCTGCAGGATGCTGGCCAGCGTGCCGACGCGATGCAGGTCTTCGGCGCGCGGATCGTCAGTGTCCGCGGTCTTTTGCGCGACCAGCAGAATCTTCTTGTCGTCCTGCATCGCCGCGGCCAAGGCCTTGATCGACTTCTCGCGGCCGACGAACAGCGGGATCGCCATGTGCGGAAACACCACCACGTCGCGCAGGGGCAAAACGGGAGCGGTGCGTTCTGATTGAGGGTCCACGGGATCTCCTGAGGGTTGTCGTCATTATGCCGACTCGCACTTCCACATGCGGGCTATCGAGCAAGAATCAAGCCGGAGCTCGAAGGCACTGCATTTACCGTCATGCAATCAGCAGCTTGAGCGTCGCTAAAAGCTTTTTCAGCGTACCGTGAAGCGGACTGCCGGCGTCGCGACCGTCAAGCCCTCGACGCTGGTGAGGACAGCGCGCAGCACGTGCTCGCCGGCGCTCACCGACCATACATAGCGCGGCTCGCGCGTGCGGGCAATGACCGCGCCGTCCAGCTCCCAGTCCACCTGCCGCGTCGTCTGCCGCCAGGCGGCGACGAACTCGAATGCCTCCAGCGCATCCGGAATGCGCGGATCGCGCGCCAGCAGCAGACCGGTGAACGGCTGCGCCAGTTGTGGCTGCTCCGGCGGCGCGTCGGCCGCTGCCGGCGTCGGAGCGGCCGTCTCCACGGCGGCGCTCCGCAGCGCGCGATCGGCCGGCAGCCGCGCCAGCAGCGAGCGCGTCAGCAGCGCCGGGCCGCGGGCGCCGGTGACGCCCTCGGTCGCCGCGCCGGAGAGATTGCCGAACCAGACCCCGACCAGCCAGCGGCCGTTGTAGGCCAGCGTCCAGGCATCGCGGTAATCGCTCGAAGTGCCGGTCTTGACCGCCGTGCGCACCGGGAAGCGCAGCACCCCGCCCTCGCCGAACTCCAGCAGGCGCGCTGCCGGATCGGAGAGGATCGCGCTGATGCTGCGCGCCGCGTCGGCGGCGATCGGCCGCTGCGGCGGCGGCCGCTGCGTCTGCATCTCGCAGACCGTCAGGGGCTGCCACAGGCCTTCGCGCGCCAGCGCCGAATAGGCCTGCACGAGTTCGTAAAGGCTGAGCGCGCCATTGCCGAGCGCGAGGCCATCACCGTAGGTCTCGGCGTTCTGCGTCAAGCTGCTCACGCCAAGCGCCCGCAGACGCTGCAGGAAGGCCTGCTGACCCACGAACTGCAGCGCCTTGACCGCCGGAATGTTGAGCGAGTTGCCGAGCGCTTCGGCCAGCGTCACCTCGCCGTAGTGCGTGCGGCTGTAGTTGCGGTACTCGTGCAGGCCGCTGCCGACGGCGGCGCGCAGCGTCTCGTCGCGAATCAGCGTGCCGGCATGCCAGCCGCGCTCGATCGCCTGCGCGTACAGCAAGGGTTTGAGTGCGGAGCCCGGCTGCCGCGGCGTCTGCAGCGGATCGATGCCGACGACCTCAGGATGTTCGAGATCGGCGCTGGCGTAGGCACGCACGCGATTGCCGTCGAGATCGACGATCAGCGCCGCGCCCTGGCGCGCGCCGTCGCGCGCCAGATCGCGCAGGCGCTCGCGCAGGAAGGCTTCGGTATCGGCCTGCAGGCGGGCGTCCAGACTGCTGCGCAGCTGCGCCGGATGGCGCAGGGCCTCCTGCGCCGCGCAGTCGGAGCGCTCGGCGTGGGCGACGAAATGCGCGGCTGCCAGCGTCGGCCGCGCACGCACCAGCAACAGCGGCGCATCGCTCACCGCCAGCTGCGTCCACGGTGCCTGTTCGCGCAAGGTCTGGGCCAGCCGCTGCACGCGCCGCTGCAGCGCCGGCGGATCGGCAGCCAGCCGGCTCGGCGCGCGCACCAGCACCGCCAGCGCCAGCATTTCCTGCGCCGTCAGTGTTTCGACGCTACGACCGAAGTAGTACTGCGCCGCCGGCGCAACGCCACGGCGGTTGGCGCCGTACGGCACCTGGTTGAGATAGAACTCCAGGATGTCGGCCTTGGCGAAGCGGACTTCCAGGCGTCGCGCCGTGATGCCTTCGAGCCAGCGTGACCACAGCGTGCGCGGCCGCGGCTGCAGGATCCGCACTACCTGCTCGCTGATCGTGCTGGCGCCGCGCAGCGAGCGGCCGGCGCGCAGGTTGACGCGCAGCGCCGACAGTCGCGCCCGCCAGTCGACGCCGCCATGCGTCCAGAAGCGACGGTCCTCGGCGGTGACGAAGGCATCGCGCAGCAGCCCCGGCACCTCGGCCAGCGGCAGGCGCTGGTGAAGGTTCCAGCCGCCGTCGAACGCCAGCGCCAGCGGCCGCCCGTCGCGGTCGAGCACCTGGATGCGCGTCGCCGCCCTGTCGTCGAGGCGCAGGCTGTCCGGCAGCGGGCGCAGCGATAACAGCGTGGCGAGCGCCAGCAGGAGCGCGGCGGCGGCAGCAGCAGCGACGACTGCCCTCATCCGGCGCGGCGCCGCTTCGGCTCAACTCGCAATGGCATTGAGCCGTTCCTCGCCGGAGCCAAAGCTCTCCCGCAAGCGCGAGAAGGGATAGCTAGCCCCTCTCCCGCTTGCGGGAGAGGGGTCGGGGTGCGGGAGCGCGCTCACGGCGCGGCCTCGATCTTCAGCCGCCCCGCCACGCCGTTGCCGAACACGTCCGGCTCGTACATGCGCTCGGCGTGCGTTTCGTTCCACGCGAAGCTGCCGGAGGCCACCGCCTGGCCGATCCACGCCAGCCGGTAGCGGCCGGCGCCGACATCCTCGGCGTACCAGCGCACGGCGTCGAAGCGCAGTTCGCGGTGATAGAACGGATACGGATAGCCGGGGCCGGCCATCTGCAGATCCTGCTCGCTGAAGTTCGATGCGGTGGCCAGATCCGGATTGATCGGCTCGATGCCTGCCGGCACCGGATCGTCGACCACCACATAGCTCATCCACGCCGGCACGCTCAGGCTCAGCTCGACCTTGATCGTCTCGCCCTGGCGGATCTGCGGCTCGGCGCCGTCCAGCGCCTGCCAGGCATCGGCGCGCCGCACATAAGCCTTGCGCGCCACCGTCAGGCCGGCGGCCAGCGCCGCCGGCGGCGGCGGCGGCGTGGCGTAGCGCAGCGTCGTCGTCGCGTAGCTGCGGCCACTGCCCTGCGCGGCGACCCTCAGCTCGCGCGCCGCGCTGGCGCCCGCTGCATCGAAGCGACGCTCCAGCGCGGCATTGCGATCCGCCGCCAGCTCGACGCTGCCGAGCGCCTTGCCGTCCAGCGTGACTTTCGCCGTCATCGCCAGCGGCTCGGATTCGTAGCGCAAGGAGTAGTCGATCAGCGCACGCGTGCAGAACACATTGTCCTGCGTGCTGGCCCAATGCACCTTGCTGCCGCGCGCCTGCGTGATCGCGCGCGTCAGCCGCGCCGTCAGCTCGGCATCGTCGACGCCGGCGACGATCGCCGACAACGCCGCGCAGTTGCCGCGCAGCCTCGACCCGAGCAGCCAGGCGTAAGAGGCGGCGCCATCGTCGTCGGCCAGCGCCAGCGTGCCGGCCGACTGCTGGCTGCGCGCCAGCAGCCGGTCGCTGGCGGCGACGTAGGCGGCGCCGGCCAGCGGCGTCTTGGCCGCCGCCTGCGCGTACAGCGCCTCGCCGAACAAACCCATCCGCGGCAGCTGCGGCAGGTAGCGCAGCAGCTCCTCGGCTTTCAGCGTGCCGCGCTGCGCCAGCGCCGCCAGTGCCATCGCACGGACCTGTGCGCGCGACTCGGCGCTGTCGTAGCCGTAGGTGCTGATGTCCTCGCGCAGCAGCGTCTGCAGATAGGCGTCGAGGCGGTCCCAGACAGCGGGCGGCGGCGCATGGCCGAGCTGCTGCAGCCAGCCGAAGGCCAGTGCGGTATAGGCCGTCAGATAAGGACTCTGGTACTCGTCCCGGGGCTGGAAGAACGCCATGCCGCCGCCGGGCGCCTGGAACGCCGCCGCGTCTTCCAGCATCTGCGGGATCAGCGCGGCAGCGCCCGGCCAGTCCGGCGCATCGCTGACGCGCTCGCGCAGCTGGAGGTAATGCGCGGCCATCACGCCCTTGCTCAGGCGCTGTTCCCAGCACAGGTAGGGATAGTCGGCCATGTAGCGGAACGCGCCGCCGACCGATCCCAGCAGCGTCGGCACGAAACTGACGCGCAGCTCGGCGCGCTGCGCGTCGTCCGGCAGCCGCAACGGAATCTGTAGCGGTGCCTCCGCGGTCAATGGCGAGAAGTCGGCTGCCGTCATCGTCAGCGGCCGCTCGCGCACCGGCAGTTCGACTGCCAGATCGTCGCGATCGGCGGCGTCGAAGGCGCGCGCGGTGAAGCGCAGCTTGCCGCCGTCCTCCACCTGCACCGGCAGGTAGACGGATCGCCGCTCGAACGGCTGCAGGCTGAGGGTCTGCTCGGAGCGGTGCCTGGCGGCACCGCTGACTTCCAGCGCCACGCTCAAGGTGCGCGCGGCCTTGTCGCGGTTCATCACCGTGAAGCCGGCGTTGAAGCTGTCGCCACGCGCGACCTGGTTCGGCAGCGCGGCGCGCAGCTCGGTCGGCTTGACCACGGCGATGCTGCTCTGGCCCAGGCCCATGCGGTCGCCCGGCGTCACCGCCATCGCCAGCACCCGCCAGCCGCTGAGATTGTCCGGCGTCTTGAAGCTGAAGCGGGCGCGCCCCTGCGCATCCGCCTTCAGCCCCGGGTTCCAGTAGGCAACGAACTTCTCGACCGAGCGCAGCGCCAGGTCGGCGCCGCCGTCGCCGCCGGGACTGGCGCCCTTCTTCTCGAACTTCTGCCGGCCGACCAGCCGCGTCAGCAGGCTGTAGTTGGCCAGGTCCAGCGGATCGAGCTGGGTGAAGCCCTTGAGCGGATCGAAGTAGGCGCTGCCGGTCTGGATCAGATCGAACACCGCCTCATCCAGCACCGCCACCGCGAACTCCACCGGCTCGCCGCTGTCATGGCGCGCCTTGGCCTGCAGATTCACCGTCACCGTCTCGCGCGGTTTGAGCTGCTTCTTGGACGGCGTGATCTGGACCTGCAGCTCACGATACGGATCGTCGATCTTCAGCGTGGTGTAGCCCATGCGGAACGTCGGCTTGCCGAGATCGACGCCGCCCTTGACCGGCGCCTCGACGCGCGGCGACATCACCACCACCGAGACGTAGGCACCGGGAAGGTATTCGGGCTTGATCGGCAGATCGATCACCGGCGTGGCACCGGACAGCGTGTGGCGGCGCTTCTCCAGCACACCGTAGCGCTCGACGGTGATCAGCGCGGTGGCGCCCGGAAACGGGTTCTTGACGAAGATCCTGGCGGTGTCGCCGACCCGGTAGCTGGCTTTGTCGAGACGGATGTCGAGCGAGTAGTCCGGCGTGTCCTCCCACAGCACCTCGTTGGCGCCCTGCGCGTAGAACCAGTTGCTGGTCTCGTGCAGGCGGTCCTGGCTGTCGCGCACCATCGCCACCGCGCGCAGCTCGCCGCCGGCGTCGGGCGTGAAGCTGCAGTCGTTGCCGTCCAGCTTCGAGCGGCCCTGGCAGGTGGCGATGCGTTGCCAGTGGCTGCTGTAGCGCGTGATGTAGGCATTGCCGGCGCCTTTGACGCGCGCGCCCTTGCTCACTTTGCGCTCGATCTTGACGTAGTACGGCACGCCCCTGAGCGGCTTTCCGTCAGTACCGACGACGATCGTCTGCAGTGTCGCCGGCTGGCCGGCACGCATCCAGCCGCTGGCATCCTGCACACCGATATAGCGATCGCGTCCGAAGTACGGCAGCTTGGCGGCGCCGACGATGGCGCGGCCGCGGTCATCCTGCACGCTGGCTTCCAGCACCAGGTCGCCGACCAGCACCGAGGCATCGGTCAGCGTGATCGGCTCGCTCCACTCGCCCTTGGCGTCGAGCGCGGCTTCGCGGTCGATCAGCGCGGCACTGTCGCGGCCCTCGCGCTGCCAGGTATCGAAGCGGAAGCGCCGTGCCAGCGGATCCTCGCTGTACAGCCCTGCCGATTGCACGCGCAGCTGCAGCCGCGCCCTGGCGTTGGCGAACGGCCCGCCGCCATGCAGCGTCGCGCGCACCGCGGCGCTCAGACTGGCGCCCGGCTCCGCCTTGGCGCCGCGCAGCTCGGCGGCGACGCGAAACGGCGCCGGCACGAAATCCGAGACCAGCACGCGCATCGGCTCCAGCGTCATGTCGCTGGCAAACTCGGGCTGCAGCTCGAAGCGATACCAGCCGATCGCCGCGCTGCTGGCGAGCTTGAGCTCGCCGTCGATCGCGCCGAACGCGGACAGCGACAGGCCCGGTCGCTCCTGCACGATGTTGCCGAGCGGATCGACGATGCGCAGGGTGTAGGCGGCCTGCGTCGCCGCCTGCAGGCTGCGGCCGCTGTCGTCGCGCGCATAGAGCTTGTATTGAAGGGTGTCGCCGGCACGGTATACGCCTTGCGCGGTGGCGCCCCAGCTGCGCAGATGACCATGGCGTTCGCGACGCCATTCCGAAATCTGCTCGCGTGAGGCCCGCCAGATGTCGACCCGGAATTCGTTCGACAGCGGCAGTAGCGCGATGTCGCTGCCGCGCTTCACGCGCAACATCAGCGCTTGCGGCTGCTTGTCGTCGTCGCGCAGCGACTGGTACTGGCGCTCCAATTTCGGGTCCAGCTCGGCGCTGCCGGGCAGCTCGGCCAGACCGTCGCGATCGGTCCTGGCGCTGGCGCGCGTGTCGCCGCCGAAGCCGTCGAGCACCGTCACGTCTGCCTCGGCCACCGGCTTGCCATCGGCCAGGCTCGTCACCCACACCAGCAGTCCGGAATTGCCGTACTTGGCGTGCACCTGCCACGGCGTCACCTCGGCAAAGAACGGCTGCGCTCGGCTCTGTGTCGCGGGTGCGCTCTGCAGTTGACCGGACACCGCGCCGCTGCTGCTGCCGAGCAGCTGACGCACGCCCAGCGGCATCGCGAAGGCGATGTTGCGCACGCCCGGCACCGCGATCTCGCGGCTCTGCTCGCTGCCGAGCCCGCTCGCATCGAGTCGGCGATAGCGCGTCTGCAGGCGTTCGAGATTGGTGACGATCACCGGCACCTCGGAATCGACGCCGGCTTCCAGCACGGCCGGCGAATGCTCGAACACCAGCCGCGCGGTCCGCGCACCGGTCCGGAACGCATGTTCGCCCTGGCCACCGATGCCGCGTCCAAACCGGTCCTTCAGGCCGGCGGCGATCGCGACGCGGTAATCGGTCTCGGCGGCCAGCACGTACGGCAGCGGCAGGCTGTAGGTCTCGCCGGCGCGATGGTTGCCGCCGACCGGCTGCGCCGCGCGCGGCGTCCCGCCGTCTTCGCCGGTCGCTTCGCTGGCGGCGGGCGCGGCTTGCGGTGTGGGGCGCAGCTGCACCAGCCCCTTCAGCGCCTCACGCGACACCGGCACGTTGAACAGCAGCGACACGCCTTCCAGTGGCGCGCAGGCGACATCAGGCGCCACCCGCCGCGCCTTCTCGCCATCCCAGCACTGCAGGCCGAGCAGCTGCGGCGCGGCGAAAGTCTGCACAGTCTCGATCACCCGCGCCTCGCGACCCGGCTCGGCGCCAAACGCCGACTGCAGACCCGGCGTCACGCGCAGACGCAGGCTGCGGTCGGCCGCCAGCGGCACGCGCGGCACTACACGCCACATCTGCCGCGCCTCGCCGTCCGGCGTGTAGAACGGCGTGTCGTCGTCGTAGTGCTCGGGCTCGACCGCGACCTCGGCACCGTCGAAGTTGAGCGCACGGGCGACCGAGCCGGCGCTGACCGGCTGCGTGAAACGCACACGCAGCACCGGCGTGGCCGGCCCACGCCATTCAGCGACGTCGGCGAACTGCACACGCGGTGTTTCGGTGCTGAAGCGATGCGTGCGCGCCGGCAGCGTGCTGCCGTCGACGGCAGTGAAGCCTTCGCGGATCTGCACCGTGTACGCGGTCGCCGGCCGCAGGCTGGTGCCTTCGGCCAGATTGCAGGCCAGGTTCTGCGTGTCGATCCAGCGCCACTGGCAGTCGGTGGCCGGGCTCACTGTCACCGGCACCTCGTCGGCATCGCGCTCCATGCGGCCCAGCGGCACGACGGCGCGGTCGAAGCCGAGCACGATCTGGTTCTGCGCCGGCACGTTGTCGCCGGACGGCGTGATGCGCTGCAGCCCGAGTTCGTCGGCGTAGGCGGGCGCGGCGAGCAGCAGCGCGGCGAGCAGGGACACAGACTTCATGCCGTCTTCACCTTGATGCGCAGGAACAGCGCGCCGCTGTCGCTGCCGACCAGACGCACCTCGCGATAGCCGCCGAGATCGCGCCAGACGTTCTGGTGCTCGTCCAGCTCATCCGGCTCGCGCGATGGCAGGCCGTAGCGCGCCAGGATCGTGGCGTCGAAAGGCGCGTCGCCGTAACGCAGCGGCACCGTGATCCAGTCGGCGAGGCCATCGATGTAGGTGATCTCGATGCGCGCCACCGGGTAGCGGCAGCGCTCGCTGTGCAGCGCCGGCTCGCAGCGCTCCGGCTCGCCGAGCACCTCGCGCACCACGTCGCGCGGCTTGCCCGCGAAAGCGGCCAGGTCCAGCTTCGCCGCGCCCGCGGCTGCGGCTTCGGCGGGGCGCTCGAACGCCGCCTCGTAGTCGAAGCGGTCGAGGCGACCCTCGCGCTGCAGCCACCAGGCGGCGCCGAGCGCGAGAATCAGCAAGGGAACGAGGAGCAGCGCCGTTTTTTTCATGATCCGGAATCTCGGGTCGCAGGCCGGACGCACTGTAACGGCTCGGCGGTCTTGACGGGCATGGGATAATGCCGACATCGCCCGGATCCGCCATGCATCTCGCCCTCCTCGTCCTCACGCTCGCCGCGCTCGCCAGCGGTCCCCTGCTGTACGTCTACGCGCGGCCGCGGCCGGCGCTGCTGGCGTTGCTCGACGGCTTCATGCTGATCAGCATCGCCGGCCTGGTGCTGCTCGAAGCGGTGCCCGGCACCTTCAGCGCCGGCGGCGTATTCAGCGTGCTGTTCCTGCTGCTGGGCCTGCTCGGGCCGACAGCAATGGAGCACTGGATCAGCCGCGCGCGCCGCGAGGCGCATCTGACCGCGCTGGCGCTGGCGATGCTCGGCCTGATCGTGCACAGCCTCGGCGATGGCGTGGCGCTGTCAGCCGGCGGTCATGACCATCACCACGAAGGTCTGGCGCTGCCGATCGCGGTAGCCGTGCACAGCGTGCCGGTCGGCCTGGCCGTATGGTGGCTGCTGTATCCGGTGTTCGGCGTCCTGGCGCCGGCGCTGGCGATCGTCGGCATGTGCGCCGGCACCCTGCTCGGCTATGGCTACGGACCGCTGCTCGGCGCCGAACTCGGTACGCGCGGCTGGGCCTGGTTCCAGGCGCTGGTGGCCGGCTCGATCCTGCATGTGGTGTTCGGCCGCCCGCACCTCAATCCCGAGGAGCATGCCCTGCACCCGCCGCTCTATGAGGGCATCGGCAACCTGCTCGCGCTGGCGGGCATCGTCGTGCTGGCGTGGATCGAACATGAGCCGCTGCCGGCGGCGGCGTTCTTCAATCGCACGCTGCAGTACGCGGCGGTGCTGGCACCGGTGCTGCTGGCGCTGGACCTGCTGGCCAGCGCGATCGTCGCGCGTCGTCACACGCGGGGCGCCTACTGGGCACAGGTGCTGCGACTGGCGACGGTCGAGCTGGTCGACCGTAGCGCCGTGTGGTTGGTCGCCGGCCTGCTACTGGCGGCCTTGCTGCTGCCCCTGCTGGCGCCCACGCTCAGTGTGGCGCTGCAGCCCAATCCGGTGTCGCAGGCGGCGCTGGCGCTGATGTCGCTGTTGCTCGCCGGCTCGCTGCTGCGCCGCGGCGGTCGTGGCTGGCTTGCGGATTTGCTGCCGCGCTCGGCGCATCACGGGCACGATCACTCGCACTAGGGTCTCCTAACGCGGTGGCCCCGTCGCGTTAACAGACCCTAAGGCGCAAGGAAGGAGCGGCCCCAAGCAGAGAGGGGCCGCCCAGCGTCGAGGCTCGGGCGGGCCTCGGAAACCTGTGCTGTCAGGCGGCACGCCGCGGCCGGATGTCCTCGATGGAGACGATGCCGACCAATCGCTTGTCGCGATCGACCACCGGCAAGCGCCGCACCAGCAGCTGGTCCATGTTGCGCGCGACGTGCTCGGCGTCCTCGTCGTCGAAGCAGTACTTCGGCTCGTTACTGGCGATCGCCTCCAGCTTCACCTCCGCCGGGTTCTTGTTCTCGGCGATCACGCGCGTCACCAGATCACGGTCGGTGACGACACCGACGATGCGGTCGTCCTTGCTGACCGGCACCGCGCCGATGTCCTCGCGGGCCAGCAAGCGGGCGGCCTGCAAGGCGCTATCGGTCGACTTGAGCAGACAGACATCGCGGCTCATCACTTCGGATACTTTCATCGGTAATCCTCCTGCGGGTCTATGGAAAACGTCCGCGGCGCACCGCGGTCTCGACACTCGGGGGCGCAATCGCCGTGCCTCGCCTTCAGGGCTCCCCCAGATCGCCCGGCCAGCGCTCTCATAGCGATCGTCCAGGCGGCTGCGGCCTCGAACATTTCGTTCTGGCTGGCCCGGTAGCCCGCATCTGGCATCTGGCACCGGGCATCTGGCAGCGGGCACGGGGCTTGCCGCACGCCGGCTTGCCGCAATGGCGCGGCCTTGCATGGAGCCTTACGACATGACGCGGATCTTGGTGCTCTATCACAGCGTCCACGGACACGTGGCACGGATGGCGCAGGCCGTCGCCGACGGCGCACGGGAGTTCGCCGATGCCCGGGTGACGGTCAAGCGCGTACCGGAGACGATGAGCGAGGAGGCGCTGAAGAAGATCGGCGCCCAGCTCGACCAGCCGGCGCCGGTCGCCAGCGTCGACGAGCTGCCGCAGTACGATGCCTTCATCTTCGGCACGCCGACGCGCTACGGAAACATGAGCGGACAGATGCGCAGCTTCCTCGACCAGACCGGTGCGCTCTGGACGCAGGGTGCGCTGGTGGGCAAGGTTGCCGGCGTTTTCACGTCCACGGCGACGCAGCATGGCGGCCAGGAAAGCACCCTGCTGACGTTCTTCCCGACGCTGCTGCACCACGGCCTGATCATCGTCGGCCTGCCATACAGCTGCCAGCAGCAGATGGGGCTAGACCAGATCAAGGGCGGCAGCCCGTACGGGGCATCGACGATCGCCGGCAACGATGGCAGTCGCTGGCCCAGCGAGCAGGAACTGGCGATGGCGCGCTTCCAGGGCAGGCACATCGCCGAGGTCGCCGCGCGCCAGGCCGCCGGCCGCTGAGCAGGTCCCGGCTTGCCGCGGCGCGAGGCGGGGCGCACACTCGGCCTTCTTCGCTGCGAGGCTGTCATGACGTTCCCCAATCACTGCAGCGACCACGACTACGGCTTTTTGATGGATTTGTTCCGCGGCCGCAGTCGTACGACGCCCCTGCCGGACGATGAGCGCCGCCTGACGCGCCAGGGCTGGCTGCAGCGCGAACCAGGCGGCGCGCTACAGGTCAGCATCGAGGTCGCCGAACATTTCCGGCTGAGCCGGCCGCCGATTCCGGTCAGCTCACCGCGACAGAAGCGTTGAGCCGCACGGCGGCGACGATGACGCCGTTGTGCAGCAGCTGTGGCGAGCTCGATCGCCATCGCGCACAGAGCACGCGGCACCAGGGCCTGGTCGAGATGACCTCCGCGGCGGCGATCCGCCAGGGCGAGCGCCTGCGGCACTTCATGTGCCTGGGCTGCGGCACGCGCTGGGACTGGAGCACGACGGACGGCTGGGCGCGCACGGCATCACCAGGCTGAACGGCCCGGCCACACAGCAGCTCATTCGGCAGCCAGGGCAATCCCCGCCGCGGTGCCAGCTCTCAAGGAACATCGATGGCCTCCAAGCTTTTCATCGCCGACCAGCGCCTGCGCGAACGCCGCCAGCAGCAGTATCAGGCGGCACCGACGCTGGCGCAGCGCTTCCCGAAGGCCGGCGAGATGGCAGTGTCGCTGTCGTTCCGCGACCCGGATGGCAAGACGGTGTTCTCGCCGTACCGCCAGCTCTACCTGCCGCAGATGCAGGCGTACTTCGAAGTGCTCTGCCCGTTCCGTGACTGCAGCGGCGGCGGTTTCGATCTGGAGCCGCTGATCGCGCGACACCTGCGCGGTGGCGACAGCACGCCCCTGCGGCTCGAATGCGAAGGTCGCCGCAGCCGGCCGGAGGGTCCGTCACGCTGCGAACTGGCCCTCACCGTGCGGATCGAGGTCGAACGGCCGGAAGACGAGGGCCGCTGAAGCGGCGCGGCGGTTGCCGGTTCAAGGGCCGCCGCCACGCATCGTTCACGTTTCCGTCGCCGCAGGATCCTCATTACCGGCAGCGTTGCGGCGGCCGGCGCCGTCGGCAACGAAATCACCCGGTGCCGCGCGCGGCTATGCACTGAAGATCCGCGCGCGACTCGAATCGACAGCCACCACGACCGCAACCGCCGACTTGCGGCTCCAGCGCACGCACTCGCGCGCCGCGGCAGCCCATTCCTCGGTTTCTTGCGGCTCGACGAAATGGGCATCGCAAGCGCGGTCGCCCTCCAAAGTATCCGCGGCCATCACCTCGGGCCCGGGTCCGGAACGGTTGTCTTGGCCACCGATGATCCGGGTCTGGCTGCCAGCCGCTTGCACGAGTGTCATTGCGCTGCTGCTTGCTTGATGGCTCCGCAGGGGCCGTGCGGAAAGCCACCGGCCGTGAGCAGGGGCCATACCTGCGGCGCGCCCGGCGGCTGGCATGGCGGTTGCGCTTCTAGAGTTCGAGCCGCAGTGGCGCACCTCTCAAAGGCCGGCGCCACACTCAAAAAAACAGGAGAACGACAGATGAATCAGGGCGCGCTGAGCTTGTCGCGACAGGCTTCCATCTCCTTGTCGCCGCGTCTTCAGCAGGCGATCCACCTGCTGCAGCTGTCGGCGCTCGACTTCGAACAGGAGTTGCAGAATGCCCTGGCCACCAACCCGTTCCTGGAAGAATGCCCGGACGACGCCTCCGCGGCGTCTGCCGCGGGCGACACACTGCCGGCGATCGAGGCGCGGCTGCCGGAGTCGCCGTATCCAGACCGTGACGGCCGCCAGTTGGGAGGCCGCCACGATCCGGCCGACTGGATCGCGGCCAGAGGCGATCTGCACAGTCACCTGCGCAGCCAGCTCGACGCCGCCCCCCTGCATCCGCGCGACCGGATCGCCGCTGAAATCGTCATCGAAACGATCGAGGACGATGGCTACCTGCGCGACGACGTCGGCGCATCAGCCGCTGCGATCGGCGTCGCGCCGGCGCTCAGTGCGGCGGAGATCGAGGTGGCGATCGCGTTCGTGCAGACCCTCGATCCGCTGGGCGTGGCCGCACGCGACCTGCGCGAGTGCCTGCGCCTGCAGCTGCAGCCCCGTGCCGACGCCGAGCGCGACCTGGCGCTGCAGATTCTCGATGACTGCCTGGACCTGCTCGGCCGCCGCGACTTCGCGGCGATTGCACGGCGTACCGGCGCGGACGAGGACGCGGTCTGCCGCGCCTGCAAGCTGCTGCGCCGGCTCGATCCGCGACCCGGCCACCGCTACAGCCAGAGCACCGCCGACTATGTGACGCCCGACGTGCTGGTCGTGCGCCGCGGCGATAGCCTGACCGCGATCACCAACCCTGTCTTGCGGCCTCGCGCCCAGCTCAACCGGCCTTACGTCGAGCTGCTGCGTCGCGAGCGCGGCCACAGCAGCGCGGGCCTGCGCCAACAGTTGCTGGAGGCACGCTGGACGCTGCGCAACGCCGAGCAACGCTTCGTGACGATCGAGCGCGTGGCCAATGCGATTCTCGACAAGCAGGCGGCATTCTTCCGCCACGGCGACGTCGCGCTGCGGCCAATGGGCTTGCGCGAACTCGCGTTGCGGCTGGACCTGCACGAGTCGACGATTTCGCGAGCCACTTCGAACAAGTACATGGCAACGCCGCGCGGCCTGTTCGAGCTGAAGTATTTCTTCTCGCGCGAGCTGCTCACGCGTAACGGCGCCTGCTCGGCAGCGTCGGTACGCGCGGTGCTGCGCGAACTGATCGACGCCGAGAACGCCGCCGCGCCGCTGTCGGACGTCAGCCTGGCCCGGCTGCTGCGCGACCAGGGCATCAGGGTCGCGCGACGCACCGTGTCCAAGTACCGCGGCATGCTCAAGCTGCCGCCCGCGGAATTGCGCCGCGCGGTCTGAGGCAGACGCTGCGGGCATCCGGCCTGCGATGAAACGGTCTCCGTCACAGCGGCGGCCATAGCGTTAACAGGCCCTAGCCGGCACCGCGCAAGCGTGTCCTGAGCTGCATGCGGATCTCGCGCAGCTTGGCCTTGAGCTGCGCGGCGTTATCGCTGCCGATGCGGATCAGCAGTTTCTGTCCGAAGGACCGCGCTTCGAGCTGCGCGTCGGCGTAGCGGTAGAGGACCTTGGGTCGCTGCAATTCGATCGGTCCCTGCACCTCGGGCGTCGCCAGCAGGTGGTCGATCACCCGCAGCAGGCGGCTGTTGAAATAGCCGCCGACGCCGAGTTCGTCGTAGGCCTGCTGAAACAGCGGATACCAGCGGAAATAGAAATCGACCAGCCGCTGCGCATCGACGGCCTGCACGACGCGCATGTAGGCGGCGTAGCGCAGCGCATTGCTGTCATCGAGCCAGAGTCGCTGGCCGTCGCGATTGACCGGCGGCGTGCCGGCGACGTGGCGCATCGGTCGCTGCGACAGCGGCACGCCGTCGCCATCGAGCCGGTTGATGAAGGCGACCCACCGGCGGATCAGATCCCTGGGCACCAGCAGGGCTTCGAGCGGTTCGCGGCCGGCCAGTGCTTCGAGTTGGCTACGGACCTCGGCATCACTGTCGGCCAGCGACGGCAAGGGCGCGGCCCGGGCCTGCGCCGGGTCGGCATCCGGTATCCGGTATTCCGGCTCCGCGTCCACCGGCACCGGCGGCGCCGCAGCGATCTCCTCCTCCTGCACTGCGCCGGCGGCGGCCGGCGCTGTCGGCTCCTGAGATCCGTAGCGATTCCAGACGATCAAGCCGATGCCGGCCAGCACGATCGCGCCGACCAGCACGGCAGCGGCTCTGCTCATGACCTCACTCCTGTGACGATGGAGCCCGCAGTCTCCCACGCTCGCCACAGTGCGGCGACCACAGCGGCTCCATCTCGGGAGGCCGACATGCGCGGTAGGCGGCGCGCTGCGCGTTGCCGCAAGCGCGATGCGCCAGCGGGAGCGACGATGGACCTTCCACCGGTCGGGTGTCGCTCGCCTTTTTCGCCTGACGGGCAGCGCCGAACCGGCAGGCGCCGCCGTTGAACCTCAGGAAGCAGAAGCGCGCCGCTTGCGCGCCGGCACCTTCTGCCCCTTGTCCCTCGCCTCCGACAGCCCGATCGCGATCGCCTGCTTGCGGCTCTTCACCGTACCGCCACGACCGCCCTTGCCGCTTTTGAGCGTGCCCTTCTTGGCCCGATGCAAGGCCGACCCCACCGTCCGCGAAGCGGCCTTGCTGTACTTGCGTCCGGCGGTTTTTCGCGCAGCTTTCTTGGTAGCAGCCATCCTGGTCTCCTGATGTCCTTGTCCATGAATGCATCGCTCAGCGACCTGCGCAGCAGCAAGTCTCAGGCCCGGGCGCGATCGTCGCCCTGGTTCTGCGCGCGGTTGTAGAGCTTGCGCTTGCGGTACAGCGTCGAGCTGTCGATCTGCAGCAGCTTGGCGGCGGCATCGAGCGAGGCGGCCTGTGCGACCACCGCTTCGATGTGCGCGCGCTCCAGAGCTTCCAGGCTGACCGGATCGCCGGCACGCAAGCCCTGCCCGGCCAGGCTGCGCTCGGCGCCGAACGGCAGATGCTCGGCGCGGATCGTCTCGCCATCGCAAATGATGACGGCGCGCTCGATGGCGTTGTGCAGCTCGCGCAGATTGCCCGGCCAGTGGCCGGCGCTGAGCAAGGCCGCAGCCTCCTCGGACAGCTGGCGCGCCGGCCGGTCATAGCGCCTGGCCAGTTGCAGAATCGTCTCGCCGGCGATCGACAGCACGTCTTCGCGGCGCTCGCGCAGCGGCGGCATGGTCAGCGTGACGACGTTGAGGCGGTAGAAAAGATCCTCGCGGAAGCGACCGTCCTCGACCATCTTCGCCAGATCCTGATTGGTGGCGGCGATCACGCGGACATTGGCGCTGCGCGTGTGCGGATCGCCGACGCGCTCATACTCGCGATCCTGCAGGAAGCGCAGCAGCTTGGGTTGCAGCGCCTTGGGCAGGTCGCCGATCTCATCGAGGAACAGCGTGCCGCCTTCGGCGATCTGCACGCGGCCCGGACGATTGTCGGTGGCGCCGGTGAAGGCGCCGCGGACGTGGCCGAACAGTTCACTTTCCAGCAGCTCGGCCGACAGCGACGGGCAGCTGACGGTGGCGAATGCGGCACGGCGTCGCGGACTCCAGTCGTGGATCGCGCGCGCCAGCATCGACTTGCCGGTGCCGTTCTCGCCGAGGATCAGCAAGGTGGCGTCGGTCGAGGCGACGCGACGGGCCATTTCCAGGGTTGCCGCGAACGCCGGGCTGGCGGTGTGCAGCCTGGGCTGCTCCTGGCTGCCGTCGACCTCCAGCGACTGCACGCGCTGCTCCAGCCGCCGCGCCTCGATCTGCTGGGCCACCGCGTGATGGAGCGCCTCCGGCGCGCAGGGCTTGACCAGGTAGTTGGCCGCGCCGGCACGAATGGCGTCGAGCGCGACCGCCACGTCATCAGTCGCGGTGGCCATGATCACGCGCATCCACGGCGCGCTCTCGCGCAGGCGCGGCAGCAGCTCCAGCCCGGAGCTGTCGCCGAGGTCCAGGTCCAGCAGGCAGACGTCATAGACGGCTCGGCGCAAGGCCAGCTCGGCATCGACGGCCGAGCCCACCGCGGTGACACGGTGCCCGGCGCCTTCGAGCGCCTGACGGAACAAGCGCTGCACCGCAGCGTCGTCGTCGACCAGCAGGATGTGGCCGGCATCACCGGTCTGCGTTTGCTTGAAGCTCGGGTTCTTGGGCAACGATGAATGCGTCGTCATATCTGGCAGGCAGTCCTTTTCTTGCAGGAAAGAATCGCCGTCTCCCCACCGGCGCCGATGCAGGGGTGCGGCGTCATGACAGCACCCCGCTCTGCTCGCGCTGCTGCGGCAGCTCGATCGCGAAGATCGCGCCGCCGCCGCTGCGCGGCTCGTACCACAGATGCCCGCCCATCTGCGTGATGTCGTGTTTGGCAATCGCCAGCCCCAATCCGCTGGAGGCGCCGGCAAGCTCGCCGGGCTCGGCCGCAGGCGACAGCGGCGGCGGCTCGGTCTTGGCGGCCACCAGACGCACGAAGCTGCGGAACAGCCGCGCCTGCTGCTGCGCCGATACGCCCGGCCCGCGATCCAGCACCCTCAGCCAGCCCATGCCCGCGCGACTGCTGCCGATCTCGATCTCCACGCATGAATTCGCCGGCGCGTAGCGCAGGGCGTTGGACAGCAGATTGACGATGACATTGCGCGTGGCTTCGCGATCGGCGATGACCTGGGCCTCGCCGCGCTGCCCGATGCGCATGCCGCGAACCTCGGCCGCCGACCGCTGCAAGGCCACGGCGGCGGCGGCGACCTCCTGCAAGGCCAGCGGCTGCGCGCAGAACTCGCGCAGGCGACGCCCTTCGGCGCCACGGGTAAGAAAGCGCTGGATGAAGCGCAGGGCCTCCTCGCTGCTGGAGACGATCTCGGCGAGCAGCTCGGCGCGGCGCTGCGCATCGGTCGTCGCGCTCATCAGCTGTGCGGCGAACAAGGTGGTCGACAGCGGTGTCTTGAGGTCGTGCGCGACCACATGCATGACGTCCTGGCGTTCCTGCGCCATCAGCGCGAGACGGTCGCGCGCCAGCTTGAGTTCGAGATGGGTGCGGATCCGCGCCAGTAGTTCCTCGGTACCGAAGGGCTTGACGATGTAGTCGACCGCGCCGGCGGCAAAGGCATCGATGAGGGCCGCACGCTCGGCGGCGGCGGTGACGAACAGGATCGGCACATCGGCAAGTCCGGCCTGGCGCAGGGCCCGACAGGTGCTGCCGCCGTCCATGTCCGGCATCCGCATGTCGAGCAGGACCAGATCCGGCTTGCGTGCCCTGGCACGGCTGATCGCCTGCGCTCCCCCTACCGCCGGCATCACCTCGTAGCCGGCCTGATCGAGCACCCGGCCAAGGAACTGCAGGTTGCCGGCGTTGTCATCGGCGACCAGGATCAGCGGCGCGCGCGAATCAAGCGGCATGCGCGGCCTCCGCGCCAGCGGCCTGCTGCTGCAGGCGTCGCAAGGCCAGGACCTCGGCGGGATATTCGGCCAGCAAGCGCTCGATGGCCGCCACGTCGAAATCATCGGCGGCACCACGCAGGCGCCGTGCATAGTGCTGCAGCTGCGCCCCGCCGCCACGGCCGGCAAGCGCGGCCAGCTCCTCGGCGAAGCGGCGCGCATCGCCGATCGTCAGGCTGTCGCGCAGCTGCGGCCAGGCTTCGTGCAGCAGCGCGGTGAGACGCGGCAGCACGACTTCCGGCTGCAGCATTGCCGTGGCCGCACTCGGCGGCGCCGGCTCGGCATGCGCCTGCGGCGACGCCGCCAGCAGCGGCACCCGCGGCAGGCTGATGCGGAACACCGAGCCCTGCCCCGGCGCACTGCTGACGCTGACCTCGCCGCCCATCAGGCGCGCGATCTGGCGCGTGATGAACAGGCCCAGCCCGGTGCCGCCGTGGGCTTCGCCGCCGCCGCGCCGGTAAGGTTCGAAGATCGCCTGCAGTTCGGCCTCGGCGATACCGCAACCGCTGTCGGCCACTTCGATCAGGCAATCGCCGCAGTCCGGCTGCGCGGCATCGGGCCGCAGCTGTACGCGAATGCAGATTTCGCCCTCGGCGGTGTGCTTGAGGGCGTTGCCGACCAGATTGACGAGCATCTGCCGCAATCGTTCGCCGTCCAGCAGCAGATCCGGCGGCGCGGCCGGCAGTTCGCTGCGCAGTGTCAGCCCGCGCTCGGCCGCCTGGCCGGCGAACAGCTCGACGACGCCGTCGACCAGATCACGCAGCTGGGTCGGCCGCCGGTCGAGTTCGAGGTGTCCGGCCTCGATCTTCGACAAGTCCAGCAGCTCGTCGATCATCACCAGCAAGGTTCTGGCGCTGCGGGTGATCGACTCGACACAACGGCGTTGCTGCGGGTCCTGCAGGCGGCCGTGCAGCAGGCCGGCGTAGCCGAAGATCGCGTTCATCGGCGCGCGGATCTCGTGGCTGACGTGGGTGAGAAAGCGGCTCTTGTCGTCGTTCTGGCGCTGCGAGCGCGCGACTTCCGCGCGCAGCTGTTCCTGCAGCCGCAGCGCGTCGAAGTGGCGCGCGCCGAGCACGGTCGTCAACAGGCCCAGCGCCGCGATCAGCGACAGAGTCACGTAGACCGACCAGGTACGCGAGTCGATCAGGCGATGACTGAGCCGCTGCTGCTCCTGCAGGACTTCGCGCAGGGCATCGGCCAGTCCCGCGAAGCGCTCGCGCAGTGCCGGATCGATGGCGGACGGACGGCGCCCGTCGTCGCCGGCCGCCGTCGCGGCAGCCAGTTGCCGCGCCAGCAGCACGGCCGCCTGATCGGCGAGCGGCTGCTGCTGGCGCGCCAGATGCAACCGCTGGCGCAGCTTGTCCAGCTCGCGCTGCAGCGCCTGCAAGGCGCTGATGTAGCCGGCGATCTCCACCGGGCCGGCGGCGTATTGCAGGCGCTCGCCGATCCAGCGCAGCTCTTCGATGCTGCCGAGCA
Source organism: uncultured Solimonas sp. (assembly GCA_946478985.1). Next base: position 28,178 of record CAMLDZ010000023.1, read on the forward strand.
GGTCGCGGCCCTGCGCATCGGCCGCGCGGGCCTGATCGAGCTGTTGCAGGGCGGTGTCCAGACGCGAGGAAAGATCGTAGGAAAAGACCGCCGCACCGCCGATCAGCAACAGGAAGCCCAGCCCGATCAGGCCGAACGGCAGGCCATTGGCGGCCGTGCCGGCGCGCGCGCGGCGTGTGTTCGGCGGCGGGGAATCGCGCTGCGGCGAGTCCGGGCTCGGGTCCATGCTTTCGGCCTCCACGTCCTGATCCTTGGTCGTCTGGCCCCCGTCCCTCTTCACCTGCGGCGGCCACGCCTTGCGACGCTGCAGCCTGCAGGTACCCCTTATTCAATATGCCCGAAGCGTTTCGCCGATCTCAAGGCGGCGTACGAAAACTTGCCGTGAAATCTGACGCTTGGATGAATGGATGCGCCAGGCACGGCGTTTGTTGGAGTCTGCCTGCCGGCACCGTCCGGAGTGAGCGGCAGCGATGCCAGATCGCCGGCCGCTCAATGAAATGCCTTCCACCCACACAGGAGCGACAAGATGACGCAACAAAACCGTCAACAGGGCTCGCAGGATCGCCAACAGAAGCAGCAGGGCCAGCAGCATCAGCGCGATCAGGGCGGGCGCCAGCAGGGCAGCCATCAGGATCGCGATCAGCGCCAGCAGGACGCGCGGCACGACGAGCCGCAACGCCATCCACGCTAGCCGCGCGTAATCCGGCGGCGATGATGCGCGGCGAGCCGCTGCGGTCGCTCGGCGCGCGCCGGTCCCTCGATGGGCGCTGCTGCGGCGCGCATCGGGGGATTTTGCTGTCCGGCGTTTTTCAGAAGTCCTGCAGACCGTAGAGCCGCAGATACGCCTGGGCCGACGCCGTCCACGAGAAATCGCGGCTCATGCCGGCACGACGCAGCGCATCGCGCTGCGCTGCGGTCTCGATCAAGTCCAGCGCTCGACGCACGCCATAGACCAGGCCGCCGGCGTCGGCGTCGCGAAAATGCACGCCGCTGGCGCTGCCGTCGGCCAGCGTCGCCGGCGTGGCATCGACCACGGTATCGATCAGGCCGCCGGTGCGCCGCACCACCGGCAGCGCCCCATAGCGCTGCGCGTACATCTGGTTGAGCCCGCAAGGCTCGAAGCGCGAGGGCATCAGCAGCACGTCGGCGGCACCGTTGAAGCGATGCGCCAGCGATTCGTCATGCGCCAGCCGCAGGCCGACGCGGCCCGGCGGCGCCTGCTCGGCGAAGTTGCGCAAGCCCTGCTGCAGCTGCTCCTCGCCGCTGGCCAGCAGCGCGTACTGCGCCGGCAGTTCCAGCAGCGCCTCGCGCGCAGCGAGAATCAGGTCGGCGCCCTTTTGTTCGGCGAGGCGGCCGATGAACACCACCAGCGGCCAGTCGCCCGGGGTCAGGCCCAGCTCGGCCTGCAGCGCGTACTTGTTGGCGGCCTTGCCGACCTGCGCGTCCTTCACGCCGTAGCGTCGGGTCAGGAAGTGATCGGTCTGCGGATTCCAGACCTCGGGGTCGATGCCGTTGACGATGCCGTGCAGATCGGCGGCACGGCTGCGCAGCACGCCGTCGAGGCCCTGACCGGCGATCGGCGTCTGGATCTCCTGCGCGTAGCTGGGGCTGACCGTGGTCACCACGTCGGCATCGACGATGCCGGCCTTCATGCACGACCAGCGCCCCCAGAACTCCAGCCGCGCCGGCGTCCACCAGGCGTCGGGCAGTTGCAGGGCCTCGAACGCGGCGCGGTCGAACTGGCCCTGGTAGGCGAGATTGTGAATGGTGTAGATCACCCGCAAGGGCAGCCCGGCGTCGCGCAGCCACGACGCCGCCAGCCCGGCCTGCCAGTCGTGCAGGTGCATGACGCGCGGCAAGAAGTCGCTGTCGGCGCCGCCGGCCAGCGCCAGCGCGACGCGGCAGAACAGCGCGAAGCGTTCGGCGTTGTCGGCGAACTCGCGACCGCGACTGTCGCGGTAGGGATCGCCGGCGCGCTCGAACAGCGCCGGGCAATCGACCAGATAGACCGGCAAGCCGGCCTCGGTCTCGCCGAGCAGCAGCGTCAGCAGATGGGCACCGCGCTGCAGCCGCACGATCTCGCGCAGGCCGCGCAGCCGCGCCGGCACCCCGGGGTAGGCGGGCATCAGTACGCGGGCGTCGACGCCCAACGCACGCTGCGCCAGCGGCAAGGCGCCGACCACGTCGGCGAGGCCGCCGGTCTTGGCCAGCGGAAAACATTCTGAGGCGACATGCAGGACGGTCATTGCGACTCGGCGGTGGTGGACGCGATGCTGGTTCGGATCGTGCTTGCGGGTCTTCCAGGGGCGCCAGCGCGCAGCGCTGCACGAGGAAGCCGGCATTCAGTTTGGCCGGGCTAGTGTAGTGGCTGCCAAGGCGTAATCTGCTGAACAGTCGCACCGGAACAGCGCTTATGCTCGGGGACCGAAAAACACACAGAGACGATCCGGGAGATCCGATGGGCAGCGCCAGGGACACACGTTTCGTCAGCCGCCTGACGCGCGAGACGCTCGCATTGGTGATGGCCGGTGGCCGCGGCACGCGGCTGATGCAGCTGACCTCGGCGCGGGCCAAGCCGGCGGTGCCGTTCGGCGGCAAGTTCCGCATCATCGATTTCACGCTGTCCAACTGCATCAACAGCGGCATCCGCCGCATCGGCGTGCTCACGCAGTACAAGAGCAACTCGCTGATCCGGCCGCTGCAGCTGGGCTGGAGCTTCCTGCGCGGCCAGTTCGGCGAGTTCGTCGAGCTGCTGCCGGCGGAGCAGCGCAGCGAGATCGCCTCGTGGTACGCCGGCACCGCCGATGCGGTCTACCAGAACCTGGACTTCATCAAGGAGCATCAGCCGGCCACGGTGCTGATCCTGGCCGGCGACCATGTCTACAAGATGGACTATGGCCGCATGCTGGCGCATCACGCGCAGAGCGGCGCCAAGCTGACCGTCGGCTGCCTGGAAGTGCCGCTGGAGGAAGCCAGCTCGTTCGGCGTGATGGAGATCGACGAGGACACCCGCGTGCTCAAGTTCCGCGAGAAGCCCAAGGACCCGCAGCCGCTGCCGGGCAAGCCCGGGGTGGCGCTGGCGAGCATGGGCATCTACGTGTTCGACGCCCACTTCCTGCTGCAGTACCTGATGCGCGATGCCGGCATCAGCGCGTCCAGCCATGATTTCGGCAAGGACGTGGTGCCGGCGGCGATCGAGGAAGGCGTGGTCTACGCCTATCCGTTCACCGATCTCTACGAGCCCAGCCGCCAGGGCTACTGGCGTGACGTCGGCACCGTCGACGCCTACTGGAAAGCCAATCTGGAACTGGTCGACGTCACGCCCGAACTGAATCTGTTCGACGATGACTGGCCGATCTGGACCCACACCATGCACGCACCGCCGGCCAAGTTCGTGTTCGACGAACCCAATCGCCGCGGCTACGCGGTGGATTCGATGGTCAGCGGCGGCTGCATCATTTCCGGCGCCGAGGTGCGGCGCAGCCTGCTGTTCTCCAACGCGCGCGTCGAAGAAGGCTCGACGATCCACGAAACCCTGCTGCTGCCCAACGTCCGCGTCGGCCGCGATTGCCGCATCCGCAAGGCGATCATCGACGAGAATTGCGTGATCCCCGACGGCACGGTGATCGGTGAGGACCCGGCGCGCGATCGCCAGCTGTTCCATGTCAGCGAAGGCGGCGTGACACTGGTGACGCGCGAGATGCTGGAAGGCTGATGCGTCGGCGCCTGCTGCGGCGGGCGTCCTGGCCACAGCCCGCAGCGGCGGCCGGGCCCGATGTTCATGCTTGAGTCATCGCCAGGATCGGAGACTGCGGCGACGCGGCCCGTCGCAGTTCTCCACAGATCTCTGGGCTGATCCCTTCGACACTCAGGACTCCAGCCGACCATGCCGAAGATCGAACTCCGCCCCGTCGCCTCCACCCCCGCCAGTGCCGGTCTGGATGTCGACGCCGCCATCGCCGCGCCGCGCCTGGCCATCGAACACATCTCGCCGTCGGTGGACGGCGGCCGCTTCCCGGCCAAGGGCGTCGTCGGCCAGTCGGTGACAGTCGAAGCCGATGTGTTTGGCGACGGTCACGAGCAGATCGCGGCACGGCTGCGCTGGCAGGCCGCCGGCGAACACGTCTGGCATGCGGCGCCGATGCAGGCGCTCGGCAACGATCGCTGGCGCGCCCACTTCAGGCCTGGACAGGCGGTGCCCCACCGCTTCGTCATCGAGGCCTGGATCGACGTCTGGGCCAGCTACTGCGGCGACCTGCGCAAGAAGCAGCAGGCTGGCGTGGTCGTCGCCGCCGATCTCGACGAAGGCGCCGCGCTGATTCGCGAGGCCGCGCGGCGGCATCGCGAACAGCCGGCGCTGCAGGCGCTGCTGCAACAGCTGGACACCCAGCCGCGCAGCCTGTGGATCGCCCTGCTGCTCGACGACACCACGGCGGCGACGATGCAGGCGGTCGAGGAGCAGCGCTTCCTGTCGCGCAGCGATCCGGCGCTGACGGTGGACGTCGAGCGCGAGCGCGCCGGTTTCTCGGCCTGGTACGAGCTGTTCCCGCGTTCGCAGACGCAGCCGGTCGCCTTCGGCTCGCCCCGCCACGGCACTTTCGACGACGTCATCACGCGGCTGCCGGCGATCCGCGCGATGGGCTTCGACGTGCTGTATTTCCCGCCGATCCATCCGATCGGCCATGCCCACCGCAAGGGCCGCAACAACAGCCTGTTCGCCGCCCCGGGCGATCCGGGCAGCCCGTACGCGATCGGCAGCGCGCAGGGCGGCCACGACGCCGTGCACCCGGAACTCGGCGGCATCGAGGCCTTCCGCCGCCTGCGCGTCGCCGCCGAGGCGCAGGGCCTGGAGCTGGCGCTCGACTTCGCGGTGCAGTGCTCCCCCGACCATCCCTGGCTCAAGGAGCACCCGGAGTGGTTCAACTGGCGCCCGGACGGCAGCATCAAGTACGCCGAGAATCCGCCGAAGAAATACGAGGACATCGTCAATGTCGACTTCTACGCCGCCGGCGCCAGGCCCGGCCTGTGGCTGGCGCTGCGCGACGTCGTCGAGTACTGGATCGGCGAGGGCGTGCATATCTTCCGCGTCGACAATCCGCACACCAAGCCGCTGCCGTTCTGGCAGTGGCTGATCGCCGACATCCGCTCGCGCCATCCGGACACGATCTTCCTGTCTGAGGCGTTCACGCGGCCCGCGCTGATGTACCGGCTGGCCAAGATCGGCTTCACGCAGAGCTATACCTACTTCACCTGGCGCAACGACAAAGCCGGGCTGCAGGCCTATCTCGGCGAACTGGCGCAGGGCGCGCCGCGCGATTTCTTCCGTCCGCACTTCTTCGTCAACACGCCGGACATCAATCCGCATTTCCTCCATCACAGCGGCCGGCCGGGCTTTCTGATCCGCGCGGCGCTGGCGGCGACGATGTCGGGTCTGTGGGGCGTCTACAGCGGTTTCGAGCTGTGCGATGGCCGCGCGCTGCCGGGCAAGGAGGAGTACCTGGACTCGGAGAAGTACGAGATCAAGCCGCGGCCGCCGGAAAGCTTCCGGCCCGGCCCCGACAACATCATCGCCGAGATTTCGCGGCTCAATCACATCCGCCGCACCAATCCGGCCTTGCACACGCATACCAACCTGCGCTTCCACAATGCCTGGAACGAGCAGGTGCTCGCCTACAGCAAGGCCACCGCCGAGCGCGACAACCTGCTGCTGATGCTGGTCAGCCTCGATCCCTGGCACGACCAGGACGTCCACTTCGAAGTCCCGCTGTGGGAGTTCGGCCTGCCCGACGATGGCAGCGTGCAGGTCGAGGAACTGGTCGGCGGCGGCCGCTTCAGCTGGCACGGCAAGGTCCAGCACTGGCATTTCTCGCCGACCGGCATGCTCTACGCGATCTTCCGCCTGCGGCCGCTGCACGGCGGGGAGAGGGCCTGATGGCCAAGCGCAAGCCGCGGCCGCGGCAGGACCCGCACCCGGCCTTCACCGCCGATCCGCTCTGGTACAAGGACGCGGTCATCTACCAGCTGCACATCAAGAGCTTCTGCGATGCCAACGGCGACGGCATCGGTGACTTCGCCGGCCTGATCGACAAGCTCGACTACATCGCCGAGCTGGGCGTCAACACCATCTGGCTGCTGCCGTTCTATCCCTCGCCGCGGCGCGACGACGGCTACGACATCGCCGAGTACGAGGACGTGCATCCCGACTACGGCAGCCTGGCCGATGCCAGGCGCTTCATCCGCGAGGCGCATCGCCGCGGCCTGCGCGTGATCACCGAGCTGGTGATCAACCACACCTCCGACCAGCATCCCTGGTTCCAGCGCGCGCGGCGCGCCAGGCCCGGCTCCAGCGCGCGCAACTTCTACGTCTGGTCCGACCGCGACACGCGTTACAGCGGCACGCGCATCATCTTCCTCGACACCGAGAAGTCGAACTGGAGCTGGGATCCGGTCGCCGGCGCCTACTACTGGCACCGCTTCTATGCGCACCAGCCGGATCTCAATTTCGATCATCCGCCGGTGCTCGAAGCCGTGCTGTCGGTGATGCGCTTCTGGCTCGACATCGGCGTCGACGGCCTGCGCCTGGACGCGGTGCCGTACCTGATCGAGCGCGACGGCACCAACAACGAGAACCTGCCGGAGACGCACGAGATCCTCAAGCGCATCCGTGCCGAACTCGATGCCAAGTACCACGACCGCATGCTGCTGGCCGAGGCCAACCAGTGGCCCGAGGACACGCAGCTCTATTTCGGTGGCAAACCCGCGGACAAGTCCGCGGGCGGCGGTG
>CAMLDZ010000024.1 GCA_946478985.1 uncultured Solimonas sp.
ACAAGGCCGGCTTCAAGCACTGGCACGTCGCCGTCAACCGCAACCTCGGCCCGTTTGCGCAGCATTGTCTGGGCTTCCTGTCGCGCCAGCCGCTGCTCGATCCGCAGCACTTTCCGCTACCCGGGCGCGTGCCCGGCCGCGGCGCGCTGAGCGCGCTGCTGGCCCTGCCCGGTCATGACCCCCTGCAAGTCCTCGTCACCCACCTGGCGCTGAACCGCAACTGGCGGCGCAAGCAGCTCGAATACCTGGCGGCGCTCAAGCACGGCGACCGCGAGGCGATCCTGCTGGGCGATCTCAATTGCGAGGCCGAGGAGCTGGCGGCGTGCGCGCCGCTAGCCGGCATCGGCCTTCATCCGATCGTCGGCGCGCCGACCTTTCCGAGCTGGAAGCCGCAGCGACGCCTCGATCATGTGCTGGCAACGCCGGGGCTGCAGGTCGCGCATTCGCACGTGGTGCCGACGCCGCTGTCGGATCACCTGGCGGTCGCCGCCGAGCTGCATCTGCCCAAGCCGCCGGCGAAGCGCCGATGAAGCACCTGCAGGCGCTGCTCGAACAGCGCGTGGCCGGCATCGAGCTGTCGGCGATCCTGCTCGGGCTGTGGTTCCTGATCGCCGTGGCCACGGCCGGCCACGCGCTGCTGACGCGCCGCGACGCGCGCGCCGCCTGGGGCTGGATCGCGGTCTGCTGGCTGTTTCCGTTTGCCGGCCCCGGTCTCTACCTGCTGTTCGGCGTCAACCGCCTGCGTACGCGGGCACGGCGCTTCGTCGTCGACCGTCGCGGCCACGGCATCGGCCCGGCGCACGCCAGCGACGTGCGCAATGCCGTGCCCAGCCATCCGCCGGTGCCCGGCTGGCTCGACGAGGTGGCGCGTACCGCCGATGTGATGACACGCCGGCCGCTGCTCGGCGGCAACCGCCTGCAGGCCCTGCACAGCGGCGACGAAACCTATCCGCGCATGCTCGAAGCGATCGCGCACGCCAGCGAGTCGGTGTGGCTGGCCAGCTATATCTTCGACCGCGACGAGGTCGGCCGGCAGTTTGCCGATGCATTGGCTGCGGCTCAGGAACGCGGCGTACAGGTGCGCGTGCTGATCGACGGTGCCGGCGAGTGGTACTCGATGCCGCGGATCGGCGGTCTGCTGCGCAAGCGCGGCATCCGCGTCGCCCGCTTCAATCCGCTGCGGCTGATGCCACCGTCGCTGCATCTGAACCTGCGCAGCCATCGCAAGCTGCTGCTCGTCGATGGCGCGATCGGCTTCACCGGCGGCATCAACCTCAGCGCGCGGCATCTGGTGGCACGGCCGCGCAAGCGCAGGCCGGCGATCGACCTGCACTTCGAGCTGCACGGCCCGGTGGTGGCGCAGATGGCGGAGATCTTCGCAGAGGACTGGGCCTTCGCCGACGGCGAGCGGCTGCAGGTTCCGGCGGCCATCCCGGCGCAGGGCGAAGCGACCGCCATCAGCCGCGTCATCATCGACGGGCCCAACGAGGATCTCGACCAGCTCGACTTCGTGCTGCACGCGGCAATCTCGGCCGCCAAGCGCGACATCCAGATCATGACGCCGTACTTCCTGCCGTCGGCCGAGCTGATCGCCGCGCTGCAGGGCGCGGCGCTGCGCGGCGTGCGCACGCAGGTGCTGCTGCCGCTGCACAACAACCTGCCGTACGTCGACTGGGCGATGCGCGCGCAACTGCACGTGCTGCTGGAACGCGGCGTGCGCGTGCGCTTCCAGCCCGGCCCCTTCAGCCACGCCAAGCTGTTCGTCGTCGACGAGGCCTATCTGCAGATCGGCAGCGCCAACTGGGATCCGCGCAGCCTGCTGCTGAACTTCGAACTCAATGTCGAGAACTACGACCCGCCGTTCGCGCGGCAGATGTCGGCGCACTTCAGCGCGCTGTGGGAGCGCGCGCAGGAGCTGACACTGGAGCAGACCCGCCAGCGCTCGCTGCCGGTGCGGCTGCGCGATTCGCTGTGCTGGCTGTTTTCGCCCTATCTGTAAACGCGCTGTCACGCGCGCCTAGAATGCGCGCTTTGTTGCCGCGACTTGCTCATGCGCATTCCCTTTCTCGACGGCTTCCTGCTGTCGATGCTGATCGCGATCGGCATCGCCCTGCTGGCGCCACAGCTCGGCGTCAGCGGCGGCGCGCTGCATCTGGACACCGTCACCGCGATCGGCGTGTCGCTGGTGTTCCTGCTCAGCGGCGCCGGCCTGGCACCGGACAAGCTGCGCGCCGGCGCCAGCAACTGGCGCCTGCATCTGTTCGTGCAGCTGTCGACTTTCGTGCTGTTCCCGCTGATCGGCATCGCCGTCGCCGGCGCGCTGGACGGCCTGCTGCCGCGCGAGCTGCTGATCGGCTTCTTCTACCTGTGCGCGCTGCCGTCGACGGTGTCGTCGTCGATCGCGATGACCGCGCTGGGCCGCGGCAATGTCGCCGGCGCGGTATTCAACGCCACGCTGTCGAGCCTGATCGGCATCGTGCTGACGCCGCTACTGATCAGCATCTACCTGCAGGCGGCGAGTCAGGGCCTGCCGCTGTCGGAGCAGCTGCTCAAGATCGGCCAGCAGCTGCTGCTGCCGTTCATCGCCGGCCAGCTGCTGCGGCCGTGGATCGGCGACCGGCTGGCCCGGCACAAGGCGGCGGCGGGCAAACTCGACCGCGCGGTGATCGTGCTGATCGTCTTCAACTCGTTCTGCGATGCGACCGCCGCCGGCGTCTGGACGCGCCACGGCGCGGGACCGCTGCTGAGCACGGCCTTGCTGACCGGCGCCCTGCTGGCGCTCGTGCTGCTGCTGACCCGGCTCGTCGCGCGGCGGCTGCGCTTTGCCGTCGAGGACGAGATCGCCGCGGTGTTCTGCGGCTCCAAGAAGAGCCTGGCGGTCGGCGCGCCGATGGCGATCCTGATCTTCGGCGCGGCCGCCGGCGACGGCACGCTGGGCCTAATCATGCTGCCGATCATGGTCTACCACCAGCTGCAGCTGATCGTCTGCTCGGTGATGGCGCGGCGCTACGCGCTACGCGCATAGCGCCGCGTCGGGCACGGCTTACTCCTTGCCGGAGATGCGCACCAGCGTGCGCCCGGTGACGCGGCTGGCGACGAGGTCCTCGCAGGCGGCCGGCAGCTCGTCGAGCGTGATTTCGCGCGTCACCAGCTTGTCGAGCGCGCGCGGCTTCCAGCTCGTGCCGAGCTTCTGCCAGATGTCCTCGCGCCAGGCGCGCGGCACTTCCACCGAGTGGATGCCGAGCAGCGACACGCCGCGCAGGATGTACGGCATCACCGTGCCGTGCAGCTCATGCGACTGGGCCAGGCCGATGCTGCCGATGTTGCCCCAGAACTTGGTCGTGCGCGTCAGCCAGGCCAGGGTCTCGCCGCCGAGATTGTCGACGGCGCCGCCCCAGATCGCGGTCTCCAGCGGCTTGCTGCCCATCTGCAGTTGCTGGCGCGACACCACCTCATCGGCACCCAGCATCTTCAGATAGTCGTCGGCGACGCCGGCCTTGCCGGTGATCGCATGCACGGTGAAGCCGGCGGCCTTGAACAGCTGGATCGCCACCGAGCCGACGCCGCCGGTCGGGCCGGTGATGGCGATCGGGCCCATCTCCGGCGCCTGATGGTTTTCGAGCATGCGGCGCAGCGCCATCGCCGCGGTGAAGCCGGCGGTGCCGAGCGCCATCGTCTCGCGCAGCGTCAGGCCTTCCGGCTTGCGCACGAGGATGTCGGCCGGCACGCGCGCCACCTCGGAGAAGCCGCCGTCGCGGATCTCGCCGATGTTGTCGCCGGTGACCAGCACCGCATCACCAAGCTTGTAGCGCGGATCGCTGCTGGACTCGACGTGGCCGGCGAAGTCGATGCCGGGCACCTTGGGATACGACTTGAGGATGCGGCCCTTGCCGGTGACGGCCAGCGCGTCCTTGTAGTTGATGCCGGTCCAGGCGACGCGGACCACCACCTCGCCGGCGTCCAGATCGTCGACCGTCAGGTTCTCGAAACGGGCCTCGGTACGGTTCTTCTCGGGTGCGTGCACGCGCAGGGCGCGGAAGCTGCTCATCAGATTCTCTCCAGCAGATCAATGACGCCGCGCTTCCCGGCAGGACCGGGAACGCAGGAAAATAGGCCGGACATTCTGCCAAACACGCTCCCTGCCCGCCCCACCCGCCATGACCCCACCCGATCTGCCGCCCAATCTCACCGTGAATCCGCCGCCCGCCAGGCAGTACACGCGCCACCCGCCGCTGGAGCTGGACCAGCTCGACCCCGAGCCCACGGTGCAGTTACAGCGCTGGCTCGACGAAGCCACCGCGCTGCCGATGTTCGAACCGACGGCGATGACGCTGGCCACCGTCGACGCACAGGGCCGGCCGTCGGCGCGCATCGTCCTGTTCAAGGGCTTTCACGAGCATGGCCTGAGCTTCTACACCAACTACGAGAGCCGCAAAGGCCAGGAGATGGCGGCCAATCCGCAGGTTTCGCTGGTGTTCTGGTGGGACCGGCTGGAGCGCTCCGTGCGCATCGAAGGTCGCGTCGCCAGGCTCAGCCACGCGCATTCGGAAGCCTACTTCCATACGCGCCCGCACCGCTCGCAGGTCGGCGCGCTGACCTCGCAGCAGAGCCGCGTGCTGGCCTCGCGCGCCGAGCTGGACCAGCGCTACGCCGACAATCTTGCCCACTACGACGGCAAGACCGTGCCGCTGCCGGACTATTGGGGCGGTTATCTGGTGACGCCGGACTGCTACGAGTTCTGGCAGGGCGCACACGGTCGCCTGCATGACCGCTTCCGTTACCGGGGCGGCCACGGCAACTGGACGATCGACCGCCTGGAGCCATAACAACACCAGCCGCCTGCGGCGGCTGTCCCCCGCCCCTCTCCCGCCTCGCGGGAGAGGGGGAACCATCGGCGAGCCGATGGTGGGGTGAGGGCCGCCACGCGCGGGCGCGCGCCTCCTGCTCCCGCGGCGCGAGACCAGGAAAAAACGGGAAGCGCTCAGGCGCGCGGCGAGTCGAACAGCGCCGGGCCGGTCGCCATCGCCGGATCGCTGAAGCTGTCCACACCGGCTTCGACGCGGCCGGCGTGGCGCTCGCTCCAGTCGCTGCCGTCGAGGCTGAAGCTGAAGTCGTACCAGTGCGCGCTGCGCCGCAGCGACCAGCGCCGGCTGTACGGTGCGCCCGGCTTCAGGCGGATCTTCAGCGGCGCCTCGCCATAGGCGTTGTCAGCGATCTGCAGCAGGCGCGGCGCCTCGCCGTCGACAGCGTCGACATCGAGGCCCAGCGAACCGTCGCCGGCATGGCGCAGGCGGATCGCCGGCACCGGCACCAGCGCATCGGCGCGGCCCTTGAAATGCCGCACGAAACCGTTGACGCCGTGTACCCAGAGATCGAAGGCGCCGTCGACAGCGGTCCAGCGATCGGCCAGGGCCTTGCCGGCCTCGACCGTGTAGCGCCGCGGGATGGCCGCCGGCCGCAGGCGGTCGTAGACCTGGAACACCGCGCCCTGCGCACCGCTGTTGCCGAAATCGAGCTGCAGCGCCGCGCCGTCGAGGCGTGCATCGACGCTGAGCTGATAGGGCAAGCGCCGTGACGGCCGCATGCCGCGCTCCTGCCAGACCGGCTGCGGCGCGACCGGCGCCGCCGGGTCGGCGAGCCGGCGCTGCGCGGCCTCGATCTCGGCGTAGTCGGCGGTGTGCGGCATCCTCGGAAAGCGCGCCACGTTGGGCTGCGCGAAGTCGAAGCACGAGCTCAGATCGCCGCAGACCGCGCGGTGCCAGGGGCTGATCGCCGGCATGCGCAGCTCGAAGCGGCGTTCGAGAAACTGGCCGACCGAGGTGTGATCGGCCACCTGCGAGTTGACCCAGCCGCCGCGGCTCCACGGCGAGATCACGTACATCGGCACGCGCGGCCCCAGGCCCCAGGGGCGCCGCGTGCCGCTGATCGTGTCCTCGCGCTTGAGGTGGTTGCGGTACGGATCGTGGAAATAGTGGCCGGCCAGATCGAGCGTCGCGGCGCCGGCCAGCGAGCCGTCGGCATTGAAGGACGGCGGCGCGGGCGGCGGCAGGTGGTCGAAGAAGCCGTCGTTCTCGTCGAAGGTCAGGAACATCACCGTCTTGCCCCAGACCGCCGGATTGCGCGTCAGCGCGCTCAGCACCTGGCTGGTGAAATGACCGCCCTGCTGCGGGCTCGACGGCGCGCCCGGATGCTCGGACTGGATGCGCGTCGGCAACACCCAGCTGACCTGCGGCAGGGTGCCCTGCTCGACGTCGCGGATCAGATCGTCGAGCGACCACGGCGACATGCCGTTGCGGTAGATCGGCGAGCCGGGCTGCGCCTCGCGGAAGCTCTTGAAGGCCAGGCAGCCGTGCATCGCGCCGGTCCAGTTGTCGTTCGGATTCTGGTAGACGCGCCAGGAGATACCGGCCTGCTGCAGCACGTCGGGAATCGTCGGCCAGGTCAGCGCATTGCTTTGATAGGTGTAGCCCGGCTCCGGCAGCGCGCCGGTGACCCAGCAGCGCAGGTTGTCCGGCTCGGAGTCGACATCGGTGCTGTCGATGCCGCGCGCGCGCAGCTGCGGATCGAAGCTGGAGCCGCTCCAGAACACGATGCGGTTGGGATCGGTGCCGGCGGTGACCGAGCAGTGGTAGGCGTCGCAGATCGTGAAGGCCTCGGCCAGCGCGTACTGGAAAGGAATGTCGGCGCGACGGTAGTGGCCCATCGCGTACTGGGTCTTGTACTTCGGCCAGTAGCCGAACTTGCCCTGATTCCACGCCGCCTGTGCGTCGGAGTAGGCATGCGGGGTATCCGGCACCAGCAGCGCGTTCATGCGCGCGCTGTCGAGGTGGTATGGCGGGATCTCGCGCGCGCCATCGGACTGCCACCACACCGATCTGCCGCTTTCCAGCGGCACCGGAAAGCGGTCGCCGAAACCGCGCACGCCGCGCATCGCGCCGAAGTAGTGATCGAAGGAGCGGTTTTCCTGCATCAGGATCACCACGTGCTGGACATCGCGGATGGTGCCGGTTTCGCGGCGCGCCGGAATCGCCAGCGCCTCGCGGATGCTCAGGGGCAGCGCGCTGACGCCGGCGCTGGCGGCGGCCAGCCGCAGGAAATCGCGGCGCCTGCTATCGATGGTCATGAGTGTGCGTTCCGAATCTAGAGCAGCCGCGCGCGCAGGCGCCCGGCCAGGTGTTCCAGTGCGACGACGGTGACGAAGATCACCAGCAGCAGCGTGGCGACGTGGCCGAAGTCGAACATCTCGAAGCGGCCTTTCAGTTCCTGGCCGATCCCGCCGGCGCCGACGATGCCGATCACCGTCGCCGTACGGACGTTGCGCTCCAGGATGTATTGCAGCTGGCCGATCACCGCCGGCAGCAGCTCCGGCCACACCGCGTAGCGCAGCGTTTCCAGCGGCGTGGCGCCGGCCGCCTGCAGCGCCTGCTGCGGCGCCGGATCGGCCTGCTCGATGCCGTCGGCGAAGAACTTGCCGAGAAAGCCGGCGCTGTGCAGGCCCAGCGCCAGCACGCCGGCGATCGGCCCGAAGCCGAAAGCCAGCACCAGGAACAGTGCGCTGATCAGGTCCGGCACCGAGCGCAGCAGGCTGCTGCAGCCGCGCGCCAGCACGCACAGCGCCGGATGCGGCGCGTAGTTGCGCGCGCCGCAATAGCTCAGCGGCAGGGCCAGCAGCAGCGCCACCAGCGTGCCCCACAGCGCCATCTCGATGGTCTCCAGCATCAGCGCCAGCACGTGCCGCAGATAGCCGCAAGGCTCCACCAGAACCTCGCGCTGGACGATCCGCTCCTGCAGCTGCAGCGTGCCCGGATCGAGCTGGCGCACCACCGCCGGCCGGGTCTCGATGTGCGCGCCGAACGGCAGCCGCTGGCGATCGAAGTTCTCCAGCCGCGCCAGCTCGCGCGTCTCCGATACCTGCGGCGGCCACAGCGAGGCGGCGACGCGCTGCACGCCGTCGGCGACCTGCGAGGGAGCGCCCGTGCCGAGCGCCGCGTTCACCGCCTGCGCCGTCATCAGCAGCATGCGGTCGATCTCGGTGCGCCGCGCCGACAGCGTCAGCAGCACCAGCAGCACCAGGCCGCCCAGCAGCGTCAGCGGCGAGACGCGGCGGCGCAGCGCCCACTGCTCCGGACCGCGCGCGACCGCCGCCACGGGCGAGGACTCAGGCATGCGACCACTCGGCGGCCGCACCGCGCGACGGCTGCCCGCGCGCGATGGCGGGCTCGGCAGCGGCGTACAGGGCATCGCGCGCCCGGCCATCGAACGCCGACGGCGCGCCGTCGAAAACGATGCGGCCGGCGCGCAGGCCGACGATGCGATCGGCCACCGCCACCGCCAGCTCCGGCTGGTGCAGCGTGCACAGCACCGCGGCGCCGCGCTCGCGCGAGGCGCGGCGCAGCAGATCGAGGATCTCGCGGCTGATGCGCGGATCGAGGCTGGCGACCGGTTCGTCGGCGAGGATCAGCTGCGGCTGCGCCATCAGCGCGCGGGCGATGCCGACTCGCTGCTGCTGGCCGCCGGACAGCTCGCTGGCGCGGCGGTACAGATGGCTTTCGTCGAGCCCGGCTTCCGCCAGCAGGCTGCAGGCGCGGCGACGCTGCGCGTCCGTGAACAGGCCTAGCAGCGCGCGGATCGAGCCCAGCTGCGGCAGCGCGCCGCAGAGCACGTTGTCGAGCACTGTCAGTCGCGGCACCAGCGCGTAGTGCTGGTGGATGCTGCCGAGCTGCGCGCGCACCCGGCGCAGCCGCGCCGGCGTCAGCGTCTGGCCGTCGAAGCGCAGCGTGCCGCTGTCGGCCTGCGCCAGGCCGTTGAGCAGCTTCAGCAGCGTCGACTTGCCGGCGCCGGACGGGCCAAGCACCACGCAGAACTGCCCGCGCGGTATGGCCAGCGAGATCGCCGACAGCGCCGCGGTGCCGTCGGCGTAGCGCTTGCCGATGGCGTCGAACTCGACCAGCGGCGCGTCCCTCATCGCTGACCCGCCTTGCGCAGGATCGCCGCCAGCTCGTCGTCGCTGATGCGCTGCAGCGTGCGCGCCGGCCGGTCGAAGGCGCTTTCGGCGAACGCCGTGTCGTAGCGGTCGACCGGGCTGCTGCCGTAGCCGCGCAGCTGCGCCGGCGCAATATGGCCGGCGCTATGCACACGGCCGAAGGCGCGGCGCAGTTGCGCCTTGGTCGCCGCCGGCAATGCGGTGCTCATCGCCAGCGGCGGATTCGGGATGGCCTCGCTGCGCGCCAGCACGCGGTAGTCCTGGGCACGGATGGCGCCGCTGTCGACGGCGCGCAGGTAGGAGTTGAAGCTCAGGCAGGCGGCGTCGACCAGGCCGCCGCTGAGCGCCGCCAGACTGGCGGCGTGGCTGCCAGTGAGGCGCAGCTCGGCCAGATCGCGGGCCGGATCGACGCCGGCTTCCAGCAGCATCGCGACCTGGTACGAGAAGCTGGACGTGGAGTTGATGTCGCCGAACGACAGCCGCTTTCCGGCCAGATCACGCAGCGTGCGCGCCGGCGCGGCGGCCGGCACAAAGATGCCGGCGTAATAGACCGATTCGCCGCTCTGCACCGACACGCCGAGCAGTTCGGCGGCAGCGGCTGCGCGCGCCTGCACGTAGGACACCGGGCCGAACCAGGCGATGTCGATCAGGCGGCCTTTCATGGCCTCGACCACCGCCGAATAGCTGCTGCCGACGCGCAGCGAGAAATGCAGGCCGGTATCGGCGGTGATCGCCTTGAACAGCGGCTGGAAGTCGGCCAGCGTGCCGCTGGCGGTGCCGCCGTCGGCGGGGATCAGCATCACCCGCAGCGGCTGCGCGGCACTGCCGTCGGGCGCCGCGGCGGCGACAGGACCGCAGCAGACCAGCAGCGCGCAGACAGCCGCCGCGAGGCGGAGCAGTGTCGTGAACATGGCAGCAGGGACGATGGAGACGCTGCGCAGCCTAGGTGGAACGGATTGCAGGCCGGTGAAGGAAAAATCGGCGAAACCGCGGCAGCCATCGCTTTTTTCAATGCATGCCGGCGGCGGCGCAGTGGCTGTCACGCCGCCGACAAGAAAACGGCGTTAACTCGCGCACCTTTCATAGACAGCATCGATAGGTCCGCCATGCGCCTGATGACCGGCCTCCGCGCCTTCCACTACACCGCGCGCTGCGGCAGCACGACGGCTGCCGCCCAGGAGATGGGTGTCAGCCAGCCGACGGTGTCCTCGCAGATCAGCGCGCTGGAGCAGCAGTTCGGCGTGCAGCTGTTCGTGCAGCTCGGTCGCCGCCTGGTCGCCACCGAGTTCAGCGACAGCCTGCTGGTGATCACCAATCGCCTGTTTGCTCTGGAAGAAGAAGCGCATGCCATGCTGCTCGAAGCGCGCGGCCTGCTGCGCGGGCAGCTGCGCATCGGCGCGGTGGGCCCCTATAACGTCATGCCCTTGCTGGCGGCGTTCCAGAAACGTCATCCGCGCATCTACGTGACGCTGTCGGTCGGCGATTCCTCGCAGATCGTCGAACGCATCCTCAACTACCACGCTGATCTGGGCGTGCTGGTGCACGACGTGCAGGACGAGCGCGTCGAGAGCATCCCCTACCGCCGTCAGCCGCTGCTGGTGTTCGCCCACCACGCGCACCCGCTGGCGCAGCGGCCGGCGCTGTCGCTGGCGGATCTCGATGGCTGCGACATGGTGGTCCGCGAATCCGGCTCGACCACGCAGGCGGTGTTCAATGCCGCGCTCGCCAAGGCCGGCGTGCGCGTCAACGTGGTGATGGAGATCGGCAGCCGCGAGTCGCTGCGCGAGGCGGTGGCCAGCGGCATCGGCCTGGGCGTGGTCTCGGAAGTCGCCTATGTCGACGACCCCCGGCTGCGGACGCTGCGGCTGCTTGATCTCGACGCCGCCACCCATTCGCATGTGATCTGCCTGCGCGAGCGGATGAAGTCGCGGCTGGTGATGTCGTTCCTGGAGCTGGTGCACCAGCTGCGCGGCGAGCTGGCCACGGCACGCAGGGCCGCGCCCGCCGGCGCGCCGGCGGGCGATCTATAGATGAATTCGACCCAATGCTTAACTGCATGAATATGCGTGAATTTTTAACTCTCCATACATTTTTCTGAAAGACGCGCTGCGCAGACTTTGAAGGGTCAGGTGCATCCGGCGCGCCGTCCCGCCTCGCGGGACGCGCGCCTGCCATGTGCGCCGCCATCGCGCGTCCCGACCGGATGCCGATGCCCTTACCGCCCGAAGGAGTCGTTTCCATGTCTGCCGCCCTCATCCGCGTTCCGCTGCGGCGAACGCTGTTTTGCCTCGCCGTGGCCGCCACGTTCAGTCAGGCCGCACAGGCCCAGGTCGCCGAGGCCGCGGCGCCCGATCCGGATCTCGCCGCGATCGCGCCGGTCGACGGCGCCGAGTCCGCGGCGAGCGAGGCGGGCGACGGCTCGGCCGCCGAACTGGCGCAATCGACGGCAGCCGCCGAAACAGCGCCCGCGCCAACCGCGCTCGCACAATCCGGCACACCGTCGGTCGAGGAGATCACCGTCATCGGTCACGAGCAGCGCAGCACGGCGATCGCCCAGGATCTGACGCAGTACGGCAACCAGGTGCAGGTGATCAGCGCCGAGGAAGTCCAGGCCGGCGGCTACACCAACATGGCCGAGCTGGCGCAGGGCCTGATCGCCGGCGCCTATGTCGGCTACTCGCCGGACGAGGGCGAATTCACCATCCGCCTCGACGGCGGCGGCGACCGCGACACCCTGGTCACGCTCGACGACGTGCCGCTGTACGACCGCGGCCCGGGTGTCGAGGACATCTGGGGCTCGACGCTGATCGATCCGCACATGATCGAATCAGTCGAGGTATTCCGCGGCGGCCAGAGCCTGTACTTCGGCAGCAACGCCGGCGTCGGCCTGGTCAGCATCCGCACCAAGCGTCCGGACGGCACGCGCAAGGGCGAAATGGGCTTCTCCTACGGCAGCTTCAACACGCGCGAGGTCTGGGGCAATTATTCGTTCCCGCTCGACAACGCCGGCCGCCACAGCGTGATGTTCTACGGCGGCCGCCTGGCCACCGACGGCCCGGATATCTTCACGCGCGAGTCGCAGACCGACAACCATCTGGCGGCCGGCGGCATCACCGACTACTCCAACTCGCGCGACGACATCGGCGCCAAGTACCTGTGGAAGATCGACACCAGCAGCCAGCTGCTGGCCAACCTGCAGTTCGTGCAGATCGATTTCCAGGACACCTTCCCGAACACGACGATCTACGGCCCGACGCGCTCGAAGATGCCGCTGTTCAACCTCAGCTACAACAAGACCTGGTCGGACAAGGTCCGCACCGATGTCACCGCCTCCTACCGCAAGCCGGAACTGCTCAACACCAAGTTCCTGCCGGAGGTCTGCCGCAACAAGGACGGCTGCGTCAGCGCCACCAATCCGAACCAGATGATCGAGTGGGGCCACTGGACCGGCCGGCTCGAGCCGCAGGTACAGCGCGGTATCGGCAGCAACTCGATTCCGGCCGGCTTCGAGGAGCTGATCGTCACCGCGCTGAACCACATTACGTTCACGCCTTCCGTCGGCATCACGCTGGGCCTGCAGTCCACCAACTACCGCGATGCCTCCGATCCGCGTGTGCGCATCGATGGCAACGTGGTATCGAGCAACGCGCTGATCGCCGACCTGCACCTGACGCCGAGCTTCAGCCCCGGCACCAATGTGTCGATCGCCGGCCGCGTCGAGAACGAAAAGTCGTTCGGCACCGAAACCATCGGCAAGTACGGCCTGCGCCAGCAGTTGCCCGGCAATACCTATCTGCGCATCAACGGCGGCAACTCGTTCAGCCTGCCGCGCACCAACGAGCTGTACTCGAACACCGACACGATGGTCGGCAATCCGGACCTCAAGCCGGAAAAGACCAAGACGCTGAACTACGGCGGCGGCGCCAACCTGGCATTCGGCGGCGCCCGGCTGCAGGCCGAGCTCGGCGGCTTCGCCACCGACATCCGCGACCGCATCCAGGCCACCACCGGGCTGACGCCGAACACGCGTTTCAACAACGACGCTGTCACCGAGATCCGCGGCGTGGTCGCCGATCTGGAGCTGCGTCTGGGCAGCAACTGGCTGCTCGCCGCCGCCTACACGCAGCAGAAAGCCGAGGTGAAGGGCACCGACCGGCAGATCGACGCCACGCCCGAATGGTTCGCCACCGGCCAGCTGCGCTACACCAGCAGCGACAGCCGCTGGCAGTTCAACCTGCTGCCGCGCCTGCAGGGCCGCACCATCACCAGCGCGCCGATCGCCAGCCTGCCGGCCTACAACTGGGGCGACTGGTTCGTGCTCAACGCCACCGGCCAGTACTGGGCCGGCGACAAGCGCGAGCACCGCCTGCAGCTGCGCCTGGAGAACATCCTCGACGAGGAGTACAGCAATCGCGGCCTGTGGGGCAACCTGCAGTACGGCTCGGCCGGCGTGCGCGGCGACGTCACGCCCGCCGACCCCGAGTACTACTACCCGTACGCCTTCCAGGCCAAGCCGCGCAGCCTGTTCTTCACCTACGCGTACAGCTTCTGATGCCTTCTGCTCTCGGTGGACCTTACAGCTGTGTCGTGTTCGACCTGGACGGCACCCTGCTCGATACGCGCGAGGCGATGCTGTCGGCGATCAACAGCGTGCTCGCCGAGCACGCCCTGGCGCCGGCCAGCGCCGCCCAGCTCGGCGAGGCGCTGCACTTCGGCCTCGGTGCGATGCTCGACCGTGCCGCCGCGCTCGCCGGTGCACCGGCACTGCCGGCCGGCGCGCCGGCACGCGTTCGCGAGTACTACCTGCAATCGGCGGCGCAGACGGTACGTCTGTTCGCCGGCGCCCGCGCGCTACTGGAACAGTTGCAGGAGGCCGGCATCTGGCTGGCCGCCTGCAGCAACCAGGATCAGGCGCACGCGGCGCGGCTGCTGCGTGCCTTCGATCTCGACGGCCTGTTCCGCGAGGTCGTCGGCGGCGACAGCCTGGCGCAGCGCAAGCCGGATCCCTTGCCGCTGCGCTGGCTGATGCAGCGTGCCGGCGCGGCGCCGGCCGCGACGCTGATGGTCGGCGACAGCGCCGTCGACCTGTCCTGTGCACAGCGCGCCGGCGTCGGCATCGCCCTGATGGCGCACGGCTACGGGCTGTCCGACATCGACGGGCGCGAGGCCGCGCCGGCGTGCTTCGCCGACTTTGCGGCGCTGGGAGCGGCGCTGTTGGCGCCGGCGCGCCCGCGTCATTCGACTTTGGAGATCTAGCGATGCGCCTTCTTGCTCGCCTGCTCATCGGCATGGCCTGCGGCAGCGGCCTGGCATCCGCCGCCGAACCGCTGCACTGGTATCGCGGCAACACGCACGTGCACGGTGTCGTCGAAGGCTATGCGCCGGACGTGATCAGCGACTGGTACGCAAGCCACGGCTTCGACTTCGTCGTTTCCACCGAGCACGAGCGCGTGCTGTCGCTGCAGGAGTTCCAGCATCTGCCGAAGGGCTTTCTGCTGATCCCCGGCCAGGAGATCACCGAGATCGTTCGCGACCGCTCGCATCCGGACGGTGTGCGTCATCTGCACGTCAACGCGCTCGGCACGCGCGAGGTGATCCAGCCGGCGCGCAAGCCGGCACCGCCCGGCGTGACGGCGACGACGCCCGCCGAGTTCCGCGCGCTGCTGGAGAAGACCGCGCCGGAGCTGGTGCCGGTGACGGCGTACCAGCGCCATCTGGCGGCGGTGCGCGCGCAGGGCGGCGTACCGCAGGTCAATCATCCCAACCTCAACTGGTCGGTGCGCACCGAAGACCTGCTGCCGCTCGAAGGTCCGTATCTGCTGGAGATCGCCAACAGCTTCCCGTTCGCCAACAACGCCGGCGGCAGCACGGCGGGCGGCCAGGCCGCGCCGTCCACCACGGCGCTGTGGGATCGCCTGCTCAGCGCCGGCCGCGTGGTCTGGGGCGTGGCCAGCGACGATGCACACGACTACACGAATTTCGACAAGCGCCATGCGCTGACGCCGGGACACGGCTGGATCGTCGTTCGCGCCGCCGCACTTGAACGCGATGCGATCCTCGCCGCGCTGCGCAACGGCGCGTTCTACGCATCCACCGGCATCGGCATCGACGACATCCGCAATGACGGCAAGCAGCTGCAGATCGATATCGCACCGACGGCCGGGCTCGATCCGCCGCTGCCGGTGGCGCCGGACTCACGCTTCCTCACACGCTTCATCGGCCGCGACGGCCGCGAGCTGGCGCGCGCCTACGGACGCACGCCGGCCTATCGCTTCGGCGGCGACGAGACGTATGTCCGCGCAGAGGTCAGCGACTCCGACGGTCGCCGGGCCTGGCTGCAGCCGGTGTTTCTCGACGAGCGCCTGAAAACGCAGAAGCCGTAAGTCCCAGCCCGCGCGCCAGGCGACGCGGGCTGGGAACGGCGCCTACCAGCGCAGGTTCACGCCGGCACTGAGGCTGATGCCGGTGCCCGGCTCGAACAGCATCGACGCCGGCGTCGCCACCGCGGCAACGCTGCTGCTGGCGATGTAGCGGCGGTCGGCGAGATTGCGGCCATCGACATAGACCGACCAGTGCCGCCCGCTGTCGTAGCCGGCGCGCAGGCCGAGCAAGGCGTAGGCATCGGTACGCAGGCTGTTGGCGTTGTCGACGAAGTAGCCTTGCGGCACCCATTCGACGTTCGGGCCGGCGTAGAAGCCGGCCGGATGCCGGTACAGCAGTTCGCTGCGCAGGTACTGCCGCGGCGCGCCGGGCAGATCATTGCCACCCCATTGCGCATCACCGTCGAAGCGGAAGTCGCTGTAGGTCCAGGCGACGTCCAGATCGACGGCGTCGGACTCGGCCAGCACCGACCGCAGCAGCTCCGCGCCGAGCCCCAGTTCGACACCCTGATGCAGGGTCTTGTCGGCATTGGTGACCTGATAGCTGCCGCCGCCCAGATCGAAGAACTGGAATTCCTTGTCGAGCGTCGCGCGGTAGATCGCCAGATCCCAGCGCAGCCGGCCACGCACGCCACGCGTGCCGATCTCTGCGGTCGTTGCTCGCTGTGCCTGCGTGTCGGCCAGCGCGACATTGGTGAAGTTGAGTTCGCCGAAGGTGGGCGCCTCACCGCTCCTCGATACATTGGCAAACGCCTGCGCGGACGGCGCGAACTGCCACAGCAGGCCGAGCTTGGGATTGAAGAACGCGTAATCGGCCGTGCCGGAGGTATCCGGCGCGGCCTCCAGCTGATCGCCGCGCTTGCGCTCGGCGTCGACATAGCTGCCCGCCGCTATCAGCTGCAGATCGCGGTGCAGGCTGAAGGCATCCTCGACGTAGACGACGGTGTTGTTCGATCGATCGGTCGATGCCGACAGAAGCCGGCCCTGCTGCCGACCCGGCAGATTCTCGAACTGCTGATTGTCGACCCAGCCGCCGATCAGATTTACGCCGGCCGTCAGGCGATTGGCCCAGCCTGCAATCGGCAGATCCAGCTGCACGCGGCCGAAGCCGGCGAAGTCGTGATACTGGTAGTCCAGATACTGAAAGATCGGATGGATCAACTGCTTCTCCGATGCCGATGCCCCGGCCTCCAGCACCGCGCCGGTCCACCGCAGCGTGGTCTTGTTGGCGATGCGCCAGGTCCGCATGTCGCGGTGCGAGTCCAGTACCAGGTTGCCGGCCGCCGCCTGGCGCGGGCGCCGGAGCGCCTGCTCCTTGGTCACGGCGCCCGGGATCTGCTGCTCGATGTCGCCGCCACTCAAATAGAAGCGCGTGCTCAGATGCTCGGCGAGCTGGATGCCGACGTTGCCGGCCGCACGTTTCGACTCACCGGCGCTGTGGTCGCGATAGCCGCCCAGCTTGATCCATGAGCCGGTGGCATAGGCATCGACAGCACCGCGCTGCAGGCCACCACTGATCTGCTGGCGATAGAAATCGAAGCTGCCGGCATCGCTGCGCCACTGCAGGGCGTCGCCATCCGCCGCCGTACGCGTCACGAAGTTGATGGCCCCACCCAGGCTGTTGGCGCCGAAGCGCAGGCCGTTGCCGCCTTTGTAAACCTCCGTGTACTGGAAGGCGGTGGGATCAACCTCCTGAAAATCGGCGCTGCCGTCGGCCGCGTTGAGCGGGACGCCATCCTGATAGAGCTGGACACCGCGCAGATGGAAGTTGCGCGACAGGCTCGAACCGCGGATCGACAGCCGCGTGTCCTCGCCCCACTTGGGCTGCGCGAAAACGCCCGGCGTGTAGTCGAGCATGTCCTTGAGGGTGCGCGCCGGCGTGTCGCGCCACTGCTCGGCATCGACCACGGCGACGCCGCCGGGCGTCTGCTCGATGCGCTTGCGCGCTGTCTCGGCGCTCGTCGCGCCATCGTGGCCGTAGACGGTGACGGTCGGCAGCGCCGGCGCGTCATCGCCGGCCGCTGGTTGCTGCTGAGCGCCGGCCATGCCGCTGCAGGCGGCCAGCAACAGGGCAGCAGCGCGAGCACGTGCTTGTTGGGCAATGTTCATGTGGGCTCCCCGGGCGCCTTCAGTGCTGGTGGCCGGCGTGCGGATCGGCCGGCGGCGCGATCTGCAGCAGCGGTGCCGGATGCGGCGCGGGGGCGTCGTCCTGCGGCGGCTCGGTCCAGGCGGTGCTTCCCTTGACGCAGTCCTGCACGACGGGAAACGCCAGCGCGCCGGCCGGCAGCGAGGCATCCAGATAGGCGCGGAACACGAACTCATCCGAGTAGGCGTCATCGAGCTGGCCGGTCCAGCTGAGCTGGCGAACGCCGCGCGCGATGCTTTTGCCGTGCAGCGTGTAGCTGCGGGCGTAGTCGCCCTGGCGGATGTCGAGCTTCCAGCCGGGCTTGGGCATCGGCTTGACGGCGATCACGCCGTCCGGGATCTGTACGGTGAGACGGCGTGTCGCGCTGCCGTCGCAGCCGTGCGAGACGACCAGCGCGGCGCGGTAGTAGCTGCCGGCCCGGGCATGGGGCTGGGCATCGCGATCATCGAAGACAACATGGGCCTGGGCGGCGCCGCAGACGAGCAGCAGCGGCCACCAGAAAGCATTCCTGAGCATGAGGATTCCTGATTCGGGAAGACGGCAGGCCGCGGCACCGCACGGGCGCGCAGCACTGCCTGAAGAGGGACGCGCCGCGCCTAGGGCGCGGCGTCGCGTACCGGAAAGTCCACGCGTTGCCGCGTGCCGTCCGCGAACACGAAGTCCAGCGTCACCGTCTGGCCCTTGGCCAGCGGCTGCTTCAGGTCCATCAGCATCAGGTGGTCGGCGCCCGGCTTGAACACGGCGCTGCCGTGCGCGGGCACTTCAAGCTGCTGCAGATGGCGCATCTGCATCATGCCGTTCTGGTGGCTCATCGAGTGGATCATCGCCTCGGCGGCGACGGTGGTCTCGACACCGACGATCACGCGCGGCACATCGCCATCGTTGCGCAGACTGGCGTAGCCGGCGCCGACCGCGGCGCCGGGCGGCGTGGCGCGCAGCCACGGCGATTCGAAGCGCAGCGCGTCGGCGGCATGGGCGGCGCACACGAGCGCCAGATTGCACAGCAGGGCAACAACAATAGTACGCATGGATAACTCCTGAAGCCGCGGGGCGCGGCCTGAGCAAACGTGGACCTCGCGCCGGAGCGCGAGACGGGGCTTCAGGAAACCAGCGGCGGCGCTTGCGACGGCGGCAGGCGGACGCGTTGTACCGATGTGTGCGCCTGCGGCAGCGCGACGGCCTGCGCCTCGTGCGCCAGCGCCAGCAGTTGCAGCCCGCCGGCCGGCGGCGGCACCAGCAGGGCCGCGTGCAGGCTGGCGCAGGCGGCGCACGGCAGCACGCTGGCCGGATCGCCGGCCGCGTCATCGCCGCGCTGCGCCGCCAGCGACTCGCTGATCTGCGCATGCAGGGCCTGCGCGACCGCGCCGGACACCTGGCCGCAGAACGCATACAGCCGCGCATCGCCACCGCGCTGCGCCCAGGCCTGCGCGTGCACGGTCGGCAGCAGCAGTTGCGCGAGCAGCGCAAGCAGGCTGAGCAGCAGCGGCAGACGACGGTGGCGGAGACGGGCGATCACGGCGGCGCATTGTGCCAGTTCCGCCGGCGGGCACAAAAAAACCCCGCTGTCGCGGGGTTTCCGGAGCCTGCCGAGGCCCGTTCAGCTGACGATCGTCACTTTCTCGGCCTGCAGGCCCTTCTGTCCCTGCGCGACCTCGAACTCGACCTTCTGTCCTTCCGTCAGCGAGCGGAAGCCTTGCGCCTGGATCTGTCGAAAATGCACGAACACATCATCCTTGCCTGCACGCTGGATGAAGCCGAAGCCCTTGGCGTTATCGAACCACTTGACCGTCCCTGTCTCGCGAGTAGCCATTTCAACCAACCTTCCTTTGTCGATCTGCGGCAGCGCCGCACGCGTAACGGGCAGGAAATCCGTCCCACCCCCTTGCCGGGAGCCGATGGACGGAAAGGCCGCCACGCCGTCGCCGACGCCGCCCCCGGATCGAACTCCCTGTCTGGACTTTACCGCAACGGGCTTTTCCGGCAAACGCGAAAAAACCGAATGGCAAATGAATGATTTCTCATCTTCGGCCGTTGTTATCATCGCAGCCGCCACCCTTCCGCCCTGGCTCGCCTCACCAAAGGACGCACGCTCATGAAACGCCGGCTCGCCGCCACTTCCCTCATCGCCACGCTGATCATCGTCGCCTGCGCCACCTCGCCGACCGGCCGGCGCCAGTTGCATCTGGTGTCCGACAGCGAAATGTCGAAGATGGGCGCGACCGCGTTCCAGCAGTTGAAGACCAAGACACCGGTCACGCAGAACGCCAAGGAATCCGCCTACGTGCAGTGCGTGGCCAAGGCCATCACCGCCGAGGTCGGCGGCGCCTGGGAGATCCAGACCTTCGAATCCAAGGACGTCAACGCCTTCGCGCTGCCGGGCGGCAAGATCGGTGTCTACACCGGCCTGCTCAAGGTGGCGACCAACCAGGATCAGCTCGCCGCCGTCATCGGCCACGAGGTCAATCACGTGCTGGCCGGCCACTCGGCCTCGCGCGTGTCCAACCAGATGGCGGCGCAGCTCGGTGTCGCCGTGCTCAGCGCCGGCACCGGCATGTCGCCGGAAGTGATCGGCACCGGCGCGCAGTACCTGCTGCTGCTGCCGTTCGGCCGCGGCGACGAGACCGAGGCCGACGTCCTGGGCATGAACCTGATGGCACGCGCAGGCTTCGATCCTGCGCAGGCGATCGCGCTGTGGCAGAACATGGCCAAGGCCTCCGGCGGCAACGCACCGCCGGAATTCGCCTCGACTCACCCGTCCAACGAAACGCGCATCGCCGACCTGCAGAAGAATCTGCCGAAGAACCAGCCGATCTACCAGCAGGCGCGCGCCGCCGGCAAGAAGCCCAACTGCAGCTGAGCCGCTCTGCCCACTGATGCGCCGGCATAGAATGCCGGCGCATGAATATCGCGCTCGTTCTCCTCGCCGCCCTGCTTGGCGCCTTTGCCGGCGCCTTGATCGCCGCGCTGCTGCGCCGCCACGCCGATCCGGCCGCCACCCTCAAGCCCGATCTGGAGCGCCTCGATCGTGCGCTGCGCGAGGAAGCCGCACAGAGCCGTCGCGATGGCGCCGAGCTGACGCGCGGCCAGCGCACCGAGCTGGCCGCCGCGCTCACGCAGCTGGGCCAGCAGCTGCAGGCGCAGCAGGACAGCCTGCGCAGCACGGTCAGCGAGCGCCTCGATGGTTTCGCCAACGAACTGCGCGCACAGAACCAGAAGCTCGGCGACACCCAGCGACAGCTCGCCGAGGACGCGCACAAGGCGCGCGGCGAACAGGCCGAGGCGCTGAGCCGCTTCGGCGATGCGCAGCGGCAGCAGCTGGTGCAGCTCGGCGGCACGCTCGACGAGAACCTCAAGACCCTGCGCAGCGACAACGCCGAAAAGCTGGAGCAGATGCGCCGCACCGTCGACGAGAAGCTGCACGAGACGCTGGAACGGCGGCTCGGCGACTCGTTCAAGCTGGTCAGCGAGCGGCTCGAACTGGTGCACAAGGGCCTCGGCGAAATGCAGAACCTCGCCGCCGGCGTCGGCGATCTCAAGCGCGTGCTCAGCAACGTCAAGACCCGCGGCGGCTGGGGCGAAGTACAGCTGGAAAGCATCCTCGAACAGATCTTCACGGCCGAGCAGTTCGCGCGCGGCGTCAGCACCAAGCCGAATTCGCGTGAGGCGGTCGATGCCGCGATCCGCCTGCCGGGCCGCAGCGACGACGGCCAGCCCGTCTGGCTGCCGATCGACGCCAAGTTCCCGCGCGAGGATTACGAGCGCCTGCTCGACGCCCAGGAACGTGCTGACGTGGAAGCCGCCAAGGCCGCCGGCGCGCAATTGCAGCGCGCGGTGGAACTGCAAGCCAGGTCGATCAGCGAAAAGTATCTGAACCCGCCGCAGACCACCGACTTCGGCGTGATGTTCCTGCCGACCGAAGGCTTGTACGCCGAAGTGATCCGCAGGCCCGGGCTGGTCGACGACCTGCAGCGCAAGTACCGCATCGTCGTCGCCGGCCCGACCACGCTGACGGCGCTGCTCAACAGCCTGCAGCTGGGCTTCCGCACGCTGGCGATCGAGAAGCGCTCCAGCGAGGTCTGGAAGGTGCTGGGCGCGGTCAAGACCGAGTTCGGCAAGTTCGGCGAGGTGATCGACAAGGTCAACGAGAAGCTCGATCAGGCGCAGAAGCAGCTGGCGCAGACCGGCGTGCGCTCGCGCGCCATCTCGCGGCAGCTGCGTGAAGTGGAAGCGCTGCCGGCCGACGAAACCGACAAGCTGCTGCCGCCGTCGACCGTGCTCGACGACTGATTCCGCGCGGCTACTGTGCCGCGTCGAGCAGCATCGCAGCGGCGGCGCGCGCCAGCTTCGGCGCGTCCGGATCCTGATCCATCTGCACCGCCACCAGCACGCCGTCGTAGAGCAGCACGAGCTGCTGCGCGAGCCGCTTCGGCTGCCGCGCGCCCGCTTCCTTGGCAAGCGTCACGAACAGCTCCTGCGTCCAGCGCCGTGCCTCGCCGGACACCGCCGGCACGCTGCTGTCGGCGCGCGCCTCGCCGCTGGCGCGGACGAAGGCACAACCGCGGAAATCCGGCTGCGCCGCACGCTCTGACAGGTAGTCGAAGACGCCGAGCAAGCGCTCGCGCGGCGTCTTGCGGCGCGCCAGCACCGCCAGGATCTGCGCCTGGCGGCGCTCGTGGCGGCCTTGCAGGTAGGCGCGGATCAGTTCTTCCTTGCTGCCGAAACAGTCGTACAGCGAGGCCTTGGCAACACCGGCGTGCTCGATGATGCGATCGATGCCGACCGTGCGGATACCCTCGTTGTAGAACAGCTCGTCGGCGGCGGCGAGCAGGCGCGCACGCGCGCTGCGACGTTCGACGGCGGGAGGAGCGGCGGTGCGGAGGGCGGTCATGGCTTGACGCTACCAGACAGGTCTGTATGATCGCAACGCCAGACAGACCTGTCTACTCCGCGATCGGGGCCGATCGCCCCACCGAGGCATCGCATGTCCGCCCTGCGGATCACCTCATGAGCAGCCGCGCAGACGCCGGCGCGCTCGACGCCGCTGCCGCAAGGCGCAGCGGGCGGCTGTCGCCCGGCGTCGCCTTCTATCTGCTGGCCTCGATCACCGTCAGCTTCCTCGCCGGCTCCAGCGCGCCGACGCCGCTATACAGCCACTACCAGCAGGAGTGGGGCTTCTCGCCGATCACCACGACGGTGATCTTCGGCATCTACGCGATTGCCGTGCTGGTGGCACTGCTGTTCACCGGCCGTCTGTCCGACCACATCGGCCGTCGCCCGGTGCTGATCGCCACCACGCTGATCCAGGCGGCGACGATGCTGATCTTCATCACCGCCGACAGCGTCAACGCGCTGATCGTCGCGCGGGTGATCCAGGGCCTCGCCACCGGGGCGGCAGTGTCGGCGATCGGCGCCGGCATGATCGACATCGATCGCAGCCGCGGCACCACCGCCAATGCCATCGCACCACCGATCGGCACGGCGTCAGGCGGCATCCTTGCCGGCCTGCTGGTGCAGTTCCTGCCGGCCCCGACCCTGCTGGTCTACGCCCTGCTCGGCGTCCTCTATCTGGCGCAATGCGTCGGTGTGATGCTGATGGCGGAGACGATCTCGCCCGAGCCCGGCGCCCTGGCGTCACTGAAGCCGCAATTCCGCCTGCCACCGGCGACGCGCGAGCCGCTGCTGCTGGCGGTTCCGGCGTTGATCGCGACCTGGGCGCTGCCGGGCTTCTACGGCTCGCTGGGGCCGACGCTGGTGCGCGGCATGCTCGACAGCAATTCACCCTTGCTCGGCGGACTGGCGCTGTTTGTGCTCGCCGGCAGCGGTGCGATCACCGTGCTGCTGGTCCAGCACCGCAGCCCGCGGACGATGATGCTGGTCGGCTCGACCGTGCTGCTGCTGGGTCTGGGCACGGCGGTCGTCGCGGCGACGCATCACGCGGTGCTGCCGTTCTTCGTCGGCACCGCGATCGCCGGTGGCGGCTTCGGCGCAAGCTTCCAGGGCGCGGTGCGCAGCATCATGCCGTACGCGGCCGCGCACGAGCGTGCCGGCGTGCTGTCGCTGGTGTTCGTGATCTCGTATCTATCGATGGGCGTGCCCGCGGTCGGTGCCGGTTACCTGCTGGTGCAGCAGGGCGACATCATCCGCACCACCCAGGAGTTCGGCGCGATGGTGATGGCGCTGGCGACGCTGGCGCTGCTCGGCGCCTGGCTGCGGATGTCGCGCGACTAGCAGGCAATCCGCCGCTAGAATGCGCGCCCCTTTTTCTGGCGCCCTTCCCAAGATGAGCGTTTACGCGGCAATCGACTTCGGTACGTCCAACTCGGCGGTCTGTCTGGGCAACGGCGCGCAGCGCCGGCTGCTGGCGCTGGAGGACGGCAAGGACACGATCCCGACCGCGGTGTTCTTCAACGCCGACGACAACTGCACCGTGTTCGGCCGGCAGGCGATCGAGCAGTACCGCGAGGGCTACGGCGGGCGGCTGATGCGCTCGCTCAAGAGCCTGCTCGGCAGCGAGCTGCTCAACGACACCACGCTGGTCAACGGCAAGCCGATGGCGTACCGCGAGATCATCGCCGGCTTTCTTGCGCACCTGAAGCAGAGCATCGATGCCGCCGCCGGCAGCGCGGTGACGCAGCTGGTGCTGGGCCGGCCGGTGCACTTCGTCGACGACAGCGAGGAGCGCGACCAGCTCGCCGAAGCGACGCTGGCGGAGATCGCCCGTGAAGTCGGCTTCGGCGACGTGCGCTTCCAGTTCGAGCCGATCGCCGCTGCGCTGGATCTGGAAACGGAGCTGCAGCAGGAAACGCTGGTGCTGGTCGTCGACATCGGCGGCGGCACTTCCGACTTCTCGCTGGTGCGGCTGGACCCGCGCCGCGCCGCGCAGCTCGACCGCAGCGGCGACGTGCTGGCCAATGGCGGCGTGCACCTGGCCGGCACCGACTTCGACCAGCAGCTGAGCCTGGCCGCGGCGATGCCGCACCTGGGCCTCGGCCACATCGGCGAGACCGGCAAGCCGGTGCCGGCGCATACCTATTTCGAGCTGGCGACCTGGCACCGCATCAACTTCCTGTACACGCCGCGCGCGCTGTCGCAGGCGCAGACGCTGCGGCCGTTCTTCCGCGACGCCAGCCTGCACGAGCGGCTGATGAAGGTGCTGCGCGAGCGTGAAGGCCATCGCATCGCCGCGCGGATCGAAGACGCCAAGGTGCAGGTGGCCGAGCATGGCGCCACTGCCATCGATCTCGGCTTCATCGATCGCGGCCTGCAGGCGCCGGTCGACGCGACGACGCTGGCCGGCGCGATCGACGCGGCGCTGCGCAAGATCGTCGCCGCCGCGGTTGCCACCTGCGCGCGCGCCGGCGTGGCACCGGCGCAGGTCGAGGCGCTCTACTTCACCGGCGGCTCGACCGGCCTGGGGGTGCTGCGCGAGGCGATCGCCGCGGCCTTTCCGGCCAGCCGCAGCCTCAGCGGCGACCGCTTCGCCAGCGTCGCGCGCGGCCTGGGTGTGCACGCCGGCGCGGTGTTCGCGTAAGCCCGCTCAATCGCAATCGACCCAGGCCTCGACCTCGGCGCGCACCGCGCGCTCGATGGCGATGCCGTTGGGATAAGTGCCGAGCATCCCCTGCCGCGCCACCAGCCCGAAGTAGTTGCGCGGGCGATCCCAGTACGGATAGGCGCCATAGGCCCCGGGGCTGGATACCCGCTCACCCGGCACGCAGTCGTACTGCGCACTTTCGCACTCGTGCCAGAGGCCGAAGCCGTAGTGCCAGTCCTCGCCAAAGCCGGTGCGCGTCGGCGAGTTGGCGATCACCAGGCCGGCAATCTGGTCGCTGAGCATCTGCGCCATCAGGGAGCGGCCGAGCAGCTCGCCGGCTTGCAGGGCGCGCAGGAACGCCAGGTACTCGTCGCCGTTCCAGTGCATGCCGCCGGCCAGCCGCGGATTGCCGGTGGACGGCAGGTCGTAGCGCGCGGTCGGAAACAGGCCGGTCTGCGCCTTGAACTCGTCGAACAGCGCCTGCCAGGACGCCAGCCCGCTGGCCTTCACCGCCATCAGCCCCGCCACCTGCAGGTGCGCGTTGCCGTAAAAGAACGCGACGCCGGGCTGCTGGCCGTGTCCGGCATTGAGGCGGGCGATGTTGAGCACGCAGGACTCGAAGTCGGAGAACGACGACAGCAGGCAGCTTGGCTCCTGGATCAGCCCCGAGCTGAAGCTGAGCAGCTGCGCCAGCGTCAGCCCGTACAGCGGATCGGTAGACGGTATATCCCAGCTGGCGATCCGGTCCTGCGGCCTATCTTCCAGGCGCAGATGGCCGCGCTCGACCTGCCTGAGGATGATCACCGCCGACACCAGCTTGGAGGTCGACGCCGACTCGTAGACCGTCTGCAGGCTCGAACGCCCGCGCTGGTAAACGTAGCGCCGCCCGTCCGCGCGTTGCGCCGCGAACGAGAAATCCACTTCCGACGGCGCCTGCGCCAGCGCTGCGTCCAGTGCGGCGCTGCGCTCGTCCAGATTGCAGCTGCCGCCCTGCGAGGAGCTGCCCCCGCCGCACGCCACCAGTGCAGCGCCGAGCAGCAGCGTCACCAGCCGCCGGGCGGCCGGAACCGTGATCTTCATCCTTAGTTTTCCCCTGATGCCGATGCCGGCGCCCCGTGGACTGCTCCACGCAAAGCGCTTGCCAGCGCCGCCCCCGCGGCGCCACGGCCGTGTTGCTAGGCCCTAGCGAACTTCCCTGGCGCGCTTGAGCCAGTGCCGCGTGCGCCGCCGCGAGATCAGGATCGCCACCAGCGCGCCGACCGCGGCGCCGCAGATCAGCAGCGTGACGATCGTCGAGCCGGTGCCGAGGATGCGGTTCAGTGATGACAACACCGCGTCGAACTGCTGCTGATCGGATTTGACCTTGGCAGCCTGCTGCAGCTTGCGATCGGAATCGCCGATGGTCTTCTCATCCTCGGCGAGGATGCGCAGGGTCATCGTCGGGTTCTGCTCGGCCGGCGGCGCCTCCTCGGCGGCACGGGCAAGAGGCGACAGGCTCAACAGGCAAAAGGCGGCCAGAAGGATACGGATGCTCATGCGCCATTATGCCTGCCACCCTCCGCGCATCGGCATGGCGCGTCCGCCGGAACCCGCCCTGAGCGGGCCGCGCGCCGATTCTTTAGAATGCGCGCCCCGTTGTAGCCCGCGTCGAGCGTTGCGCCCATGTCCCGTCCCGCCAGCCGTACCGCCGCCCCGCGGCGTTCGTCCAGCCAGAAGACCGCGGCCGCCGCGCCCAAGGTCGGCTTCGTTTCGCTCGGCTGCCCCAAGGCGCTGGTCGACTCCGAACGCATCCTCACGCAGCTGCGCGCCGAGGGTTACCAGACCACGCCGACCTATGACGCCGCCGACGTGGTGGTGATCAACACCTGCGGCTTCATCGACGCCGCGGTCGAGGAATCGCTCGACGCCATCGGCGAGGCGATGGCCGAGAACGGCAAGGTCGTGGTCACCGGCTGCCTCGGCGCCAAGGGCGATCTGATCAAGTCCAAATTCCCGGACGTGCTGTCGATCACCGGCCCGCAGGACTACGCCGGCGTGATGAAGGCGGTGCACGCCGTGGCGCCACCGGCGCACGATCCCTTCACCAGCCTGGTGCCGGCGCCGCGGCGCCGCGGCGCCGACGACGTCGGCATCAAGCTGACGCCGAAGCACTACGCCTACCTGAAGATTTCCGAAGGCTGCAACCACAAGTGCAGCTTCTGCATCATCCCGTCGATGCGCGGCCGCCTCGACTCGCGACCGGTCGCCGAAGTGCTGAGCGAAGCCGAGCGCCTGGTGAAGGCCGGCGTGCAGGAACTGCTGGTGATCTCGCAGGACACCTCGGCCTACGGCGCGGACCTGAAGTACGCCAAGGGCCGCTGGCGCGACCGCGAGTATGAAACCCGCATGCTCGGCCTCTGCGAAGGCCTGTCGGAGCTCGGCGCCTGGGTGCGCCTGCACTACGTCTACCCGTATCCGCACGTCGACGACATCATCGGCCTGATGGCCGAGCGCAAGGTCCTGCCGTATCTGGACATCCCGTTCCAGCACGCGTCGAAGTCGGTGCTCAAGGCGATGAAGCGCCCGGCTGCTGCCGAAAACACGCTCAAGCGGCTCGCCGCCTGGCGCGCGATCTGCCCGGACATCGCCATCCGCAGTACCTTCATCGTCGGCTTCCCCGGCGAGACCGAAGCCGATTTCGAGCTGCTGCTCGACTGGCTCGACGAGGCACAGCTCGACCGCGTCGGCTGCTTCACCTACTCGCCGGTCGAAGGCGCCACCGCCAACGCGCTGCCGGGCGAAGTGCCGGAGGAAGTGAAGCTGGAACGCCAGCAGCGCTTCATGGACCGGCAGGCCGAGATCAGCGCCGCCAAGCTGCAGAACAAGATTGGCCAGACCATCGAAGTGCTGGTCGACGAGGCGCATGACGATGCCGCCAGCGTTGCCCGCAGCTGGGCCGACGCGCCGGAGATCGACGGCAAGGTCTATATCCAGGGCAAGCTGAAACCCGTTCCCGGCCAGCGCATGAAGGTCAAGGTCGTCGACGCCGACGAGCATGACCTGTTCGCGAAGATCGTCTAGCAGCAACAGACCTCAGCCCAGCGCCCAGCTCCACAACGGCACCGTCGCAAAGCCGAGCAGCGTACCGGCCGTGACGATGGTGCCGGCGACCGGCGGATCGAGCTTGTACTGATCGGCGAGGATACCAGCCGAGATCATCGGCGGCATCGCCGACTGCAGGACGGCGATCGTCAGCGGCAATCCCTGCGCGCCCAGCAGCAAGCCGACGCCGAGGATCGCCAGCGGCGCGAGCGCGAGCTTGTACGCAAGGCCCAGGCCCGCCGCCGTGAGCTGGTCGCGCCCCATGTGCAGCGACAGCCGCAGGCCGACCACGAACAGCGCGATCGGTGTCAGCGTCTGCGCGAGGCGGTGGAGGATGCCTTCGAGCATCTCCGGCCAGCCGCCCAGGGCACCAACCAGTAGACCGCAGACCAGGCCGATGAAGGCCGGGAACAGCAGCACACGCTTGATGATCTCCGCCGGCTTGGGCTTCTGTCCGGCATAGGTGGCGGCGACGGTGACGCCGCCGACCGCGAGCGCGACGAAGCAGCCGGCCTGGTCGGCGATGATGCCGAGCGCCAGCCCTTCGCGGCCGCGCAGCGCTTCGAGCAGCGGATAGCCGATGAACGAGGTGTTGCCCAGGCCGGCGACCAGCGTCACCGCGCCGATGCGGCTGCGGCTCCAGCCCAGCGCACGGCCGAGCGCGGCGAAGCCTAGCCAGGCGATGAGGAACAGCAGCCACTGCGAGACGATCAGGTACAGCATGTGGCCGTCGAAACGCATCTGCGCGCCGAGTTCCAGCGTCATTGCCGGCAGCGCGATGTTGATCAGCCACCAGTTGAGATTCGGCGCCAGACCGATCGGCGGGCGCAGCCAGCGCGCGACGACGGCACCGAGTGCCAGACAGCTGATCAGCAAGGTAAGTGCGGCCATGGGGGCGCGATTTTAAAGGGCTGGCCGCGGCGCGGCATCCGGCGCCGGTCGGGCACAAGCCCGCGGCGGCAATCCGGCCGGAACTTCTGCCGCATGTCGGCCCCTAAAACTTCAGGCGGTGCGCAACAGGACTCCGGCCAGGCGGACGCGGTGCCGGTCCGGCGCCACACGGCTTTGCAGCAGGTGGCGCGCAGCTGGAGTCGCTGCCGCGATGTTTGCAGGACCACCGCCCGGGGAGGCGCGAGCGGTTGCGCCTCCCCTTCGCCGCGGCGGCAACGCCGGCATTCGGGCCGTGTTCATGTCGTCGCCGGCAGCCTGCCAGGACTACCACGGAGCATCGACATGGCGAACAAATCCGCCCGCAACGCAAGCTCAGGCAAAGCCCCGCGCAAGACTCCCGTTCCGCCAGGCGCGCGTCGCGCCGAACACAAGGCCGCAACCGCACAGCCGCACAGCGAGGGCGAAGTCGATCGCACGCTCAAGGAAACCTTTCCCGCCAGCGACGCGCCGGTCTGGGGCGGGTCCGAGGCCGAGCGGCAGCGCCGCATCCGCAAGGCCCAGGCCCGCGAACAGTCCGCCGCGACGCCAGCGCAGGAGGGACGCCTGCGCGGCAAGACCTTCGCGATCCTCGCCACGCACGGTTTCGAGCAGTCCGAGCTGATGGAGCCACGCCGCGCGCTGCAGGCGCAGGGGGCGGCCGTGGAGATCGTCTCGCTGGAGACCGGCAGGATCCGCGGCTGGCGGCTGAGGGAATGGGGCGACGAGATCGACGTCGATCTCGACATCACCGCCGCCAGCCCCGGCCGCTACGACGGACTGGTGCTGCCCGGCGGCACGCTCAGCGCCGACACCCTGCGCAACGAACCGCGGGCGGTGAAGTTCGTTCAGGACTTCTTCGACAACGGCAAGCCGGTCGCGGCGATCTGTCACGCGCCCTGGCTGCTGGTGGAGGCCGGCGTGGTCCGCGACCGCCGACTGACATCCTGGCCGTCGCTGAAGACCGACCTGCGCAATGCCGGAGGCGACTGGCGCGACGAGGAGGTTGTGCGCGACAAGCGGCTGGTGACCAGCCGCAAGCCCGACGATATCCCGGCATTCAACCGCGAGATGATCGAACTGTTCGCCGAGTTCCGCAGCAAGCAGGAGCGCAAGACCAGGATCGGCGCGCCGGACATCTGAGCCGCTGCCGCGAGGTCGGCAGATGCCGCAATCCGATTGGTGGCGCCGACCGGTGGCGCTTATGCACAGGCGGCAGTAGCAACACCCCACGCCCGCGTGCTTGAGCGCGCGCGCGGGGCGGCGGATAAAGGCAGCGAAGCTCCACGAGATCTGCCGCCATGTCCGCCACGCCCTTCGCCGCACTGTCCGCCCTGGTCATCGACGCCAGCGCCGCGCGCCGGCAGCTGATCGCCTCCTGCCTCTGGCAACTCGGCCTGCGCCACGTCTACGAAGCCGCGGACAGCGCCTCGGCGCTGCAGCACATGCGCAGCAACTGGCCGCGACCGGAGCTGCTGGTCTGCGACTTCCGCCTCGGCGACGACGAGCGCGCCGGCACGCTGCGCGCGCTGGCCGTCGAGCAGCCGACACTGGGGCTGGTCATCAGCGCGGCTTTCGATAGCGAGCACCCGGATGCCGCCGGGCTGGTGCTGCAGGCCTGCGGCCTGCACCTGGTCGGCGCGCTGCCGCCGAGCTTCACCCTGCTGCAGCTGCAGCGGCTGATCGAGGCGCATGTCTCGCCGCGGCGGCCGCGCCGCGCCGCGCCGCCGCATCGGCTCGATGCCGACACCGTCGCCACAGCGCTGCGCGAGCAATGGATCCAGGTGCACTACCAGCCGCAGATCCGCCTCGCCGACAACGCGCTGGTCGCGGTCGAGGCGCTGGTGCGGCTCGAACATCCGCAGCATGGGCTGATGGCGGCCGGCAGCTTCGTGCCGGTGGCCGACGCCGCCGGCTTCGCACCGGCGCTGGCCATCCGCGTGATGGAGCTGGCGATCACCCAGCTCGGTGAATGGTGGCGCGGCGGCCTGCGCATCGGCCTGTCGATCAACCTGTCGCCGCGCGCGCTGACGCGCGTCTACCTGCCGGAAGTCGCCGCCGAACTGGCCAGCCGCGCCGAAGTCTCGCCGAGCAGCATCACCTTCGAGCTGACCGAAGACGGCATGCCGCGCGACTCCGAGATCCTGCAGTCGATGAACCGCCTGCGCAGCTACGATTTCCGCCTTGCCGTCGATGATTACGGCAGTGGCCTGACCGGCCTGCAGCGCCTCAAGACGATGCCGTTCTCGGAACTCAAGATCGACCGCAGCGTGGTCGCCGGTGCCGCCGATGACGTCGACCTGCGCGCGATCCTCAGCGCCAGCGTGCAGCTTGCGCGGCAGCTGCGGCTCGACATCGTCGCCGAAGGCGTCGAGCGCCAAGAAGACTGGGACGTACTGCGCGAGGTGCAGTGCACGCGCGCGCAAGGCTATCTGGCCGCCAAGCCGATGCCGCCGCAGCACGTGCACC
Source organism: uncultured Solimonas sp. (assembly GCA_946478985.1). The sequence goes on from CAMLDZ010000024.1 coordinate 31,521, forward strand.
CGTGGGCGCACGACTGGGGCGGCCGGCTGCAGTGACTGTCGCCGCCGGGGCGCCGCCTCAGGGCGCCTCGATGATCGTCGCGATGCCCTGCCCGCCGCCGATGCACTGCGTCGCCAGCGCGTAGCGGCCGCCGACGCGCTGCAGGATCTGCGCGGCCTTGGCGGTGATCCGCGCGCCGGTGGCGCCGGCCGGATGGCCGAGCGCGATCGCACCGCCATCGATGTTGACACGCTCACGGGCGATGCCGAGTTCGTCGAGACACGCCACGGCCTGCGACGCGAAGGCCTCGTTGATCTCCACGACATCGATATCGGTGACCGACAGGCCGGCACGCGCCAGCGCCTTGCGCGTCGCCGGCACCGGGCCCATGCCCATCAGCTCCGGTTCCACGCCCGCCACGGCGGCGGCCCTGATGCGGCCGAGCACCGGCAGGCGATGCCGCGCCGCGAACGCCGCCGAAGTGATCAGCGTCGCCGAGGCGCCGTCGGTCAGCGGTGACGAGGTGCCGGCGGTCACCGTGCCGCGCTCGTCGAACGCCGGCTTCAGGCCGGCCAGGCCGGCCAGCGTCGTATCCGGCCGCAGGCAGCCGTCGCGATCGACGCGGGTGCCATCAGCCGCGCGTACCGCCACCAGTTCGTCGTCGAAACGCCCCGCCGCCTGCGCCGCCGCCGCCTTCTGTTGCGACTCCAGCGCGAACTGCTCCTGCACGGCCCGCGTGACGCCGTAGCGCGCAGCGACATTCTCCGCGGTGCGGCCCATGCTCACATAAGCCTCGATCATCAGCTCGGCATCCGGCCGCTCCTCGCTCTTGAAGCGCGGGTTCGGCGCGAAGGCGCCGCCGCGCGGCGGCACCATCGTCATGCTCTCGACGCCGGCGGCGATGTAGGCCTCGCCGGCACCGATCGCGATCTGGCCGGCGGCGAAGTGGATCGCCGACATCGATGAGCCGCAGGAGCGATTGAGCGTGATACCGCCCAGCGGCAGGGGCAGGCCCGCCAGCAAGGACGCGATGCGCGCCACATTGTTGCCCTGCGGGCCTTCCGGATAGCCGCAGCCCATCAGCACGTCCTCGATCAGCAGCGGATCGACTCCGCTGCGCTCGACCAGCGCCTTGAGCGCCGCGGCAGCCAGATCGTCCGGCCGTGTCGCGGCCAGCGCGCCCTTGCGCGAGAACGTGAACGGCGTGCGGACAAAGCCGGCAATGACGACATCGGACATGGTGACTCTCCTGGGTGCGGACACCGCGCAGCGGACGCAGCGCGGTCTTTGCATGATGTCTATCATCTTATTATGATGGCCGTCATCCAACAACATCGTGCCACGCGGGTAGCCGGACCATGCGATACGACTCCGAACACAAGGCCAGGACGCGTGAGCGCATCCTGCACGAGGCGGCGGCGGCGATCCGCGCCGACGGCGCCGATCGCATCGGCGTCGCCGCGATCATGACGCGTGCCGGCCTCACGCATGGCGGTTTCTATGCGCATTTCGCTTCCAAGGACGAGCTGGTCGCCCATGCGATCGATCACATGTTCATGGAGCGCCGGCAGCATCTGCTCAAGCAGCGGGACGCCGGGGACCCGCGCGCGGCGCTGTCGCGGTTCATCGATTACTACCTGTCGATAGCGCACTGCCAGGCCCCCGACAAAGGCTGCCCGCTGCCGGCGCTGGCTTCGGACCTGCCACGGCTGCCGCAGGCGGCGCGGCTGCGTTACGACGCCGGCGTCGAACTGCTGCTGCGCGACGTCGCCGAGCTGCTGACCCGCGCCGGCGTCGCCGATGCGCCGGCGCAGGCGGCCTCGGTGGTGGCCGAACTGTCCGGCGCGCTGACGCTGGCCCGCGCCCGTCAGGAGCGGCGCAAGGCGGAGGCCTTGCTGAAGATTTCGCGGGAGGCGGTGAAGCGGCGGCTCGGCCTGGGCGCCTGAGGCGCCGGCCGACCCCGACCATAGACGGGGGTGCGCATCGCCCGCCAGCATGACCATCATCATCTGATCGAAGCACCACGGAGCAAGACCATGGCTGAGGCCTACATCGTTGAAGCGGTACGCACCGCCACCGGGCGTCGCAACGGCCGGCTGGCACAGTGGCATCCGGCCGATCTCGCCGGCCAGGTGCTGGACGCGCTGGTGCAGCGCAGCGGCATCGATCCGCAGGCGATCGACGACGTCATCATGGGCTGCGTCAGCCAGGCCGGCGAACAGAGCCTGCACATCGGCCGCAACGCAGTGCTGGCGTCGAAGCTGCCGCAGAGCGTGCCGGCGGTGAGCATCGACCGCCAGTGCGGCAGCTCGCAGCAGGCGGTGCAGTTCGCCGCACAGGCGGTGCTGTCCGGCAGCCAGGACGTGGTGATCGCCGCCGGCGTCGAGAGCATGTCGCGGGTACCGATGAACAGCGCCGCCACGCTGGCGGCCAAGGCCGGGCTCGGCACGGGGCCGTACAGCGCCCGCGTGCTGGCGCGCTACGGCGTCGACGATTTCAGCCAGTTCACCGGCGCCGAGATGATCGTCGACAAGTACGGGCTGAGCTCGGCGCAGCTCGATGCGTTCGCCCTGCGCAGCCACCAGAACGCCAGCCGCGCCATCCGCGACAACGCCTTCGCGCGCGAGATCGTGCCGGTGCCGGTGACGCTGGAAGACGGCCGCGCCGCCGAGCACGTGCAGGACGAGGGCGTGCGCCTCGACGCCACGCTCGAAGGCATTCATGCGGTCAAGGCGATCCGCGAAGGCGGCAAGCTCAACGCCGCGCATGCCAGCCAGATCGCCGACGGCAGCGCCGCACTGCTGATCGTTAGCGAGCGCGCGCTGAAGGCGCATGGCCTCAAGCCGCTGGCACGCATCCACCACATCAGCGTTTCGGCCGGCGACCCGGTGATCATGCTGGAGGAGCCGATTCCGGCGACGCAGCGCGCGCTGCAGCGCGCCGGCATGAAGCTGGCCGACATCGACCTCTACGAGATCAACGAGGCCTTCGCCTCGGTACCGCTGGCCTGGCTGCAGGCGCTGGCCGCCGATCCGGAGCGCCTCAACGTCAATGGCGGCGCCATCGCGCTGGGCCATCCGCTCGGCGCTTCCGGCGCCAAGCTGATGACGACACTCGTGCACGCGCTGCGCGCACGCGGCAAGCGCTACGGCCTGCAGTCCATGTGCGAAGGCGGCGGCCAGGCCAACGTGACGATCATCGAGGCGCTGTAGGCCCTCATCCGCCCCTCCGGGGCACCTTCTCCCGCACAC
>CAMLDZ010000025.1 GCA_946478985.1 uncultured Solimonas sp.
CGAAGGGGCGGGACCGTTTTGGCGCATCGCGGCGTCATGACTCGCTCGTGTACGTTCAGTACACCGCGCTCGTCCTTCCTTGCGCTGCGCCAAAACGGTCTCCGTCACAGCGGCGGCCATCGCGTTAACAGGCCCTAGCGGTCGCCGGCCACGGCAGCGCGCGCATCGCGCACTGGCAGCAGGCGCCGATCGGCCACGGCAAGATCAGCGACACCACGCGCCTGCTGATCGACTACGCCGAAGCGCCGGCCGAGGCCCCGCGCTCGCTGATCTGCAAGTTCCGCCCGCAGTCGCCGCAGGCCCATCAGTTCGCGCTGGCAGCCCGCCTCTACCGCGGCGAGCTCAACGCCTATCGCACGATCGGCGCGCGCAGCGACTGCCGTATCCCGAAGCCGTACTGGGTCGCGGGCAGCGAGGACAACATCAACCTCGTGCTCGAAGACCTCAGCACCAGCACGCGGGCCGGCGACCAGATCGCCGGCTGCGACGTCACCGCGGCAGCGGCCACGCTGAACGAGATCGCACGCCTGCATGGCGCGTTCTATCCATTGGACGAGGCCCGGGCTCCGGACTGGATGGTGCGGATGGCGGACGCCGGCAAGATGTGGATGCCGATCATCGTTCACGGCGCCCGCTGCGCGCAGCAGCGTTTCGCCGATCTGCTGCCGCCGCCTTATCTGGCCCAGTTCGCGGCCATTGCGCAGCTGGCGCCGCGCTTCTTCAATGCGCGCGCCGGCCAGCTGTGCCTGACCCATGGCGATCTGCGCGTCGACAACGTGCTGTTCGAAGGCGGTGCCGGCCAGCAGCGCGCGGTGATCATCGACTGGCAGAACGCCGGACTGCGCAATCCGATGTTCGACGCCGGCTACTTCCTGTCCGGCAGCGTCAAGGTCGACGACCGCCGCCAGCACGAGCGTGCCCTGCTGGCCGACTACGCGGCGGTGCTGCGCGAGCTGGCGCCGCGCTATCCGCTCGGCCAGCTGGTCGACGACTACCGCGTGCAGCTGATCAGCGGCCTGCTGCAGTCGCTGGCCGCCGTAGGCTTCCTGGCCGGCGAGCCCGGCAGCGAACTGCCCGCCGGCACCCAGACCTTTCTGCTGACCCTGCTCGGCCGCAACTGTGCCGCGGTCGACGACTGGGACAGCCTTGCCGCCCTCGAAGCCTGAGGCGCGCCGAGCCCGACCGCATCGCGCTCAACTGCCCCGATCCTGCGCCGACTCGACGATCAGGCGCATCTGCCGCGCGCGGTGTACGGCCGAGGTGCGACGCGACACGCCGAGCTTGCTGTAGACGTTCTTGAGGTGCCACTTGATCGTCTCGGTGCCGAGCATCAGCGCCTTGGCGGCCTGCTTGTTCGACATGCCGCGGGCAACCAGGCTCAGCACGTCGCGCTCGCGCTCGCTGAGCGGATCGATCAGCCGCTGCGGCTGCTCCGCGCCCCTGGTGCGCGGCGAGGGTGCAGGCTCGGCGAGCGGCGGCGCGCTGGCGCGCTGCAGCAGCGCCTCGGCGGCGGCGCCTTCGTCGCGCAGCGATCGCACCAGCCCCATGGCCTGAGCCTCGGCGGCCAGCCGCGCGCTCAGGTCGCGCGCCTCGCCGTGGCGGCCATCCTGCTCGAGCGCCAGCGCCAGCAGCATCCGCGTCCGCACCGCCGGATAGGGATTGCGTGCCGGCTCTTCGTCGGCAAGGACCGCCTGCAGCAGCGCCACCGCCTCGCCGGTACGGCCCTCGTGCAGCTGCCAGCGGGCGCGCGCCATTTCGCGCAGCCGCCATGACTCCGAGGCGGCGCAGCATTGCCGCGGCGGTGCGGCGTCGACGCATTCGAGCAACCGCTCCAGCACGCGCTCGGCGTCGGCATTGCGTCGCTCCCGCAGCAGCAAGTGCAGACGCTCGGCCAGGCAGACGGCGATCAGCCGTCCCCAGCGACGGCGGGCACCCAGGCCCTCGGCGCGATCCAGCAAGCCGTGCGCAGCGGCGAAATCGCCACGCGCGATCGCCGTGCGCACCATGACCTGATAGGCGGTGCGCACCGAATCCAGATAGCAGGCGTCGTCGATGATGTCGAGGCGGCCCGCGAGCAGCTGTTCCACTTCTTCGAGCTGATCGCGCTCGTAGAGCACGCCGGCCAGCGAGCAGGCAGCCAGCGTCGCCGCTGCCGAGCGGCGGCCGGCATGCGTCTCGGCAAACTTCAGCGCCTCGCGGAAGCGCCGCTCGGCATCGTGCAAGCGGCCTTCGCGGACATCGCAGGCGCCCCAGGTGCAGGCGCGGTAGCTGCTCGTGAACAGCTTGCGCGAATGGGCCTCCGAGACCGGATACAGGATCTGCTCCTGGACCGCGCGTGCACGATCGACCTGGCCGGCTTTCTGATAGCAGTGCGTCAGGCCGTTGAGCGAAGCCTGCACGAACCAGGCATGCCCGTCGCCGGACAGCTGCGGCAGCGCCGCCAGGAACTTCTCGCCGAGCGGCAGCGCCGCGGCGGTATCGTCCTTGAGGGCGATGATGCAGAAGCGCAGCGCCAGCAGTTCGGCCTCGATATCGGCCGGCGTCGGCGCCGCGGCCGCTGCCAGATCGGCGCCGACTTCGTCGACCAGCGCCAGCGCTTCGTCGAGCTGGATCGTCAGCAGCAGCGCCCAGGCCAGGGCCACGCGCAGACGCGGCCGCTGCCGCACCGCCTCGGCCGGCAGCTTGCGCGTCCAGCCCAGCAGACGGCGTACATGGCTGTCCTCGATCTCGCGCATGGCACAGCGCTCGACCCATTCGGTCGCCAGTTCCGGGTGATCGGCGGCCAGCGCGTGGCGCACCGCCTCCGACCACAGTTCGTGTTCGGCGAACCACTGCGCGGCGCGCAGATGCAGGGCCGGCACTTGCTCGCCCAGGCGGCGCTCCAGCTGCCCGCGCAGGAAATCCGCGAACAGCGCGTGATGGCGGAACCAGCGGCTTTCGTCATCGAGCGCCTGCACGAACAGGTTCTGCGCCAGCAGATGCTCCAGCGTCTGCTGGCCGCCCTGCGTATCGGCGACGAAATCGCAGAGCGGCCCGCTGAGCCGCTCCAGGATCGAGGTGCGCAGCAGGAACTCGACCGTCTGCTCGTCGAGATTGGGCAGCACGGCATGCGCGAGATAATCGTTGACCGCGCGGAAGTTGCCGGAGAAGGAGCCGATCAGCGCATCCGCATCGTCGCGGCCGCGCAGGCCGATCGCGGCGATTTGCAGGCCGGCCACCCAGCCTTCGGTGGCGTCGTGCAGGCTGCGCATCTGCCCGGCCGACAGCTGCAGCGGCGACACTTCGGCGAGGAAGCTGCGCGTGTGTTCGAAATCGAAGCGCAGGCCGGCGGCGTCGATCTCGACCAGTTCATCATGCGCGCGCAGATAGGCTAGCGGCAGCGGCGGCTCGCTGCGCGTTGCCAGCACCAGATGCAGGTTGTCCGGTGCATGCAGGATCAGGAACGACAGCAGGTCGTGGATCGCACCGGAGACGATGCGGTCGTAGTCATCGAGAATCAGCGTGATCGGCTGCGCGACGCCTTCCAGCGCGTTGATCAACGAGGTCAGCACCACTTTCGGCGAGCTCGGCTCGGCATCGCCGCGCAGTTCCGGCATCTCGTCGGCGAGGGTATCGAGCGCATCGGCCAGCGCGCGGCTGAGATAGACGACGAACTGCGAGGCGTCGTTGTCGTCGGCATCCAGCGTCAGCCAGGCGACGATGCGCTGCTGCACCAGCAGCTGCTCGCGCCAGTCGGTCAGCAGCGTGGTCTTGCCGAAGCCGGCCGGTGCGCGCAGCACCGTCAGCACTCGATCGCTGCTCAACGACAGGGTCTGCAATAACTCGTCGCGCCGGACCACGCGCCGCGCATGCCGCGGCGGACCGAGCTTGGTTCGAATGACACGGGTGCCGGGGCTCGCGGCACTGCGTTTCTTGGCCATCTCTCCTCCATCTCGGCAGTGATGGTCGGGCGGCCGTTGGCGCCTGCCTCACCTTGCTCGTGGACGCCGTCATGGCAGCGAACACGGTGCCGTTTGCAATCAAATCATCGGGATATCTCGACGGTAAGTGCGGCGGCGGCGGTCCGTCAAGTCGGCCGCCGCGTCCGATGATCGAGGCTTTATGTGTCAGATCGCCGTATAGCCGCCGTCGACCGCCATGCAGCTGCCGGTGACGAAAGACGCCGCGTCCGACAGCAGCCAGACCGCCGCCGCGGCGATCTCCTCAGGCTCAGAGAAGCGGCCGATCGGATGCACCGAGGCCAGATATCCCTCCAGGTTCGGGTCCTCGGCGAACTTGCCGGTGAGCATCGGCGTGCGCACCGCGCCCGGCTGGATGGCGTTGACGCGGATGCCGTGCTTGCCATAGTCGAGCGCCGCGGACTTGGTCAGACCGTTCACGCCATGCTTGCTGGTCACGTATTCGGCGGCCATCGGAAAGGCGATCGCGCCGGCCGCCGAGGCCGTGTTGACGATGGCACCGCCGTTCTTGCCCAGCATGGCCCTCACCTCGTGCTTGATGCACAGGAAGGTGCCGGTGAGATTGACGTCCAGCGCGCGCTGCCAGGCCTGCAGCGGCATCTCGTGGATGGCCTGCGTCACCTGCGGCACCGCGGCGTTGTTGAAGGCGCCGTCGAGCCGGCCCCAGGTGTCGACGGCGGCAGCCACCATGCGCTCGACCTCGACCTCGACCGCGATGTCGGTGCGCACGAAACGTCCCTCGCCACCGGCCTTGTCGATCAGTGCCAGCGTTTCGCGGCCGGCAGCGTCCTGCAGATCGGCGATCAGCAGGCGTGCGCCCTGGGCGGCAAGCTGGACGGCGGCGGCGCGGCCGATGCCGCTGCCGCCGCCGGTGATGATGAAAACCTTGTTCTCGAATGTACTCATCGCCTGCACCTCAGGCCGCCACGAGCTTCTTGCCGCACAGCGCCACCTCGACGGCGACGGTGTCGGCAAATTCGACGACGTCGACGATCACGCCGTGATCGTCGATGCGCAGCACCATCGCGTAATGCTCCTGCAGGTACGGAATGCCGGTCGGGCCGACGCCGCGGCCGGACGCCAGGCAGACCGCGCGGTTGCCGTCGACCAGGACCTCGCCGCGCGTCAGCTTGGGCGGCTGCTGGCAGCTGCCCAGCAGCCCGACCAGCGTCTCGATGACATTCTGGCGACCGCGCATCGGCTGCGAGGCCGGGGTCGTGCCGATCACGCGATAGGTGACATCGTCGGCCAGCAAGCCGAAGGCTTCGGCGAACTGTTGCGCGCACAGCAGATCGATGTAGCGCGTCGCCACTTCACGGGTCAGTTCATGCGTCTGGGGCATTGGATTCTCCTCCTTGCCGTTGGTTTGTCGGATACCGCCGCATGCGTCGAGGCATGCGTACCATCTTTACTTCTGATTCAGTTCATCAGCGCGTCCACGGCGCGTCTGCGTGCGTTTGAACGCCATACCGTCCGATCGCCTCGCCGACCAGGCGCCGCTCGATCCGGCCGGCGCGTGCCAGGGCGTCGAGCGCGGCAATGGCGATGCTGTGGCGATCGACCTCGAAGAAGCGGCGCAGCGCCGCGCGCGTGTCGCTGCGGCCGAAACCGTCGGTGCCGAGCACCGTGTATGGCGCCTGCAGATACGGTGCGATCAGCTGCGGCCAGGCGCGTACGTAGTCGCTCGCGGCGACGATCGGCGCATCGCCACCGAGCAGCGTCTCGACGTGACTGAGTTGCGCTGCGTCCTGCGGCTGCAGGCGATTGTGTCGCTGCACCGCGGCGGCCTCACGGGCGAGCTCGCTGAAGCTGGTCGCGCTGTAAATCTGGCTGGCGATCTTCCAGTCATCTGCCAGCAGCCCGGCGGCAGCCAGCACCTCGCGCAGGATGGTGCCGGAGCCCAGCAGGCGGACCGTGGCGATGGCGTCGTCCGGCCGCTGCTCGGCGTGCCGGTAGAGGCCGCGGATGATGTCGTCGGCCACGCCGTCGGCCAGCGAGGGCTGCGCGTAGTTCTCGTTCATCATCGTCAGGTAATAGAACTCGTCGACCTGCTCCTGCAGCATGCGGCGCATGCCGTGGTCGACGATCACTGCCAGCTCGCCGGCAAACGCCGGATCGTAGACGCGGCAGTTCGGCACCGTGGACGCGACCAGCACGCTGCTGCCGTCCTGATGCTGCAGGCCCTCGCCACCGAGCGTGGTGCGGCCGGCCGTGGCGCCGAGCAGGAAGCCGCGCGCGCGCTGGTCGGCGGCCGCCCAGATCAGATCGCCGACGCGCTGGAAGCCGAACATCGAGTAGTAGATGTAGAACGGCAGCATGGTCACGCCGTTGACGCTGTATGAAGTCGCCGCGGCGACCCAGCTCGACAGCGCGCCGGCCTCGTTGATGCCCTCTTCGAGCAGCTGGCCGTCGACCGCCTCGCGGTACGAGAGGATCGAGCCGGCGTCCTCGGGCTCGTAGGCCTGCCCGAGCGGCGAGTAGATGCCGACCTGGCGGAACAGGTTGGCCATGCCGAAGGTGCGCGCCTCGTCGGCGACGATCGGCACGATGCGCGGGCCCAGCTGCTTGTCCTTGAGCAGCGTGCCGAGCATGCGCACGAAGGCCATCGTCGTCGACATTTCCTTGCCGTCGGACTGCAGCGCGAAGCTGGCGTAACGATCCAGCGCCGGCACCTCGACCGGCGCCGCCTCGCTGCGCCGCGCCGGCAGATAGCCGCCCAGCGCCTCGCGGCGCGCGCGCAGGTATTGCATCTCGCGGCTGTCCTCGGCCGGTTTGTAGAAGCGCAGCTCGGCCAGATCCTGGTCGCTCAGCGGCAGATGGAAGCGATCGCGGAAGGCCTTGAGCGCATCGACGTCGAGCTTCTTGGACTGGTGCGCGGTCATCCGCGACTCGCCGGCGGCGCCCATGCCGTAACCCTTCTTGGTCTTGGCAAGAATGACGGTCGGCCGGCCCTTGTGCGCCCTGGCGGCGGCGAATGCTGCATGCAGCTTGCGCAGGTCATGACCGCCGCGCTTGAGGGCGTCGATCTCGGCGTCGCTCATGTGCGCGACCAGCTTGGCCAGCCTGGGGTCCTGCTGGAAGAAGTTGGCGAGGTTGTAGGCGCCGTCCTTGGCGCCGAGCGTCTGGTACTCGCCGTCCGGCGTGTTGGCGAAGATCTTCAGCAGGGTGTGCTCGGTGTCGCGCTGGAACAATGCATCCCAGTCCGAGCCCCACAGCACCTTGATGACGTTCCAGCCGGCGCCGGTGAACAGCGCCTCCAGCTCCTGGATGATCTGGCCGTTGCCGCGCACCGGCCCGTCGAGACGCTGCAGGTTGCAGTTGATGATGAAGGTGAGATTGTCGAGCCGCTCGCGCGCGGCCAGCGTCAGGCCGGCGATCGATTCCGGCTCGTCCATCTCGCCGTCGCCGAACACGCCCCAGACATGGCGACCGTCCGTGTCGGCCAGTCCGCGATCACGCAGGTAGCGCAGGAAGCGCGCCTGATAGACCGCATTGAGCGGACCGATGCCCATCGAGCCGGTCGGAAACTGCCAGAACTCCGGCATCAGCCAGGGGTGCGGATACGAGCACAGCCCGCCGCCGGCCAGCTCCTGGCGATAGTGGCCGAGGTGCTCCTCGCTGAGCCGCCCTTCCAGAAAGGCACGCGCATAAACGCCGGGCGCCGAATGCGGCTGGAAGTAGACCAGATCGCCGCCGTGCGTGGCATTGCGCGCATGGAAGAAATGCTGGAACCCGACTTCGAAGATCTCCGCCGCCGAGGCGTAGCTGGCGATGTGGCCACCGAGATCGCCGTAAGCCGCGTTGGCGCGCATCACCATCGCCAGCGCGTTCCAGCGCAGGATCGCGGTGATCCGTTCCTCCAGCTGCAGGTCGCCCGGATAAGCGCCCTGCTCGTGCAGCGGAATCGAGTTGCGGTAGGCCGAGTACGGCTGCACCAAGGCGCGCTTGGCAGTATCGCGCAGGCGTTCTTCGAGCTGCTGCAGCAGGAACTGCGCGCGCTCGCTGCCGCCGGCGGCGAGCACGGCGTCGAACGCGGACAGCCATTCGCGCGTTTCGAGCGGATCGTCGTCGACGACGGCATTGAGCTCGCGCATGCGCAGGGCTTCGGCTTTCATCGTGTGCCCCGTCAGACCATCACGACCTTGCGCTCGGCGAAGCGCCAGCCATCCGGGGTCAGCAGGAAGCGATCGTGATAGCGCGCGTCGATGACCTCAAAGGGTGTCGTCTCGCCGGCCCGGCCGCGTTCCAGCCGCAGGTCCAGCCAGCCTTCGGCGCTGCGGCCATCCGCAGCAAGCTGCAGGCGGAAGTTGCGGCCCTGATGACGAGCCCAGAATTCGCGCGGGCGGTTGGCAATGAAATGGCGGATCGCCTCACGGCCCTCGTAGCGTGTGCCCAGGCGGTCGAAGACACCGTCTTCGGTGAACAGTGCCGCAAGGCCTTCGGCGTCCCAGGCGTCGGCAAGTCGGCCGTAGTCGTGCGACAGCGCCTCGCAAGCTTCCTGGGCAATAGCTGTGTTATTTGCAGCGTCGGTCATGGCATTTTTCTCCTGGCCGCTTCCCTCACGCCGCCGGCGGCGGAGGCGGCAGGGTGGTGTAGACGTATGACTTCTCGGGCGGCAGCGGCGCGGCATCCTGGCGCAGCAAGACGGATTCCGGCACGCCAGCCTTGAGCTTCTCGGTCAGCACTTCCGGATCGAAGTCGACACCGAGCGGATTGGCCGCGAACGCCGGCGAGCTGAAGAAGCCGTTGGCCTCCTCGGCCGTCTCGTAGTTGTCGACCTGCAGCTCGATCTCGTTGCCGTCCGGATCGCGGTAGTACATCGAGGTGGTCGGGCCGTGGTTGATGCACCAGAACGGCAGAATCCCCTCGCCCTTCAGGCGCTGGTAGGTATGCAGCAGATCCGCCAGGCTGGCGTAGGTGAAGGCGACGTGATCGATGCCGGTGTACTTGTGCGGCGGCGAGGGCAGATGGCCGGTGTTGAGAAAGGCGATGCGGTGATGCTCTTCGTCGTAGCTGAGGAAGGCGATGACCGGCGCCTCGAAGGCCGTCTTCAGATGGAACACCTGGCGGTACCAGCCGAGCATCGCCTCCCAGTGCTTGGCACGGATCACGTAATGCGCGAGCTTTTTCGGAACCACCGGCACTGCAGTAGCGGCGGTCGACGCCGGCGACGGCGCCGCGGCGGGATGGGCTGCGGTCATGGCACTCTCCTCTCGTTAGTCTGGTGTCGCGCGGTCTTGCTTTCCGCAAAACCTTACCATATGGTCAGCGTCGATACTGCCGCTTCAGCTCCAGCCGCGCAAGCGCTTTCGCTGATGCAGCGCAACAAAAACCACGGAGAGAAAACCCATGCGTCTTGCCCTGTACTCACGTGACGGCGCCGCGCCGCGCATCGCCGTCGTTGCCGCGGATCGCGTTCATGACATTGGCAAGCATCTGCCGTCGGCACCGTCGACGATCGCCGAGATCCTGGCGCAGTTCGACGCGCTGCGCGCCGGCCTGGAAGCCTTGACGAAGCAGCCTGCCGACCACGCGCTGGCCGAGGTCAAGCTGCACGCACCGATTCCGCGGCCCGGCAAGATCATCGCCCTGGGCCTCAACTACCGCGACCATGCCCTCGAAGCCAACATGGCGCTGCCGGAAATCCAGACCTGGTTCGCCAAGATGCCGACCGCGGTCAACGGCCCCTACGACGGCATCGAGCTGCCACGCGTCTCCGCCAAGCTGGACTACGAAGCCGAACTCGCCTTCGTGATCGGCAAGCGCGGCCGCCACATCACACGCGAGCAGGCACCGTCGGTGATCGGCGGCTACTGCGTCGCCAACGACGTCAGCGTCCGCGACTGGCAGCTGCGCACCAGCCAGTTCATCGTCGGCAAGTCCTTCGACACGCACTGCCCCTTCGGCCCCTGGATCGTCACGCCGGACGAGGTCGGCGATCCGCAGGCGCTGGCCATCCGCGCCACCGTCAACGGCGAGACGCGGCAGGACTCCAACACCCGTGAGATGGTCTTCGACGTCTACGCGATGATCGAGCACATCTCGCAGGCGATGACGCTGGAACCGGGCGATCTGGTGCTGACCGGAACGCCGGCCGGCGTCGGCGCCGTCTCCAAGCCGCCGCGCTATTTGAAAGAAGGCGATGTGGTGCGCATCGAGATCGAGCGCATCGGCCATATCGAGAACCGCGTCGTCGCCGAGCGCTGAGATCCACAGCCCGCCGCTCCGATTCCAAGGTGCCGTCGAGCACCGGAGCGGCGGATGACCACGAGGAGGAGAAGACCGATGCAAGGAGATACCCAGCAGAAGTCGCAGCAGAAGTCCGGCATGCGCAGCTACCTGCGTAACGCCTGGTATGTGGCCGCGTGGTCGTCGGAGGTCGGGCGCGAATTGCTTGAACGCACCATCCTCGAAGAACCGATCGTGCTCTACCGTCGCGAGAACGGCGAAGCAGTCGCCATCGGCAATGCCTGCCCGCATCGGCTCGCACCGCTGTCGATGGGCAAGCTCGTCGGCGACACCGTGCAGTGTCCGTATCACGGCCTGCGCTACGACAGTAGTGGCGCCTGCGTGCTCAATCCGCACGCCGGCGGCATGATCCCGCCGCGGATGCGCGTGCCGGCCTACACGCTGGTCGAGCGCCACGGCCTGATCTGGCTGTGGTTCGGCGAAGCACATGCCGCCGATCCAGCGACGATCCCCGACTTCAGCTGCCACCAGGATGCGGAACTGGCATTCGTCGGTGGCATGATCGAGATGAAGGCCAACTACCAGCTGGTCACCGACAACCTGCTCGATCTCGCCCATGGCGAGTTCGTCCACGAGGGCCTGCTCGGCAGCCCGGCGATCACCCATAGCAAACTGGAGACGATCGAGTCCGGCACGACGATCTACTCCAACCGCTGGATGCCCAACGGCGAGGCGATGCCGGCCTTTCACATGATCTTCGACGGCCATGAAGCCGGCGCGCCGGTCGACCAGTGGGCATACATGCGCTGGGATGCACCGGCGCACATGCTGCTCGATGTCGGCGTCACCCACGTCGGCGCACCGCGCAGCCAGGGCGCGTGGATCTACGGCACCGACATCCTGACGCCGAAGGACGCGACGACGACTTATTACTTCTGGGCCATCACGCGCGGCTACAAGACTGAAGATCCGGCCGCCGGCGAGCTGTGGCGGCAGTTCATCAAAGGTGCCTTCGAGGGCCAGGATCAGGTCATCATCGAGGCCCAGCAGCGCATGCTCGGCGAGCGCAGCCTGGAAGAGGCAAACCCGGTGATGTTCGCGTCGGACGCCGCCGCGCAGCGCGCGCGCAAGCTGCTGGCGCGGCTGCTCGCCACGCAGCAGACGCCGGCGCCGGACCACCCGGCGCTACGCTCGCTGCGCCGCGAAAACCTGCCCAGCCGCTCGCCCGTACTGCCGGTGGTCTGAGAACCGGCGCCCGCACCCCGACCGTTTTCCATCAACAGCCGGACCACTGCGCCGGCACCGCTTCACCGTGAAGGACATCTCATGAAGACCCTCGAAGTTCCCGTACTGATCTGCGGCGGCGGCGGCTCCGGCCTCAGCCTGTCGATCTTCCTGTCGGCACAGGGCGTCAAGTCGCTGCTGGTCGAACGTCACGACACCACCTCGCATCTGCCCAAGGCGCACTACCTCAACCAGCGGACGATGGAAATCTTCCGCGAGTACGGCATCGCCGACACCGTCTACCAGCGCGGCACGCCGTTCGAGAACATGCACCAGGTGCACTGGCTGACCTCGCTCGGCGGCGACGGCCCGCTGGACCGCAAGACCATCTACCGCATGGACGCCTTCGGCGGCGGCGCGCTGTACGACACCTATGTCGCCGACAGCCCGGTGCTGTCCGCCAATCTGCCGCTGCTGCGCCTGGAACCGGTGCTGCGCGAGTTCGCCCAGAAAGCCGGAGAAGGCGGACTGGGCGACGTGCGCTTCTCCAACGAGCTGCTCGATTTCACGCAGGACGCCGACGGCGTCACCTCGACGATCAAGGACCTCAAGAGCGGCGAGACCTATCAGGTGCGCTCGCAGTACCTGGTCGGCGCCGACCGCGGTCGCACCATCGGCCCGAAGATCGGCATCGAGCTGCAGGGGCCGACCAATCTGGTCGACATGGTCAGCACGCACTTCACCGCCGACCTGTCCGCCTACATCACCGACGACGCGCCGCTGATCCGCTGGTTCATCAACCCGGAAGGCGGCGGCGGCTGGGCCAGCGGCGCGATGGTGGCGATGGGCCCGGACCAGTACGACCGCCACTCGCCGGAATGGGTATTCCACTTCGCCTTCCGCCCGGATGATCCGGAGTTCGACGAGACCCTGATCGTGCCGCGCATCCGCGCCCTGCTGAAGCTGCCGGACCTCGACATCAAGGTGCATCGGGTCAGCCACTGGATCGTCGAGTCCATCCTGGCCAGCAAGTACGGCGAAGGCCGCATCGCCGTCATCGGCGACGCCGCCCACCGTCATCCGCCGACCACCGGCCTGGGCCTCAACTCCGGCATCCAGGACGCCCACAACCTCGCCTGGAAGCTGGCGGCGCTGGTCAAGGGCCAGGCCGGCGCGGCGCTGCTCGACACCTACGAGCCGGAACGTCGCCCGGTCGCCGCGCGCAACACCAAGTGGGCGCTGTTCACGTTCATGAACCACTTCGTCACCGATGCCGGCTTCGGCCTGATTCCGGGCGCGCCGCCGGAACTCAACGCCGCCGCCTTCCACACCCTGCTGTCCGACGGCTTCGAGGGCGAATGGGCGCGCGCGCGCATGCACGAGGTGCTGATGACGCAGCGCATGGAGTTCTGCGCGCACGATCTGGAACTCGGCTTCCACTACGACAGCAGCGCGGTGATCGCCGACGGCACGCCCGCCCCCAAGCGCGATCCGATGGGCGGCAAGTACACCGTCACCACGCGTCCCGGCCATCGCCTGCCGCACGCCTGGCTGGACGGCGGCAACGGCAAGGTGTCGACGCACGACATCAGCGGCCACGGCCGCTTCACGCTGCTCACCGGCGCCGACAACGCTGCCTGGAAGCAGGCGGCGGCAGCGGCCTCGCAACAGTTCGGCGTCGATATCGACGTGCGCTCGATCGGCAGCGGCGGCGAATACGCCGATAGCGAAGGGGCCTGGGCGCGGCTGCGGCAGATCGACGAGTCCGGCGCCGTGCTGGTGCGGCCGGACATGCACATCGGCTGGCGCGCCACCACGCTGCCGCAGCAAGCCGAGGCCGCACTCAGCAGTGCGTTCGGCGCGATCCTGAGTCGTTGATCCGACTGCGGCGGACCGGCGTGTTCGTTAAGCTTCGCGAATGAATTCTCCGAAGAACGAAGCGCCGGCCAAGACCAACCAGCGCGGCAAGCGCGCACGCAGCGCGGTACGACTCAAAGGCAAGTCCGATGCGACCGCCATCACCGGAAAACTCGGTGATGGCAGCACGCCCAGCCGCGGCGCGCTGGTGCGCGCCCGCGTGCTGCACGCAGCACTGGAGTGCTTCGGCACCTTCGGCTTCGAGGGTACCTCCACGCGCGCGGTGGCCGAGCGCGCCGGCGTCAGCCACACGCTGCTGCTCTACCACTTCGATTCGAAGGAGCAACTGTGGCGGACGACGATGGAAGACGTCATCGGCCGCTATCGCCATGCCTATGACGCGCGCCTGCACCGAATCGACGGCACCGATGCGCGCGCCTGCCTGCGGGCGTTCATCGAGAACTTCGTGCAGTTCTCCGCCGAGGTACCGCAGCTGCACCGCATCATGACGCAGGAGAGCACGCAAGGCAGCGAGCGCGTGCACTGGCTGATCGACAACCACCTCAGCGGCTCGTTTGACGCGGCGATCGCGCTGATCCGCCGCGGCCAGGCCGAAGGCATGGTGCGCGCCGGCGAACCGGCACGGCTGTATTACGCGATCATCGGCCTCGGCGGCACGCTGATGTCCGTCTCATCGGAGTTCAAGCACTTCACCGGCCAGGACGTCTTCGCCGCCGGCGAGCTGCAGAAGACGACGCAGATGATCTTCGACTTCGTCTTCACCGAAGCGGCCGGCGCGGCGCCCGGGACACCCCGGCCGCGGCGCGGCAAGAAGCTTCAGGCCTGATCGGGCAGCACGGGCCGGAAGAAGCTGCGCTCATAGCGCAGGATGCAGCCGGTGTCCTTGGCATAGCGCAGGGCCGCGCGGCACTCCTCGTCGGCGAACATCTTCTGCCGGTACTCCTCGTAGGCGCTCAGGCTCGGAAAGCTGAACAGCGCCAGCGCGATGTCGTTGGCGCCTTCCGACGGCAGGAAGTAGCCGTGATGCTGGCCGCCAAAACGGCCGATCAGCGCGATCCACAGCTGCGCGTAGTGCTCGAACTCGCGCAGCTTGTACGGATCGATGACGTAACGCAGATAACAGGTGACCATGGGCGTCGGCAGCGGCAGCGGCGGGGTCCGCGCATTCTATGGGCGCATCGCCTCGCGCGTGTCTTCGAGGAAGGTGTCGACCAGCCGCGTGAACTTGCCCTGGATGAAGGCTGGCGCGAGCAGGCGATACATCAGCGGCACCGGCACATCGCGCAGCCGGCCCTGCACCTGGAAGCTCAGCCGCGTCGCCGCACCTAGCGGCTGCAGCCGCAGCTCGCCTTCGATCGTCGCATTGCCCTTGCCGGCCACCGGCACCCAGCGCACCTGCTGCTTGCGCGTGTCGACCTGGTAGCGCGCCGCGTAGACCACCTCGTGCGAAATCCGGGCCGCCCTGGAACCGATCGGCTTCATTTCCCACAGATAGCTGTCGTCACCGATCCGGGTCAGCCGGCGCAGCTTGGGGAAGCGCTTGAGCGTGCCCTCCAGATCGTCGAGCAGCATGCGCAGCTGGGCCCCGCTGGCGGCAATCTCCACGCTGCGCTCGATCTTGATGTCGACGTTCACGCGCCTCTCCGGGTTCGCTGTTGGCGGCGCAGCATTGCACCGGCCGCAAGCGAGCCGCTTTGGCTGTGGCGCGGATCGCAGCGGCGCGCTAGCCAATGTTGGCCGTGCAGCCGACTCAGAAGCGCAGCTCGCCGGCCTCGATGCGCTGGTACAAACCGGCGTCGAGCGGCTCGTAGCCGCGCTGGCGATCGCGCAGCAGGTACAGCGGCTCGTCGATGCGGCGCGGATCGCAGCCCTCGCGCTTGAGCTCGACCTTGCGCAGCTTGAAGGTGTCGGTGGTCTGCTGGGCCTCGCGCAGCCGCAGGAACAGCGGCAGCGCATAAGCCGGCAGCTGCTGCGCCAGCTGCTGATGCAAGGCCTTGCCGTCGAAGCGGCCGTTCAGCGTCAGCGCCGCCATGCCGGCGCGGCCATCGGCGTGCGGCAGCTGCACGCCGTAGACCGCCGCCTCGGCGACACCACTGCAGGCGTTGAGCGCCGCCTCGACTTCGGTGCTGGCGACGTTCTCGCCCTTCCAGCGAAACGTGTCGCCGACCCGGTCGACGAACTGGATGTGATGGAAGCCCTGGTCGCGCACCAGATCGCCGGTGTCGAACCAGCAGTCATCGGCGGCGAATACGCCGCGCAGCAGTCTGGCCTGGCTGGCCGCGCGGTCGGTATAGCCGTCGAACGGCGAGCGCTCGTTGACTTCGGTGATCAGCAGCCCGACCTCGCCGCGGCCGACGCGGCGCAGGCGGCCGTCGGCGTCGCGCAGCGGCTGCTCCTGTTCGGCGTCGAAGGCGACGATCGCATGCGACAAGGGGCAATAGCCGGCCGAGCCCGCGACGCCAAAGGCATTGGCGAAGGCCAGGTTGCCTTCGCTGGCGCCGTAGAACTCGCAGATGCGCGGGATACCGAAGCGCGCCTGGAAGGCTTCCCACAGCTCCGGCCGCAGGCCGTTGCCGACGATGACGCGGACGCGGTGCGCGCGGTCGTGCGCGGCGGGCGGCTGCAGCAGCAGGTAGCGGCATAGCTCGCCGATGTAGCAGAAGGCGGTGGCGCCGCTGGTGCGGATCTCGTTCCAGAACTGCGAGGCGCTGAACCGGCGGCCCAGCGCCAGCGTCGCGCCGGCCGCCAGCACCGCGCTCCAGGCCACCGTCAGCGCGTTGTTGTGATGCAGCGGCAGCGGGCAATACAGCACGTCGCCGGCCTTCAGGCGCACGGCACCGGCGCCCAGGCCGGCGAAGCTGCGCAGCCAGCGGAAGTGCGTCATCTTCGAGGCCTTCGGCAGGCCGGTCGTGCCGGAGGTGAAGATGTAGAAACAGGGCTCGGCGAGGCTCACCCTCGCCGTCTCCGGCGGGTCGGCGGTGGCGGCGCCGCGGCTGTCGGCGCGCAGGTCGCGATAGCCGGTCGGCACCAAGGGCGCGGCGCCATCGCCGTCCCACCAGATCAGCGGCGCGCCGCGGCCGCGCGGCAGCCGCACCGCGTCGAAGGCGGCGCGACATTCCTCGCCGATGATGTAGGCGCGCGGCCAGACCAGGCCGATCGCCTGCTGCAGTGCCGCGCCGCGCTGCTGCGGATTGAGCATCGCCGCCACCGCGCCGAGCTTGACCGTCGCCAGCACGCAGGCCAGCGCCTCGGGGCGGTTCTCCATCAGCACGGCGATGACATCGCCGCGGCGCACGCCGAAGGCTTTCATCGTCGCGGCGATGCGATTGGCCCAGGCGTTGAGCTCGCCGTAACGCCAGCTGCGCATTTCGAAGCGCAAGGCCTCGCGCTGCGGATGCGCCGCAGCGATCTCGGCGAAGCGCGCGCCGAGCGAATCCTGGTCCTGGGGCCTGGCGCGCAGGCCGATCCACAGACTGCGCGCGACGCTGCCGGCATCCGGCAGCATCGCCACACCCCCGCGCAGCAGGTCGAGCAGGCCGACGCGCTGGCCGGCTTTGGCTATGTCACCACTCCGCCGGCGCGCATGAAATGCTCCAGCGTGCGCGGCGGGATGTCGGCGACGCTGACGAACACCAGGCCGTCGAGCGTGCCGCCGAAACTTTCGTCGACATTGAAGCCGGCGAAACGGCCATTGAGTTCCAGGTAGTGCCGTACCAGCACCGGCAGGCCGGGCCCGCGCTCCAGCTTGGAGATCGCGCGCGACAGCAGCTTGGGATCGGCCAGCGCCGAGATGACGTTGCGATGCGCCTCCGGCTGGCGCGCCTCGTCGAGCGGGTGCAGGGGCTGGATCAGCGCCTGCAGCTGGCGATCGGCGTGATGGCGGCTCAGCGCGCCGGCAATCATCCGCCGCGCGGCGACGCTGTAGCTGGGGCTGATGCTGACCGGCCCGAACAGGTAGCGGATGCGCGGCTCGCGCGCCAGCACCGCGGCGATGCCGCCCCACAGCAGGCGCAGCGGCTGGAAGCTCCTCTGCCAGTCCGGCGCGACGAACGAACGGCCCAGCTCGACCGCGCAGCCGATGTGCTCGACCAGGCGTTCGTCGTAGCGGAACAGCGTGCGCGTGTAGAGCCCGTCGACGCCCTGGCGGCGGACGATGCGCTCGGTGAAGCCGAAGCGATAGGCGCCGACGATCTGGCGCCGCTGCGGATGCCAGAGGAACAGATGCTCGTAATGCTTATCGAAGCGGTCGAGATCGCGGCTCATGCCGCTGCCTTCCTGCAGCTCGCGAAAGCTCGCCTCGCGCAGGCGGCCGATCTCGTCGAGCAGCGTCGGCATCCGCGACGCCGGCGCCAGATACAGCTCGAACTCGCCGGCCTGCAGCAGCCGGTAGGCGCCGAGCTCGGCGATTTCCGCCGCCAGCAGTCCGGGATCGGCCGCCGGCGCCAGTGGCGCCAGCGGCCGCGGCGCGGGACCGCGGCAGGCGCGATCGACGCCCAGCGAATAGGTCAGCACGCGCAGGTAATCGGCCTGCGCCGATTCCGGAATGCGCTGCAGTTCGGCCGCCGGCAGCCTGGGCCCGATGCGCAGGCCGATGCTATGCCCCTTGAGCGCGAGCAGATCGCGCGCCAGCAGCGCCGTGCGCAGGCGCGGATTGAGGGTGCCGGCGGCCAGCGAGCGCCAGCGCGGCCGGCCTTCGACGAAGATCGGCAGGGTCGGCGCGCCGGTGCGGCGAGCCAGCGTGGCGATGCTCGCCGACCACGGCGGATCGCTGATCTGCCGCGTCGACCAGTCGATGCGGCTGACCTCGCCGGCCGGAAACACCACCAGCGCGCCGCCGTCCTTGAGGTGACGCAGCGCCTCGCGAATGCTGCGGCCGTTGACGCCGTTGTTGAACACGTCGACCGGAATCACCAGCGGCGCCAGCTCGGGCAAGGTCTGCAGCAGCATGTTGGCGAGCAGGCGCAGATCCGGGCGGCGGCGCAGCAGCAGGTCCGCCAGTGCCAGGCCCTCGGCGGCGCCGTAAGGATGGTTGGCGACGATCAGCAGCGGGCCACGCTCGGGAATGTCGTCGAGCGTGCCGGCGGCCAGGTGATGCGAGATGCCCATCGCCGACAGCGCGTAGCGGACGAAGCCGGCGGGGCTGGCGTCCTGCGGGCGGCGGCGGTAATGCGTTTCCAGCCGGCTCAGGCCGGTGGCGACGTCGAGCAGCGACGCCGCCCAGGCCAGGCCGCGCGGGCGCGGCAGGCCGATGGTCGAGGTCGACCTGGCGGACGGCGCCGGCGTTGGCTCGGGCTTGGGTGTCAGATCCATCCGGCACCTCTTCGTTCTTGGTATGGGATCGCGGCATTCCGGCGCGCGGTCACTGAGTGCGGGCCGATTATAGGCAGCGGCGACGGCGTCGCGTGCGCCGACCGCGTCCGGCTTGGCGCTAAACTGCGCGCCGAGCACCTCCGCCACGCGACGAGACCGGACCCTCATCCCCGATGCGCGCCGTCTTTGAGCCAGCCACCGGCTCGCGGGTTCCATACCCGTGAGCGCCCTCGTCGACCGTGATCTGGCGGACCGCAGCGAAGCCGCACGCGAGGCGCTGCTGGCCACCGTGTTCGCCGCCCATCCGCTGCAGGTGACGATCGTCTCGGCGCCCGACTACTGCGGGCGCTGGTTCGAGAACGAGCCGGCCACGCCGCAAGGCAGCTTTCATCTGATCGATCGCGGCCGCTGCTGGGTGTGCTGCGCCAGCTTCGACGCGCCGCTGCTGCTGCAGGCCGGCGATCTGATCGTCTTCACGCGCGGCGCCGCCCATACCCTGCGCGGCCGGCTCGACCATGAAGCAGACCCGCCGGCCGACGACTACAGCACGCTGGTATGCGGCGAATTCCATTTCAGCTCGGAGAGCCGCAATCCGCTGCTGGCGGCGCTGCCCGACGCTTTCGTGGTCCGCGCCGCCGACAGCGGCTCGACGTTCCGCGAACTGGCGCAACTGCTGTCAGACTGCGCGCGGCGGCGCCTGCCCGGCCAGCAGGCGATTCTCGACAAGCTCGCCGACAGCCTGTTCGTGATGGCGGTCTGCACCTACGCCGCGCAATCGGCCGAGCAGCGCGGCCTGCTCGCCGCGCTGGCCGATCCGCGGCTGGCCAAGGCGCTGTCGGCGATGCACCTGGCGCCCGGCAGGCCCTGGCGCGTCGAAACCCTGGCGCAGATCGCCGGCATGTCGCGCACCGCGTTCTCGCTGGAATTCACGCGGCTGCTCGACATCAGCCCGTTCCAGTACCTGACGCAGTGGCGCATCGCCGAGGCACGCCGCCTGCTGCGCGACCGCCGGCTGTCGGTGGCGGCCATCGCCGAGCAGCTGGGCTACCAGAGCGAGGCGGCGTTCCGGCGCACGTTCAAACGGGTGGAAGGCGTGGGCCCCGGACAGCTGCGCAGGAGCGGAGCGAACGAACGGGCATGAACGCGGTGCAATCGCGGATGGGCAGCTGCACGCCGGCCTTCTAGCCTGTGCTGACGGCAAAGGACTACAGACGCTTTGGAAAATAATGAAAACAGAGAAAATTCATTCAGCGCAGAGACATAGCGGGGCTGCGAGGATGCCGCGGCATTTGATCGACGCAAACTCCCATGATGTTTGACCGCCTGCGGCGGCTGATGGACAGCCCCCTGGGCGCGGTCCTCGGCGGCGCCGCCTATGGAAGCTGGGCCATCGTCGCCAACAGCTCAGCCGGCAGCGCTGCGGCGCTGCGCATCGGCGCCGCGCATTTCGCCATGAGCACCGGCCTGACGCTGGCCGGCGTTGCCGTGATGAATCGACTGTTCGCGCTGGCGCGGCGCCCGGAAGCCGGTGCCGGGCTGGCCTTCTGCGGTTCGATGGCACTGACCTATACGCTGCTGATCAGCGTGCACACCGCCCTGCATACGCCGCAGCTGCTGCTGACGCTGGCGCCCGGCTTCATTCCCACCGTATCGTTCTGCACGCTGTACTCGCTGCTGCTGTTGCGCCATGCGCGCCAGCAGCGCAGCGCGCCGCCCCCCTTGCCCGAGGTACGCGATGAAATCCCGTCCGTCCTTCGCTGAGCTGATCGCCTTCAACATCGCGGTGATCGCGCAGGCGCAGGCGCTGGTGGAGGCCTACCGCTCGCGCGCCGGCGCCTTCGGCGCCCATGTCGGCCCGCATCTGCGCCACGTCATCGAGCATTACGAGTCCCTGCTGCAGCGCGAGCCCGGCGCCCTGGTCGACTACGACCACCGCGCCCGCGACCGCGAGGTCGAGCAGCTGCCGGAGCGCGCAGCCGAACGGCTCGCCGGCATCGTCGCGCTGCTGCAGGCGCTGAACGCGCGACCCGCCAATGAAGCGGTGTCGGTGGGCCTGGCGATCGGCACCCAGGGCGAGAACTTCTACCTGAGCCCCTCGACGCTGGCGCGCGAGCTGAACTTCGTCGCCAGCCACGCGATTCACCACTACGCGATCATCAAGCCGGTGGTCGCCGCCGCCGGCATCGCCATTCCCGGCGAATTCGGCAAGGCGCCGGAAACGATCCGCCACGAGCGCCTGCAATGGGCGACCTGAGCGCACCGCTGCCGCCAGCCGCGCCCTACCGACCGCCGCTGTCGCTGCGCCTGGCGATCCGCTGGCAGCGCTTGCGGCGCTGGGAGTTCTGGCCGGCCTGGCTGTTCTACATCCCGGTGGTCGCCTACATCCTGTGGCTGGGTCTGCGCTACCGGCGGCCCACCGCCTTCACTGCCGCCAATCCGGCCTTCGAATCCGGCGGCGTGGTCGGCGAGAGCAAGGCCGTTGCGCTCGGCGCACTGATGCAGCTCGCGCCGGATACGGTCGCCGCGTTCGAATTCCTGGCCTTCACGCAGCCGCTGGCGATGCGCGTGGCCCAGGCGCAGGCCTTCGTTGCCGCCGGCCCCGGCTATCCGGTGGTGCTCAAGCCCAACATCGGCTCGCGCGGCCGCGGCGTGGCGGTGATCCGCGACGAGGCGGCGCTGGAGCGTTACCTCGCGCAGGCGCCGGGTGACGTGCTGGTGCAGCGCTACGTTTCCGGCGAGGAGTTCGGCGTGTTCGCCTGGCGAGAGCCGGACAGCGGCGCGGTGCAGATCTACTCGATCACCCACAAATGCTTCCCCGTCGTCATCGGCGACGGCCGCAGCACGCTGGCCGAACTGATCGCCGCCGACGCCCGCGCCCGCCTGATCGCGCCGTTGCTGTGGCGGCGCTTTGCGACGCGGCTGCAGCAGATCCCCACGGCCGGCGAGCGCCTGCCGCTGGTCGAGATCGGCGCGCACTGCCGCGGCTCGCTGTTCCTCGACGCCTCGCATCTGGGCAGCGACGAACTGCTGCACACCATCACGCGCATCTTCGACGCGATCGACGGCTTCCACTTCGGCCGCCTGGACCTGCGCTGCCCTTCGGAAGCGGCGCTGCGCAGCGGCCAGGGGCTGCGTGTGCTCGAAGTCAACGGCGTCACCGCCGAGGCGGCGCATGTCTACCACCCGGACACGCCGCTGTGGCGCGGCTACGCCTCGTTCTTCCGGCAGTGGCGGATGGCGTTCGCGATCGGCGACGCGCAGGCCCGCCGCGGCGCGGCGACGACCGGCCCGTTCGAGTTGCTGCGCCGCTTCCGCGAGGATCTGCGCCGCGGCGAGCAGTGGTTCTGAGCGCGGGCGGCCGGCGGCAGCGCTGAACGATCGCGCATAAAGCGCGTCCGCATCGCGCTGGTGCCGCGGCGGCAGCCCGCTACGATGGAGGCCTCCATCAGCCGGAGCCGCTCATGCCCGCCCTCATCCGCTACTGCCTCGCCGCCGCGCTGCTGCTGATCGCGCCGCTGGCGCCGGCGGCGACGCTCAACACCACGACCTTCGGCCATCTGGCCGTCGACGGTTACGACGTCGTCGCCTACCACACCGAACACAAGGCGGTGAAAGGCCTGCGCGAGTTCCGCCAGACCTGGCAGGGCGCGATCTGGCAGTTCGCCTCGGCGGCGCACCAGAAGCAGTTCGCCGCCGACCCGGCGCGCTACGCGCCGCAGTACGGCGGCTATTGCGCCTACGCGGTCGGCGCCAAGAACGAGCTGGTCGATATCGACCCCGAAGCGTTCACGCTGGTCGGCGACAAGCTCTATCTCAACTACTCCAAGAAAGTGCAGACGCTGTGGGAGGCCGACCGCACGCATTACATCGAGGCCGGCGACCGCAACTGGCCGGCGCTGAGCAAGCCTTAAGCAGGAAAGGGGAATCGCCATGGACTTCATCCGCCGCCACGGCCACTGGCTGCCGACCGCCTACATCGCCTTCGTGTTCGTGCAATCGCTGTTCTTCAAGTTCACGGACTCGCCGGAGACGCGCTACATCTTCGAAGGCAAGCTCGACCCCTGGGCCGCCAGCCTGGGCTTCGCCGGCGTGTTTGCGCCCGGCGGCATTTTCAGCGCGCATGTCGTCGGCAGCGCCGAGCTGCTGGCCTCGCTGCTGCTGATCGCCGGCGCGCTGCTGCCGCGGCGGCGCGTCGTCCAGGGCCTGGGCGCGCTGCTGGCGCTGGCCGTCATCAGCGGCGCGATCTTCTTCCACCTGTTCACGCCGCTGGGCGTCGCCGTGGTCAACGCCGACGGCAGCAGCGACGGCGGCGAGCTGTTCACGCTGGCCTGCGGCGTCTGGCTGATGGCGGCGCTGCTGCTGTGGCTGCGCCGCGCCGATCTGCTGCGCCTGCTCGGACGCCGCTGAGCGCTGCGCAGCGGCGCCGCGCATCGCGCTGGTTACTTACTGTCACAAGCGCTTACGCGGCGGTAGCAGCCGGCCCGCCGCGGTCGTTCACGATCTGCCGTCATGAAGATTGCCGACATGACCCGCAGAGCACGGCGCCTTGGCACCGCATTCCCCCGCCGTCGCGCACTCGCGCCCGCCTCCCTGTTCGCCGCGATCGGCCTGGGAGCAAGCAGCGCGCAGGCCGTCGGGCCCGCCCCGCTCAAGGGCTACGCGCTGGCCGTGGCCGCGCAGGCCGACGACGCCGACTCGCGCTCCGGCGAGGTGGCGCTGGACCTGCCGCTGGGCACCCGCGGCTGGACTGCGCTGCGCTACAGCCGCCTGCACAGCGAGGCCGATGCGCAGGCTGCGGACGCCGCCGAGCCTGAGCCCGGCTCTGAGGCCGGATCTGGGGCCGCGCCTGGCGCCGCGCCGGAAGCAGGGCCGGCGCAGACGGCGGTCGATACCAGCGGCTTTGGCGTGGATGCCGGCATCCGTCTCGGCGCCATCGAGCTCGCCGCAGGCTACGCGCACCGCAAGGACGGCGCGCTCATCGAGCAGGAGGATCTGAGCGCCAGCCTGTCTTATCGCTGGCCGCGCGCGACGCTGGGCCTGGACCTGTTCCAGCGCTCTGCGCAGAGCGAGACGATGACCAGCGTAGAGCGCCGTCGCGGCGATCCTCTGAGCGTGCGCATCGTCGAGGACTTCGACGGCAGCGGCATCGGCCTGCATGGCAGCGCCGATCTGAGCGACAGGCTGCGAATATTCGCCTCCGGCATGCGCTACGACTACGACAGCGGCAGCAATCTCCCGGCATTTCTGTTGCGCACGCGCCTGTCCGGTGTCACGCAGGATCAGGCGTTCCTGCAGGATTCGCTCGCCGCCGGTCTCAGCTACCAGTTCAAGGCCTGGACGCTGACGACCGACTACAGCCGCGACCGCGTGCTGGATACCGCGGAACGCCTGCAGACCCTGAGTGCGCGCATCGACCTGGCGCTCGGCGCGCACTGGCTCATCTCGGCCTTCGGCGGCTACACCGATTCCGACCAGTGGCCGGGTGTCGGCTTCGGCGGCACGCAGATCAGCCTGCGCTGGTAGGCGCAGGCTGCCCGTGGCGGCCACGCTTATTGCGGCAGGAACAGCAGGCGCAGCCGCGCCCGCCAGCCGGCCGTGCGGCGCAGTTGCTTGTGCAGGTCCAGCCAGCCGCCGAACACGATGCGCAGCGGATGATGGCCGCGATCGCCGTCGCTGAGGCCGTACTTCAATGCCTCATCAGCGGGCGCCTCGGCGAAGCTGCCGAACAGGCGGTCCCAGACGATCAGCACGCCGCCGAAGTTGCGATCGATCAGCGCGGCGTTGCGCGCGTGATGGACGCGGTGATGGCTGGGCGTGTTGAACAGCCATTCGAGTGGTCCGAGCCGGCCGACCGCCTCGGTGTGCAGGAAGAACTGGTAGAGCAGGTTCAGCGAGAACGCCGCGAGCACCGCCGCCGCCGGCAGGCCCAGCCAGACCAGCGCCAGCAGGAACAGCCAGCTGCCGGACAGCAGATCGGTCCAGCCCAGACGATAGGCGGCGGAAAGATTGAAGCGCGTGGTCGAGTGATGCACGCCATGCGTGGCCCATAACCAGGCAATGCGGTGGCTGGCGCGATGAAACCAGTAGTAGATGAAATCGACCAGCAGCAACAGCGCCACGAAACCCCAGGCGCTGTCGATATCGATCTCCAGCAGGCGCCGCTCATGCACGTACAGGAACAGCGGCGCCAGCAACAGCGCCGTCAGCGGCCGGATCAGGCGATTGCCGAGCGCCACCGCCGTCGACGCCAGCGACTCGCGCCAGTCCCAGTCGCGGCCCTGGCGGCGCAGCCACAGCAGCTCGACGGCCACCAGCAGCACCAGCAACAGCACCGCCGGACCGCGTTGCGAAAAATCGAAGTGAGAGAGCATCTGCATCGTAAATCTCGTCGGTGGGCGGCCCGGCGCCGTGGCGCCGGGCCGCTGCGCCTCAGTTGCCGCCGCGCGTCACGTCGGCGCTGCGCGAGATCGAGCCGCCGTTGGGGCCGCTCTTGTCGAGTTGCCGCGTCGCGGTGCCGGTGGCCGGGTCATAGCTGCCGCTGGCCTGCGTCGTCGCCGTGCCGGCCGGGCCGCTGACGCTGCGCGAGCGGCTGTAGCTGCCGTCGCCGTAGCTGCCCTGCGCGCTGCTGCTGTAGCTCTGGCCGTTGAAGCCGGTGGCGCTGCCGCTGTGCTGATAGGCGCCGTCGCCCCAGCTGGTGCTGCCGCTGCGCGTCTGCGTCTGGCCGGACGGCGTGGTGGTCGTCACCTCGTGATAGGCCTGGCCGGTCTCGCGGTCGTAGCCGCGCTCGGCGCTGCGCGAGCCGCCATTGGGGCCCTGCACCTCACGCGTCGCCGCGCGCTGGCCGTTGCCGGCCTGTACGTGCATGTCGCGTGTGGCCGTTTGCCCTTGCGGACCGCTGACATGGGCCGAACGCGTGCGCTCGCGCGCCTCCGAGGCCAGCGGTGCGACGAGCAGCGTCAGACCGAGGGCAGCGAGCATGAGCGTGGCGGAGCGACGAAGCGAAGGATGCTTGGACTGATTCATGGTGAAACTCCTGGAAAAAGACGGAAAACGACTGGGGAAAAACGCCGAAGCTTCAGCGCTGGCGCCGGCTCATCAGCTGCGCGCGCAGTTCCGCGCGCGTCAGCTTGCCGTCGCCATCGCCGTCGGCGGTGTTGAAGCGGGCGACGCGGGACTCGACAAACTCGGCCTCGCTGATCTGACCGTCGTGGTTGCGGTCCAGCTGCGCGAACTGCTGCTGCGCCGCGGCGCGCGCCTCGGCCTGGCTGATGGCGCCGTCACCGTCGCCATCGGCCAGCCGCAGCAGCTCGGGACCGTCCTGCGCCGCAGCCGGCAGCGCGACCGCGCAGCCGAGCAGCAGCGCCAGCGCGGTGTAGCGGCCGAGGGGCTTGATACGGGGTTTCATGAAAGTCTCCTGTGCGATCGGCACCCGATGTGCCGGTGTGCACAGCCTCCTCCGCGCAGCTTGCAGCGCCTTGTCCCTGCGGTATCGCGGTGTGACGGCTTGTAACCGCCAGCGCACGGCGGACGGCGCGGCGATAAGCTCGGCAGCGCCGATGAACCACAGCCCGCCCCCCGCCAGCCGCATCGTGATCGTCGAGGACGACCGCGAGATCGGCCCCCTGCTGCAGAGTTTCCTGCAGCGCGAGGGCTATGCCGCGCACTGGGTGCGCAGCGGCGGCGAGCTCGACGCGCAGCTGCAACGCGAGGCGGCCGACCTGCTGATCCTCGACCTGATGCTGCCCGGCGAGGACGGCCTGTCGATCTGCCGCCGCCTGCGTGCGCGCAGCACCGTGCCGATCCTCATGCTCACCGCCAAGACCGAGGACATCGACCGCATCATCGGCCTGGAGCTCGGCGCCGACGACTATCTGGGCAAGCCCTTCAACCCGCGTGAGCTGCTGGCGCGGATTCGCGCGGTGCAGCGTCGCTGCGCAGTCACCGTCGCCGAAGCCGGCGCCGCCCGCGAGCTGCTGGCCTTCGCCGGCTTTCGTTTCGATCTGCAGGCGCGCCGGCTGCTGCGCGACGACGGCAGCGAGATCGAGCTGTCGGCCGGCGACTTCGATCTGCTCGCGGTATTCGTCCGCCACCCGCAGCGCGTGCTGTCACGCGACCAGCTGATGGACCTGACCAAGGGCCGCAGCTGGGAAGCTTTCGACCGCTCGATCGATGTCGCCGCCTCGCGGCTGCGCCGCAAGATCGAGCCGGACCCGCAGCATCCGGTGCTGATCAAGACGGTCCGCAACGGCGGCTACCTGTTCACCGCGGCGGTCGAGCGGCTCTGATGCCGCGTCTCGGCCTGGCGCTGCGGCTCAGCGCGCTGATGGCGCTGGCGCTGGCGCTGATCGTTGCGACTTTCGGCGGCGCGCTCTATCTGCAACGGCTCGCCGACAGCGGTGAGGGCTGGCGACCACCGTTCCCGGCGCAGCTGACGGCGATCGTCGAACTGATCGAGACCACTGCGCCCGCCGAGTTGCCGCGGCTGCAGCAGGCGCTCGACACCCCCGGCCTGCGGCTGCGCGTGACACCCGGCCCCTGGCAGGATCGCCAGCCTGGCGTCGCGCTGCCACGGCTGGCCGCGATCACGCAGCGATACCTCGATACGCTCGGCGGGCGGCGCTTGCGGATGGAGATCGGCGGTCCCGGCAAGGGCCGGCTGGCGGCGCTGCTCGGCGCCGACGGCCTGCGCGCCGGCCGTCCGCTGGAGGTGCAGGTGGAATTGCGCGATGGTCGCGTGCTCGAACTCGAACTGCGCGCGCCGCTGCTCGGCCGGCTGATCGCGCGGCCGCTGGCACTGCTGGTGATGCTGCTGCTGGTGCTGATCGGCCTGATCTCGCTGTGGGGCCTGTGGCGGCAGATCCGCCCGCTGCAGGAGCTCGCCCGCGCCGTCGAGCGCTTCGGCAGCGGCGACGAGGCGCCGCTGCGCGAGACCGGCGCCGCCGAGGTCCGGCAGCTGATCGCCGCGTTCAACCGGCTTCGCGGTCGCATCGACGAGCTGCTGCAGGGACGCACGCGCATGCTCGCGGCGATCAGCCACGATCTGGGCACCTATCTGACACGCCTGCGGTTGCGCATCGAGCAGCTCGACGACGAGGTGCAGCGCCAGCGCGCCGAGCAGGACATCGAGGCGATGCACCGTCTGCTGCGCGACACCCTCGCACTGGCGCGCACCGACAGCCCGGCCGTGACACTGCAGCCCGTCGATCTCGCCGCCCTCGCCGCCCGCGAGGTGCGCGCCTTTGCCGAGGCCGGCGCCAAGGCGGTGTTCACCGCCGCGCCGCCGCTGTGGATCGACGCCGACGCCACCGCACTGACGCGCGTGCTGAGCAACCTGATCGCCAACGCCCTGCGTTACGGCGGCAGCGCCGAGGTCTGGCTGGATCGCGAGCCCGGCTGGGCGCAGCTATGCGTGGCGGATCGCGGCCCCGGCATTCCGGCCGGCGAACGCGCCGCCGTGTTCGAGCCGTTCTATCGCCGCGACCGTTCGCGCAATCTCGACGACGGCGGTTGCGGCCTGGGCCTGGCGATCGTCGCCAGCATCGTCCGCGGACACCGCGGCGAAGTCCTGCTCGAAGATCGTGAAGGCGGCGGGCTGTGCGTCCGTGTCCGCCTGCCGCTGTCAGCGCCGCCAAGGCCAGCGGATGCCGGCACGGCCTAGACTGTCGCGGATTCCTACGCCATCCCCACACCGTTTCCACACGATTCCGACCCAGGAGCGCAAGGTGAACCAGCCACTGATCGGCACGAGCCGGCATGGACATCTGCTGCAGGTGCAGATGAATCGCGCCGACAAGCTCAATGCCTTGAACCGCGAGATGTATCAGGGGCTGGCCGACGCGCTCGACGCGGCCGCCGCAGATTCGCAGATCCGCGCGGTGCTGCTCAGCGGCGCCGACAAGGCCTTCTGCAGCGGCAATGACATCGCCGACTTCGTGAAGGGCGAGCCGGTGGGCCCGGAGCATCCGCTGCCGCGCTTCATGTACGGCATCGCCAACTTCCCGAAGCCGATCGTCGCCGCGGTGCGCGGTCCGGCCATCGGCATCGGCGTGACGATGCTGCTGCACTGCGACCTGATCTACGCCGCCGAGTCGGCGCGCTTCCAGCTGCCGTTCGTCAACATCGGCATCTGCCCGGAGCTGGGCTCGACATGGATGCTGCCGGCGATGCTCGGCCATCCGCGTGCGGCGGAACTGCTGCTGCTCGGTGAGCGCTTCACTGCCGCGCAGGCGCGCGAGGCCGGCATCGTCAACGCCGTGCTGCCGGACAGCGAGCTGCTGGCCCACGCCGAAGCGCAGGCCAACAAGCTCGCCGCGCAGCCGCCCAACGCGCTGCGTACCAGCAAGGCCCTGCTCAAGCGCTGGACGCGCGAACAGATGCAGGGCGTGATCGCCGCCGAGATCAACAGCTTTGTGCCGCTGCTGAAGATGCCGGAAGCGCTCGAGGCGCTGGAAGCCTTCATGCAGAAGCGCAAGCCGGACTTCTCGAAGTTCAGCTGAAGTCTGCGCGGGTCTCCGGCGGCGATGCGCCCCTCACCCCAACCCTCTCCCCGCCCCGCGGGGAGAGGGAGTCTGAAGCCTTGATTTGATTCCGCCTCACACAGCGGCGGCGCTAATCTCCCTCTCCCCGCCTGCGGGGAGAGGGTTGGGGTGAGGGGCCCGCGCCCGCTCAATCCCGACCGCGCCTCAGATCCGGCAGCAGCGCCGTCAGCAGGCCCAGCAGCGGCAGGTACGCGCACAGCTGGTAGACGTATTCCACACCCCTGGCATCCGCCACCTGCCCCAGCGCGGCGGCGCCGATGCCGGCGATGCCGAACGCGAAGCCGAAGAACAAGCCGGACACCGCGCCGACCTTGCCCGGCACCAGCTCCTGTGCAAACACCAGGATCGCCGAGAATGCCGAGGCGAGCACGAAGCCGATCACGAACAGCAGCACCGCGGTCCACGCCAGATTGACGTGCGGCAGCAGCAACGTGAACGGCGCGACGCCGAGGATCGACGCCCAGATCACGCGGCGGCGGCCGATGCGATCGCCGATCGGCCCGCCGAGCACCGTGCCGGCGGCCACCGCGAACAGGAACGCGAACAGATGCAGCTGCGCCTGCTGCACGCCGACGCCGAACTTGCTGATCAGATAGAACGTGTAGTAGCTGGTGATGCTGGTCATGTAGACATACTTCGAAATCAGCAGCGCCACCAGCACCGCCATCGCCTGCATCACCTTGGCGCGCGGCAGCGACGCGGCCTGCGGCGCACGCGGCCTGGCTCCGGCGGCGAGCTGCTGGCGCTGGAACCAGCCGCCGATCTGCCACAGCACGACGATCGCCACCAGCGCGGCAATGGTGAACCAGGCCACGCTGCGCTGGCCGTGCGGCAGGATGATCAGCGCCGCCAGCAGCGGGCCGGCGGCGCTGCCGGCATTGCCGCCGACCTGGAACAGCGACTGCGCCAGACCATGCTGGCCGCCGGAGGCCATCCGCGCGATCCGCGACGACTCCGGATGGAAGATCGAAGAGCCGGTGCCGACCAGCGCCGCCGCCACCAGCAGCAGGCCAAAGCTCGGCGCATACGCCAGCAGCACCAGACCCGCCAGCGTGAAGCCCATGCCGACCGGCAGCGAGCGCGGCTGCGGACGGCGATCCGTGTAAAGACCGATCAGCGGCTGCAGCAGCGAGGCGGTGAGCTGGTAGACCAGCGTGATCAGGCCGATCTGCGCAAAGCTCAGCGCGAACGAGGCCTTGAGCAGCGGATAGATCGCCAGGATCAGCGACTGGATCATGTCGTTGAGGAAGTGCGAGAAGCTCAGCGCGCCGATGACGTCGTAGCGCGTGGTCTCGCGCAGGGCCGGCGCTGCCGCGCTCGTCGTGGGGTTCAGAGTGGACGTGGGGCTGGACATGGGAAGCAGGCATCGGCACCGCCGGAACTGGCGGGCCTCGTCTTGATGCGGCGCGCAGCGTAGTGGCTCAGGCGCTGACCGTCCTGCGAGAATGCGGCGCAATGCTTCGCAAAACTGACAAAGTGCAGGACAAAGCCTTCGCCGGCCCCGCGACTGCCGACCCGCAGTCGCCGCACCACGCCTATGACCGCAGCGAGCTGCCGGTGATGGTGATGGATTGCAGCTACCCGTCCGGCCACATCACCGGCCTGCACGACCACCCCAACGCGCAGCTGCTGCACGCCGAGGCCGGCGTGATGGTGATCAGCACGCATGACGGCCTGTGGGTGGTGCCGCCGACGCGCGGCCTCTGGCTGCCGGCCGGCGTCGAGCATTCCGTGCGCATGGTCGGCCCGGTGCAGATGCTGACCGCCTTCATCCGCGCCGACGCCGCGCACGAACTGCCGGAACGCTGCGCGGTGCTCGGCGTCACGCCGCTGCTGCGCGAACTCCTGCGCTCAGGCCTGGACGTGCGCCAACCGTACGGCGCCAACAGCCGCGAAGGCCGGCTGATGGCGCTGCTGATCGACGAACTGCGCACCGTGCCCAGCCTGCCGCTGCACCTGCCGCAGCCGAGCGATCCACTGCTGCGGCCGATCTGCGCCGCGCTGAGCGAAACGCCGGACGATCCGCGCACCGCCGCACAGTGGGCGCAGGCGATCGGCATCGACGTCCGCACCCTGCACCGCCGTTTCCTGCGCGCCACCACCATGAGCTTCGCCCAATGGCGTCAGCAGGCGCGCCTGCTGGCCGCTCTCGAACAGCTCGCCGGCGGCGCCCGCGTGCTCGACGTGGCCTTGGCCGCCGGTTACGCCAGCCCCACCGCGTTCGCGACGATGTTCAAGCGGCAGTTCGGCATCAGCCCGAGCAGCTTCTTCGATTGAGCCCGCTGCTGTGCGTACCGATGGCGTGCGGCAAAGCGGCGGCGGTTGTTACCATCGGCCGATGAATCACCCCTTGAAGGTGCACCTGCGCGGCCGGCGTCGCCTGCTGCGCGCCTGGCGGACGCGCGCCGTGTTCTGGTGCGGCGCCGTGCTCGTCGGCCTCGCCGCGGTGGGCTTCGCCAAGGCTTGCGAGTGGGCGATCACCCTGCATGCCGGCATCGCGCAGCGGTGGCCGTATCTGGTGCCCCTGTTGACGCCGGTCGCCCTGGTGCTGGTCGTCGGGCTCACCCGGCGTTTCGCGCCTGCGGCGCGCGGCAGCGGCATCCCGCAGGCCATCGCCGCTCTCGAATCCGACGATGCAGAACATCGCGGTGCCTTGCTGTCGCTGCGCGTCGCCGCCGCCAAGATGGTGCTGACGGTCATCGGTCTGCTGGGCGGCGCATCGGTCGGCCGCGAGGGCCCGACGGTACACATCGGTGCCGCGCTGATGCACATGCTGGGCCGCTTCATTGCGCTGCCGCACGCCTATCTGCGCCGCGGCCTGGTCTTGGCCGGCAGTGCGGCGGGCCTGGCGGCGGCCTTCAATACGCCGATCGCCGGCATCGTCTTCGCCATCGAGGAACTGGCGCGCTCGTTCGAGGAGCGCAGCACCGGCACGCTGATCACTGCCGTGATCCTCGCCGGCGTGGTCGCTGTCGGTCTGCAGGGCGATCACGCCTACTTCGGCGTCGCCAACGCGCAGTTGCCGGACTGGCGCGCCTGGCTGGCGGTGCCGGTCTGCGGCATCGTCGCAGGGCTGGCCGGCGGCCTGTTCGCGACGCTGCTGATCTCCGCCGGGCAATGGCTGAGCCCGCTGTTGGGCGAGCGCCCCCTGCGGACGGCGTTCGCGCTCGGCGTCGGCGTGGCCCTGATCGGCCTGCTGTCCGGCGGCGCCAGCTACGGCACCGGCTACGAGCAGGTACAGGCCCTGTTCGCCGGCGACGCGCCGGCGCAGCCGCTGTTCCCGCTGTTCAAGGCGCTCGCAACCCTGGGTTCATACCTGAGCGGCATGCCGGGCGGGGTCTTCTCGCCGTCGCTCGCCACCGGCGCCGGCATCGGCGCCGATCTGGCACCGATGCTGCCGCAGGTACCGGCCGCCGCGATGATCGTGCTGGGCATGGTCGCCTACTTCACCGGCGTCACGCAGTCGCCCCTGACCGGGGCGGTGATCGTGATGGAGATGGTGGACGACCACGCCCTGATCCTGGCGCTGCTGGCCACTGCCTTCATCGCCGGCGGCAGTTCGCGCCTGGTCTGCCGCGAGCCGATCTACCGCGCCATGGCGGCAAACTTTCTTCCGCGGGGCCGCCCGTGAGGCTGCCGCTCGATCGCGGCCGGCGGCAGGCGCCGACGGCGCGCGGCGCGGTGCGGACCTCGCGCATCTTCGCCCGCGCCAGCGCTTCGCCGGAGCGCATCCTGCTCAAGCGCCTGGCGTTCCTCACGCTGCTGATCGCCGCCGTGGTGCTGGCGCTGTGGCTCGATCGCGCCGGACTGCGCGACGCGGTCGACGGCGAGATCAGCTTCGCAGACGTGGTGTACTTCACCGCCGTCACGGTCACCACGGTCGGTTACGGCGACATCGTTCCGGTCACCGACCGCGCGCGCGCCATCGACGCGATTCTGCTGACGCCGGCACGCCTGATGATCTGGCTGATCTTCCTGGGCACGGCTTACGAACTGGTGTTGCACCGCTGGCTGGAGAACCGACGCATGCAGAGACTGCAGCAATCCATGCAACAGCATCTGGTGATTTGCGGCTATGGCCACAGCGGCCAGAGTGCGGCGCTGGAGGCCGTCGCGCGTGGCACCCCGCCGGCGCAGATCCTGGTGCTGGACCGTGACGAGTCGCGCCTGCGGCAGGCGGCCGACGACGGCTTCGTGGGTTTCCGCGGCGATGCCACCCGCGAACAAGATCTGCGCGACGCCGGCATCGATGATGCGCAGGCGGTACTGATCTGCCTGGGCAACGATGCCGCCGCCGTGCTGGCAGTCCTCACGGTCAGGCAGGTGCACACCAGCATCCGCGTCATCTGCAATGTCAGCGAGGCCGAAAACATCAAGCTGATCCGTCAGGCGGGCGCCAATGCCATCGTCACGCCGTCCATCGTCGGCGGCTATCTGATGGCTGATTCGCTGCAGTCCTCCAACATCGTCGACTACCTCTCCGATCTCATGCGCGCCGACGGCCGCGTTCGCCTCAGCGAGCGCGCGCCGCATGCGCACGAACTGGGGCTGGATCTGCGCGAGCTGCGCCCCGGTCTGGGCCTGCGCCTGTATCGCGACGGTCAGCCGGTCGGCCCCTGGCAGGGCGAAGACTCGCGCATCCGCGCCGGCGATGTGCTGTTGATCGTCGAGGCCAATGCGGTGCCGGACTGAGCGTCGACACCGCGATCGAGTGGATCGCCAGCGGCGACCCGGACCGGCAGCCGCCTGGCCTCCTAGGGCCTGTTAACGCTATGGCCGCCGAGGAATTGCTCCAGCGCGGCAAGCAGCAGCTCGGGGTGAGAGTGATGCGGCGCATGGCCGGCACCCT